>JANOIJ010000408.1:0-9340 GCA_031407575.1 Gemmatimonadaceae bacterium | reverse complement strand
CCGTGGAATGTGGGTGAGTTCAAGAAACGATTGCCCGATTCGCTCCAGAAGTCGTGGATGACGGCGCCACTGCCAGGCCCCGACAGCGGCGGCGTATCGATCGCCGGCGGATCGAGCATCGTCATCATGCGCGGGTCGGAGAAGAAGTCCATCGCGTGGCGGTTCGTGACGTTCATGAGCGACCCCGCGCGACAGGCGCAGTTCTTCGCCGCCACGGGCGACCTGCCCGCGCGTCGCTCGGCGTGGGAGACGCCGGCGCTCGCGAGCGATCCGTTTCTCGCCGCATTTCGGACGCAGCTCGGTCGCGTGGTGCCCATTCCCGCCGTGCCGGAGTCCGAGCTCATCGTGCAGCTCGTCGCGTTGGCGGCTGAACGCGCCGCGCGCGGCCGACAGACGGTGGACGAGGCCCTCGCGTCGCTCGATGCAGAAGTGGACGCGGTGCTGGAGAAGCGGCGATGGATGATGGCGCAGCGCGCGACGGCGGCGGGCGGCCCGCGGTGAGCGAGGTGCGCACCGCGCGACGCATCGCGCCGGGTTGGTGGTTCGTCGCGCCGGCGCTCGGGCTCATCGTCGTGTTCTTTCTCGGGCCGGTCATCGCGGCCATCGGCCTCAGCTTCACGGACTTCGATCTGTACGCGCTGGCCGATCCGAACGCGGCGCGCTTCGTGGGCTTTCGCAATTACACGCGTGTGCTGCACGAGCCGTTGTTCTGGCAGGCGCTGCGCAACACGCTCTACTTCGCGCTGGTGGGCGGGCCGCTCACGGTGGCGGCATCGCTCGGCGCCGCGTTGCTCGTGAATGCGCGTGCGGTGCGCCACAAGGCCGTGGCGCGCGCGGTGTTCTTCGCGCCATTCGTGACCACGCTGGTCGCCGTCGCCATCGTGTGGCGCTACCTGTACCACTCGCGCTACGGGCTGCTGAACTACCTGCTCGGCCACCTTGGCGTGGAGCCCATCGACTGGCTGGGCGATCCGCGCTGGGCCATGCCGGCCATCATCCTGATGGCGACGTGGAAGAACTTCGGCTACAACATGCTCATCTGCATCGCGGGGTTGCAGAACATCCCGCGCGAGCTGCATGAGGCCGCGGCACTGGATGGCGCGTCGCCCTTCCAGCGCTTTCGCCACATCACCTTACCGATGCTGGCGCCGACGCTGTTCTTCGTCGTGATCGTGACGATGATCGGCTACCTCCAGCTCTTTACGGAGCCGTACGTAATGACCGCGGGCGGGCCGCTGCGCTCGACGACGAGCCTGGTGCTCTACATGTACGAGGAGGGCTTCCGGTGGTGGCGGCTGGGTGTCGCCGCGGCGATCGCGTTCCTGCTCTTCATCCTCATCGTGGTGTTCACGATCATCCAGCGACGCCTCTCGCCGAGGGCGCAAACGTGAGCGCGTCGCGCGCGCGGCGGGATCGTGTGTCGGGCATCGCTCTGCATGCGGCGCTCGTGCTCTTTGGCGCACTGTCGCTCATCCCGTTGCTCTGGATGGTGAGCGCGTCGTTCATGGCGACGGGTGAGGCTTCGAGCTTTCCGCCGGCGCTGGTGCCCGCGCATCCGACACTGGACCACTACCGCGACCTGTTCGGCCGGCTTGCGCTGGGCCGCTATGCGTTCAACAGCGCGTTCGTGGCGGTCGTGACGACCGTGATGGCGCTCGCGATCAACGCATCCGCGGGGTATGCGTTCGCGAAGCTGCGCTTTCGCGGGCGCGACGCGACGTTCCGCGTGCTCGCGGCCGGTCTGGCGATCCCGGTGCAGGTGGCGATGCTGCCGCTCTTCCTGCTGGTGAAGTCGCTGGGGCTGGTGAACAACTATGGCGGCGTGATCGTGCCGGGCCTCGCGAGCATCTTTGGCATCTTCCTCGTGCGGCAGTACGCGCTGGCCATTCCGGACGATCTGCTGGACGCCGCGCGCATCGACGGCGCGAGTGAGTTCCGCGTCTTCCGGTCCATCGTGCTGCCCACGATCAAGCCTGTGCTCGCGACGCTGGCGCTGTGGACGTTCCTTGCCACGTGGAACGACTTCATGTGGCCGCTCATCATCCTCAGCGACGACAGGAAGTACACGCTGCCTGTCGCGATGGCGGGCCTTGCCGGCGAGCATGCGCAGTACGTGGAGCTGATGATGGCCGGCGCGGTGGTGACGGTGCTGCCGGTGTTGACGCTGTTCTTGTTCCTCCAGCGGTACTACGTGGAGGGTGTGACTGAGGGGAGTGTGAAGTGAAGGCAATGGAGAAAGCAGGTCCCTCGCTGCGGCTGGGACGACAAGTCGATTGTCGTCCCGACAGGAGCGCGCAGCGCGACCGAGGGACCTGCTTGTCTTTACCCCAAACTGCAGAGAAAAACAGGTCCCTCTCTTCGCTCGGGACGACAAAGGGGGAATGAAATGACAGCGACGAAGAAGTCGGCCGCGACGGTCGAGCTGCAGGGAGTCCGCAAGGAGTACGACGGAGGCGTCGTCGCCGTGCATGGTGTGGATCTCTCCGTGACAGCGGGTGAGCTCGTCGTCCTCGTGGGACCGTCGGGTTGCGGCAAGAGCACGACGCTCCGCATGATCGCGGGCCTCGAGTCGATCAGCGCGGGAACGCTGTCTATCGGCGGCCGAGTGGTGAATGACGTCCCGCCGTCCGAGCGCGACATCGCGATGGTCTTCCAGAGTTACGCGCTCTATCCGCACATGACGGTGCGCGAGAACATGGGCTTCGCGCTCAAGTTGCGGAAATGGCCCGCGCGCGACATCGAGACGAGCGTCAACGCCGCCGCCGAGACGCTCGGCCTTACACCGCTGCTGGATCGCCAGCCGCGTCAGCTGTCCGGCGGCCAGCGGCAGCGCGTCGCCATCGGTCGTGCCATCGTGCGCGAACCGAGCGTGTTCCTGTTCGACGAGCCATTGTCGAATCTCGACGCCGCCCTCCGCGCCGAGATGCGCCGAGAGCTCGCGGCGCTGCACCAGCGGCTGGGTGCGACGATGCTGTACGTGACGCACGACCAGATCGAGGCGATGACACTGGGCGACCGCATCGTGGTAATGCATCAGGGTCGCGTGCGGCAGGTGGACACGCCCGCACGCGTGTACGACCAGCCGGCGGACACGTTTGTCGCGGGGTTTCTTGGCAGCCCGCCGATGAACCTGATTCCGGGAGTGCTCGTCGATGCGGACGGTGCGCTGACGGTGCGTCCCGACGCCGCGCCGACGATTACGCTCGCGGCGCCGAGGGGCGCGCGTGCCCCACAGTCGGGCGCGGTGGTGTTCGGCGTGCGGCCGGAGCACCTGCGCACGACTGCGTCACCGCGCGGCGCGCCCGATGACGGAGGATTCGACGCGACGGTGGAGCTTGCTGAGGCACTGGGCCACGAGCAACTGCTGCATCTCCGTGCTGGCGATGTACCGCTGACGGTGCGCGGCGCACCGGGCGATCGGCCCGCGCGGGGTACTGTCGTGCGGGTGCTGGTGGATCCCGCTCGTGTGCATCTGTTCGATGCGGCGACGGGAACCTCTTTGTCATCCTGAGCGCAGACCTTGTCATCCTGAGCGCAGCGAAGGATATGCACTTGCACGTACAGATCCTTCGCTGCGCTCAGGATGACACGCGGATCTGCACTCCCCGTCACAGGCTACAACGACCCACCATTGCTCCGAATGACTTCCCGGTAATACAGAGCACTGGCTTTGGGCGTCCTCTCCTGCGTCGCGTAGTTCACGTGCACGATGCCGAACCGCTTCGAAAAGCCGAGGCTCCACTCGTAGTTGTCCAGCAGGCTCCACGCGAAATAGCCGCGCACGTCGGCGCCCTGGGCAATCGCGTCGTGCACCGCCTTGATGTGCTCGCGGAAGTACCACACGCGCAACGGATCATTCACCGCGCCGTCTATCGTGTGCGGCGCGTCGTAGATGGCCGCGCCGTTCTCCGTGACGTACAGCGGGATGCGGCCATAGCGCTCCGTCACCCACGTCAGCGTGCGCGTGAGTGAGGGCGGGTGCATCTCCCAGCCCGTCTCCGTGTACGCGTGCTCCGGCTGACGCACGTACGCGATGCGCACGGGCAGCGCGAGCGGGTCGTTCCGCACCACGCCGCGTGTGTAGTAGTTGACGCCCAGGAAGTCGATCTTCTCGCCGATGAGCGTGAAGTCGTCGGCGGGGAAGTCCGGCCACGCGACGCCGAAGATGTCGCGCATCTCGTCCGGGTACGCGCCCTTGAACACCGGGTCGAGATACTGGCGGTTCATGTACGCATCGCCGCGCTGTGCCGCCGCGTGATCCTCGGCGCTGTTGGTCGCGGGGTCCTTGGGCTCGAGGTTCACCACCAGGCCGATCTGCCCCAGGCGCGACTCGGCGCGGAAGGCCTGCACGCCGCGGCCATGCGCGCGGAGCAGGTTGTGGCTCGCGATGGGCGCCTCGAACAGGTTGCGATGCCCGGGCGCCAAGGCGCCATGCAGGTACCCGCCGTCGGTGACGACCCACGGCTCGTTCAACGTGGCCCACATCGGTACGCGATCGCCGAGCCGCGCGAACACCGCCGTGGCGTAATCGCCGAACCAGTCCGCGACGTCGCGGTTGAGCCAGCCGCCGCGATCGTCGAGCGCGGCCGGGAGGTCCCAGTGAAACAACGTCGCGTTGGGCATGATGCCCTCGGCGAGGAGGCCATCCACGAGGTTGTCGTAGAAGTCCAGGCCTCGCTCATTTATGGCTCCCGTCCCAGCGGGAAAGACGCGGCTCCAGCTGATGCTGAAGCGATACGCCTGGAGCCCCAGGTCCTTCATCAGCCGCACGTCGTCGCGCCACCTGTTGTAGTGGTCGCACGCGATATCGCCCGTGTCGCCATTGGTGGTGCGGCCGGGGCTGTGCGCAAAGCGCTGCCAGATGCTGGGGCCGGCGCCGTCGGCGAGGGGGCTGCCTTCGATCTGGTAGGCCGAGGTGGAAGCGCCCCAGAGAAACGAGTCGGGAAAGCGGTGCGTGTTGGTCATGCCGTGGGAAAGGGCATCGCGAGCGTGGTGCGGCGTTGGGCTGCAATCACTACGCAAGGAGTATGACGGACTGGTGGACGCGGCGCACGGTTCCGCGTCACACAACTAGGATCTCAAGCGGCCTCAGACGCCAAGGCGCTGCGAGATATCCGCCCGCTTTCGTGCGTAGCGACGCTCCGTCATCGTGCGCCACGGGAACAGCCCGCGCCATGCCGACAACACCGCACCCAGCGGTGTGAGCTCGATGTGATCGTCGTTGTCGAACGTCTCGTAGTAGTAGCCCTTCTTGATCCAGAACGCCTGGCTGTCGCGCGTCTCGCGATCCTCATAGGCGATCGGGTCGCTGCCGCGGGTGAGGGGCACCACACGACTCCGTTCGGCGCGCTCCGTCATACGCGCACGATGAATGGCATACAATGCGGCAACGTCGTCCACACCGGGAAAGGTGGCACCATCGATGTTGGGCAGGCTCGGCGTGCGCGCGATAGAGCGCGAGTTGCTGGTGTACATCGTGGTCCCGTCGGCGAAGTCGCTCCGGAAGCTCGTGCTGATGGTTGCACCGATGTGGAGGCCAAGCCCGACGTACACGAAGCCGATCACCCCGTCGGCCGGATGTTCGACGAGACTGACGACCGTTCGTATGTCCGTGGCGAGCCGGCCCGCGACGTGAAGCGGGGGCGCAAAGCCGAGACGCACGAGCGACGCGTCGCAGGTATCGAGAAACGCTGTGAGCGCCGGTGCAACGCTCACCTCCGCAGACGCAACGCGAGGCACGGGCACGTAGCGGTTGCCCATCGGCTGCGGGGCCATGCCAATGAGCTTGAGCGGGTCGACCACCATGTGGAAGATCCAGCCGAGCGGTCCTAACCCCGGGGCTGGGTCGCTGGCGGGCGAAACAGGCGCAAGGAGCGGACGGATGTCCCGATAGCCCATGGCCACCATGACGTCTCCCGCGGCGCCCCAGAATACGCCGTCCACGCCTGCCACCACGCCCGCAACGCCGATCATCAGCCGGCTCTGCGCTTCGGTCGCCCGCAGGATGCCCGTGCTCAGCACGGGCATCCCGTGCGTCACGCCATGATCGTGCACGACGCGTGAATCCACGGCAAGTGGCTCATCCACATGCGGGTTGTTCCACGCCCACTCCCACGACTGCGCGGAGCGTGAAAAGCTCCCCAGGATCTGCACCGTCGCTTCGATGCCCGAGCCATTCGCATGCGTGAAGCGCAGGATGCCGGAGTCCTGTTCACAGCTCCACTCGGGAAATCGATCAGGCTGCACCTCCTCGCCGAGTGCCTGCTGGCGAGCCAGGAGGGTGGCCAGGGACTGCTTGGCCAACGCGTCGAACGAGGGTGACGTCAGGCTCTCGTAGGTCGGTGCGTCGCTATGCATCTTGGACATCGTGTGGAGTCGCGGGTCGCATGGAGGAACAAGTGAATCGTGTGAAGGGAGACGCACGACCTCCGTCATTCGTCTCGTCGCTTACTCTGACCCCCGACTCTGACCCCACGCCAACGGACAGCATGAATCACTTCCCGCCGGTCTTCTTCGCCATCGCGTTCGCGGCGCTCGTCGTCGCGCTCACCGCGCTGGCCCGGCGGCTGCCCGTGCCTAGTCCCATCCTCCAGCTTGGCGCCGGTCTGCTCGTGGGGCTGCTGCCTGGCGTGAAGATGCCGCAGCTGGATCCGGACCTGGTGTTCTTCGTCTTCCTGCCGCCCATCCTCTGGGCCGCCGCGTTCTTCACGTCGCTGCGCGAGTTCAAGGCGAACATCCGGCCCATCGGTCTGCTGGCGGTCGGGCTTGTGCTGGTGACGACCGCCGCCGTGGCCATCGCCGCGCGCGCCTTCATGCCCGGACTGCCATGGGCCGTCGCCATCGCCCTTGGGGCGATCGTCTCCCCGCCCGATGCCGTTGCCGCGGCGGCCATCGTCTCTCGGCTGCATGTGCCGCGGCGCGTGATCACGATTCTCGAGGGCGAGAGCCTCGTGAACGACGCGTCGGCGCTCGTGCTCTACCGCGCCGCCATCGCCGCGGCGGTGACGGGGCAGTTCAGCTGGGGCACGACGGCGGTCCGCTTCTTCATCGACGCTGGCGTTGGCGCGCTGGTGGGGCTGCTCGTGAGCTGGCTGATCATTCGCGCCATGAAGTGGACGCGCGACGCCATGGCGGAGACGCTGCTCACCATCGCCGGACCGTACGTCGCCTGGGTGGCCGCCGAGCAGCTGCATGTGTCCGCAGTGCTCGCGTGCGTCGCGGGCGGGCTGTACCTGCGGCAGCATCTCTCGACGGCGGTCGGGCCGATGTCGCGTCTACAAACGCGATCGGTGTGGGATCTCCTCGTCTTCCTGCTCAACGCGATGATCTTCATCCTGCTCGGCGCGCAGTTCCCGGAGCTGCTGTCGCGCGTCCCCGCCGGCGAGCTCGGCTCCGTGGTGCGGACGGGCATCATCATCGGTGTCGTCGCGATCGTGGTGCGGTTGGTCTGGGTGCCGCTCGTGAGCGTTGCACCGCGCATCCTGAACGGACCGCGGCATCACGACCTGCCGGCGCTGCCGTGGAAGGGCATCTCACTCGTGGCGTGGACGAGCATGCGCGGCATCGTGTCGCTCGCGTCCGCGTTGGCGCTGCCGCTGGTGCTCGCGAACGGGAATCCATTTCCGTATCGCACGGAGATCATCGTCATCACGATGATCGTGATCGTACTCACGCTCGTGGCGCAGGGTCTTACACTCGCGCCACTCATCCGTACGTTCGCCTTTGCTCCTGAGGTGACGCATGCGGTGGAGGAGCGCACGGCTCGGCTCGAGGCGGCGCGCCGCGGCGCCGAAGCGCTGGAGGATGTGTCGCGCGAGCCGTGGGTGGACGCGCGTGATGTGGAGTGGCTGCGCGCGGAGCTGCGCGATCGCATGCGGCTGCGCGAGCATCCGGGCGGGAGTCCGGAGGGGCGTCGTCGCCTGCGCTCGGTGATGATTCGCGCCGAGCGTCGTATGTTGGTGCGGCTGCGGAACGAGGGGGCGATCTCGGACGAGGTGCTTCGCGAGCTGGAACTGGAGCTGGATCTCGATGCGGTGCGGGCTGGGCTTGGGGATGCGCGGTGACGGGTTGGCGCGTTAGTTGTTCGCAGAGCCGAGGTGCAGATCCTTCGCTGCGCTCAGGATGACAGAGGCCCATTCACACCGATCGAACTCCTTGGAGGGAAGATGAAGAAGAACATGGGCACGGCTGATCGCGTGATTCGAACACTCGTCGCGATCGGAATCGGTGTTCTCTATTTCACGGGCCGAATCGGTGGTACGCTTGCGCTCGTCCTGGGCGCCTTCGCGGTGATCTTCCTCGTGACGAGTCTGGTCTCGTGGTGCCCGATGTATGCGCCGTTGGGCATCTCGAGTCGCAGGGAGTGACCCGCATCGCGTCGCTTGTCCGCTTCGGCTTCGTTGACATCATCAATAGTGATAGCGGGCTTGCAGGAACTCGATCCGGTCGTCGAACATCTCGTACACCAGGTGATCGCCCTGTACATATGGCGGCGACGTGTCAGTGGTATCGGGCTCGACTACCTCGCCTCCTCAACGAAGCTGGTGTGCTCGTCGCCCCTCGGCGCGTGCTCCCGTAATTACCCTCGCAACGCCGCAATCGGCTCCAACCTCGCCGCCCGTGCTGCCGGCACTGTCCCGACCAGCACGCCGAGCACCGCCGACGCCGTCACGCTCACCATCGCCGCCCACCACGGGATCACCATCGTCCAGCCGGCCAGGCGAGCGCCGAGCAGCGTGACCAGCACGCCGACCAGCACCCCGCCTGCGCCACCCGCCACCGACAGCAGCACGGACTCGGTCACGAACTGCGCGCGAATGTCGCCGCGGCGCGCACCCAGCGCGCGACGCAGCCCGATCTCGCGCGTGCGCTCGCGCACGGAGATCAGCATCACCGCGAGGATGCCGATGCCGCCCACGACGACAGCCAATGCCGCCACGCCAACCGTGAGCTGGTCGAGCGCACGGGCGGCCACACGCTCCGTGCGCAGGATGACCGCCTGGTTCTGCACGTTGAACGCGGTCGGGGCGCCATCACCGATGCGGTGTCGCACGCGCAGCAGCTCGCGCACGTCCGCCTCCAGCGCCTCCAGCTCCGCGGTACCGCGCCCCTGCACGTAGACCGCATCCACATACGGCACGTTCACCACGCGACGGAGCGCCGTCTCGAGCGGGATCGTGATCGTGTTGTCGAGGTCGGCGCCACCGTGGTCCAGGCCGCGAACGCGCGCGACGCCGATCACCTCGAACGGCGTGCTCCCAATGCGCACTTCGCGGCCGATGGGGTCGTCGGTGCCGTAGAGCGTGGACGCGAGCACCGGTCCGAGCACGGCCACGCGCCG
>JANOIJ010000226.1:0-4310 GCA_031407575.1 Gemmatimonadaceae bacterium | reverse complement strand
GGTGCTGAATATTTCGGATGCTACCAGTCGAGAGATCGTCGATGGCGTGGACATGATCCCCACGCTTGATGTACGCATCCGCGAGATGCGAACCAATGAACCCAGCGCCACCTGTAATAAGGACTCTCAACGGGTCGTCTCCGCTTTCCCGGCCTGCCGCGACATCACCTGGGGATCGCGTGACCGGGATGTGATTGAATGGTGCATCTAGGAAACGCCCGACTCTCGTCCCGCATCTCTCGTTTCCCAACTGAGATGCGACGTCTCGTGCAACGAGAACGGAACCGCCGCGAGGCGCGGCCGTGTTCGCCAGAACTTGATCGCGGCACAACGAACTGCCGGACCGAGCGAACTCGCTCGACGCCTCATGGCAAGGACCTCGCCAAGGTGAGATCCCCGATCTCGCAACATAGTTGGCGAGCAATGCACGGACTAGGGTACATGCCTACGTGCCATGTACTTACGCCGTCACGACTGGTTCTCGGAGATGTTTTTTTGTGACCTGCGTCACTAACCTCACACGAGCTCCAGCTCCACCGCATGCTCCGCCAGCGGCTTCTTCAGGTAGCAATGCAGACCGCACGCCACGAGGCCAGCACCCGCGAATACCCGGCGATACTCCGCCTTGCTCCGGTGATGCCACCCCTCGAGATCGCCCTCCATGTCGTCGCCAGACGTGTACGACTCCAGGAAGGTGACCCCGTTAAGAACTCTCGCGATGTGACGAACCCCACGCGCGAGCGCGGGATTCGAGACGTATTGCAGCACATCGGCGCACACGACGAGATCGAACGGCCCGCCCAGCCGCATGGTGTGCAGCGCCTCGAACGTGCCGAGCCGGATGTTTCTCCGACGGCCGTGACGACGCACCACATACTCGCTCGGATCGATGCCCACATACCTGATCGACGGCCGCAGACGGCGAAGTTCCGCCCGCCAGCGGCCTTCACCCGCGCCGATGTCGAGCACGGACCGTACCTTGCGCCGCAGGAAATACTCGGCGACTCCAACCACCATGCGTACCTTCCGTCGAACGGCCTCCGGGGTATGCACTCTCGTGCGGGAGTCGCCGTACCATCTGGCGAAGTACGCTTCATCGTAGACTTTACGGTCGGCGCGAGCCGGCACTGCGCGGGGAGGGGGAGCCATGCGGAACAGGATCGAGGAGCGACGGTGGGTGCGGAGCGCGATGCGGAGTGCAATGCGCAGCGCGATGGGGATGACCGTGGCTGGAGCACTCGCGCTCGCCGCGGCATGCAGTGGAAATACCAAGGAGGACCTCGCTGCGGAACCCGTTCCGCCCACGCGGCTCCGCGTGGACAACCAGGCGTACCTGGACATGACCATCTACGTCTACCGCAGCTCACAACGCATCCGGCTCGGCGTCGCCACCGGGAGCAGCACGACCCGCATGACGATTCCCGCCAACCTGATCTTCGGGTCCACGCCACTGCGCTTTCAGGCGGACCCCATTGGCGCCAGTCGCCAGCCCGTGTCGCAGGAGATCACGGTCTCGGCGGGCGACGAGGTGACGCTGATCATCCCGCCGTAATGCGGGCCGCAGCGCTCGTCGCGGCGGCGCTGCTGCTGGCTGTTGGCGGGTATCTGGCCTTCATCGCGGTGGTCGCGGTGCGGCGGAGCGAAGGGGTGTTCGTGCCGGCGGGAGCGGTGGCCCTCCTGTGCCTGGTGGTCGCGTACTGGCTCGGCCGAGTCGGTCTGGGAATCTCGCACTGACCCACCTCGCGGCACCGTTCGCCGTTCGCCGCTTGCCGTCACGTTTCTCCGTCCGCCGATCGCCGATCGCCGTGCCCCGGGCGTCTCCGTTCCCCTTCCGCCGAGAGATCCACCATGAGTCCCTCATTCAGGTACGGGACCATGACGTCGAGCTGGTCTGCCTTCTCCAGCCGGCGCAGCACCGACCGCATACGCTCCGTCTGCTCCACGATCGCCTCGTACCGCTCGCGCAGCATCGGGTCGTCGGTGTCCTCTTCCTTCAAGAGCTCCGCGTTGAGCATCACGCTCGCCAGTGCATTGTTCAATTCATGGCGGAGCCCCAGCGCGAGTTGCTGCATGGCCTCCGCGCGCCGATCCCGCGCACCGCTGCGCTCGCCACCGAGCGCAACGAGCGACACCGCCGCGAGCAGCACGGTGAGGACGACCAGCGCGCTCAGCGACAATCGCTGCGCGCGGCGAACCGTGGCGGGAATGAGCGACGGCTCGCTGCCTGGCCGCAGCAT
This sequence comes from Gemmatimonadaceae bacterium, assembly GCA_031407575.1. GTDB lineage: Bacteria > Gemmatimonadota > Gemmatimonadetes > Gemmatimonadales > Gemmatimonadaceae > AG11. The sequence continues at coordinate 2,073 of JANOIJ010000226.1, read as the reverse complement.
GGATTCGACGACGATGCCTCCCGCCGCCGTGCTCACCACCACGGCCACGAAATACGGCGACGCCGGCCCCGGCGCATCGCTCGAGCGCCACAGCACGTTTCCGGCGCGATCGGTGATGCGCATGGCCAGCAGCGAGTCATTCACCACCTCGCCAGGCCGGAAGGCGGTGGTGTCGTAGTTCCAGCGCGCGCCCGCGAATGACGTCGGCAGGAGCGGCGTCTCACGAAAGACGCGCTCCGCAATCGTGGCGACGCCAACTCTCCTGTCGTAGGTAAAGCCATACACACTCGACGTCCGCCCGCTGGGGTCCACCATCTGGGCATAGGCGACGCTCTGCGAACCATCCTCATCGATGACGAGGATCTCCGGATCCGGTCGGCCAGGTGACGCCCGGACGATGTGCCCAAGGGTGTCGACGACCTTCTCCGCGAGGACGCCCGAGATGCGTCCGCGGACGCTCGCGACACCGGTGCGCATGTCGATCCTGAAGTAGCCGATCGAGGAGTCTGCCACGTCCAACGCGGCAAACGAGCGCCTGCCGCGCTCGACAATCTCGTCCAGCGCGGGGGCGAGCATGGCGCGGCGCGCGTTGCCGGACACGGGCGCCAGCACATCCGCACGCTGCTCCGCGAAGCGCCGCAGGACCTCGGCGCCCATCATGCGTCCCGCATACCCCGCGTAGTCGCGCAGTGCATGCGACGCCGATTCGTCCAGCGTCTGCTCGGCGCGGCGGGCCTGGAGTGCGACGATCCCGAGCACGCCGACGGTCGCGAGCACCGTGCACGCCACCAGAGCGAGTCGCGTGGTGGACCGGGCTTCCGGCGACAAGGGAAAGCTGGCGCTGATTCGAGGCACGCCCCGAAGATAGACGCGGACCGGAAGCGGATGCCAGTTGGCACGCGCGGCGCTTCCAACCAACCACTCCGCCACACTGTCGCATTCGGAGAACATCATCCTCCGACACATGGCTTCCATGCATTTCACGCCTCGACTGGGCGCGCTCCTGGCCCTCATTGCCCTTCCGGCCCTCGCCAACGCGCAGACGCTCGTCGGTGCCGCCGATTCCATCTACACGTGGCGTGGCGCGCTGCCCGCCAACGCCCTGCTCACGATCCGGAACTACAACGGTCCCATCGACGTCCGGGCGGCCACGGGAACCACGGCGGAAGTCCGTGCCGAAAAGCGCACGTCGCGGGGTGGCGGCTCGATACGCGACGTCGCGTTCGAGGTGCAGAGCGGCAGCGGTGGCGACGTGACGATCTGCGCGACCTTCCGGAGCCGCAACCCGTGTGACGACGGGTCGAATCGCGACGACGATGACAACGATTGGCGCCGCAGCGTGACCGTGGGCATCACCGTCCTGCTGCCCCCCGGCGCGCGGCTCCGCGTGGCCACCGGCAACGGCGCGGTGTCGGTGGAGGCGGTGGGCGGCGACGTCCACGCCAGCACGGGCAACGGCCGCGTGCGCGTGAACGGCACGTCGGGCTCGGTACGCGTGTCCACCGGCAACGGCGACGTCGACATCCGCGGCGCCCGGTCGTCGGTCCGGGTCACGACGGGCAACGGGCGTGTCACCGTGGCCACGTCGGATGGCCCGGTGGACGCGCGCAGTGGCAATGGCGACATCGACGTCACCATGACGGCACTCACGGCCGCGGCCGACATGACGTTCAGCACCGGCAGCGGTGCCGTGCGCGTGACGCTGCCCTCTGGCTACAACGGTGAGCTCGACGCGTCGACCGGTAACGGCGAAGTGCGCTCCGACTTCGAGCTCAAGATCCAGGGCCGCCTCAACCCCCGACACATCCGTGCGACGATTGGAGATGGCGGTCCACGTCTCCGGCTCAGCACAGGCAATGGGCGGTTGGAAATCCGGCGCGGGTAAGGCAACAGCGAGCATTGAGCTGTCAGTAACGGCGAGCTGGAGCTGGAGCTGGAGCTAGGCTAGAGCCAGCACTGTCGACTTGGGGGTTCAGGTGCGCGCAAAAGCATGCATGTCACCCCGAGTGAGCGAAGCGAATCGAGGGGTCTGCACCTCAAACCCAGACTGAACGTGCAGACCCCTCGACTTCG
>JANOIJ010000375.1:0-7933 GCA_031407575.1 Gemmatimonadaceae bacterium | reverse complement strand
CCGGCGCACGCACTCAGCGCGGCGGTTAGTATGCGTCCCGAACTTCACTCGCCACCTACGTGACGCCGACACCTGCCCAGCTCGAGCCGTTGATGGACCCGTACGCGCGCCACGTGCTCGTGTGTGTCGGCGGATTCTGCTCGCCCAATCGCGAGGGGCGGCGCCTCTATGCGGAGCTTGCGCGCCTGCTCCAGCGCGAGGGACTGTTGTTCGGTCCGCGGCGAGTGAAGCGTGGCGAGACGCCGTGCCTCGGTGTGTGCGCTGGCGGGCCGATCGTCGTGGTGTATCCGGAAGGCGTGTGGTACGCCGGCGTGACGCCGTCGCTGCTCGAACGCATCGTTGTCGAGCACCTGCGCGATGGTCGCATCGTTGACGACGCGGTATTCCATCGCCTGGGCACGGGACGGTGATCGTCGTCACGCGTGAGGGTGGGCGCCTTGTTGGGCGTCTCCAGCCACGGGTTTGCGCACGGCCGTCCCAAGTGCAATAGTCGGGGACGCCGCGCCGCGCTGGGAAAGGCGTTGCAGCGAATTGTGCCTGTGTGCCTGACGACGCGAGTGCACGCCGCCGACCGCGCGGATTGAATTGGAAGCCATATCACCGGAACTCGAGTGAGCGCGTGCCCGACGATTCCATACTCTATTCCCGCAAGCTTCCTCACGGACCTGCCGTGCGCGTTCGACGCACGAGCGCCGCGGGTGTGATTCCCGTGACCGCCGTACTCGAGGTGGATCGCCGAGCCGGAACGCCGCGCGAGTTCGATGGCGGGTATCCGCCGCCACTGATGATCGCCGAAGGCACCACGGAGGGCGACGTCCTCGCGGCACTCGAGCTCCCTGCTCGCGATGACAGCATGCTCGCCGGGCTGATGCGCGAGAAGGGCCTGCGCTGATCAACCGCGCTCGGACCGGTGCACGCGCGCCGGCCCCGCAAGCTCCTCCTTCACGTCGCGCAGGATGCGTGGCCACACGTGCGCCGCGGCGAGCGCGAGAAAATTGTGACGTGCGTTCGCGTCCACGCGGAGGAAATCCGCGAGTCGCGTCCCCGCCTTGCGAGCGTTGCACGCGCCACACGCCGTCACTAAGTTGCCCCCGGAGCGGTCACCGCCGCGCATACGCGGCTGCACATGATCCACCGTGAGTGCCTCCGGCTCGAATCGCTCGCCACAGTACACGCACTGGAAGTCGTCGCGCGCGAAGATCTGTCCACGTCGCAATGAAGAATCTCCCGTCTCGGCGCAATCTCCTCGAGGCTGCGCAACGCTTTCTGATGGATCCGTCGGAGGAGCAGCTCGACAAGGTCGGCGGCGAGCCTCCGCGTCTCACTACTCAAGCCATACAGAGTGTCCGCATGTCCCGCTCCCGCGATCGCATCCTGGCCAACCTTGACGACATGTACCGCGAAGCGTTCGAGCGCGTGAAGTCCACCGGCGACGACGCCGCCATGGCGTCGCTGGACTTCGCGTATCGGCGCGAGCAGCTGTACTTCGAGATCCTGCTCGACGTCCGCGACGCCATCGAGCGCAAGTAGCCGAACGCTCGGTACTCGGCGGCTACACCGAGTACTACTCGCCGGCGCTGCGGCCGAACATCGATCCCGTCTTCCCTTCCGATGGCTGCTTCGCGTCCGGCCACACGAGCGACGCGACGATCGACGCCGCCAGCACGCCTACCACGATGGCCAGCGACAGCAGGATCGGAATGTGGATCCACGCCTCAAGCATCATTTTCGCGCCGACGAACGTGAGGATGACGGCAAGCCCGTACTTGAGGAGATGGAATTTCGTCACCACGTTCGCCAGCAGGAAGAACAACGAGCGCAGGCCCATCACCGCAAAGATGTTCGACGTGTAGACGAGGAACGGGTCACGCGTGATGCCAAAGATGGCGGGAATCGAGTCGATGGCGAAGATCAGATCCGTCGCCTCGACGAGCACCAGCACGAGGAACAGCGGCGTCGCGTACCGGCGGCCATTCTCCATCGTGAAGAAGTGCTTGCCCTGATAGTCCGCGGTCACCGGTAGGAACCGGCGTACGAACCTCACCACCGGATTCTGCTCGCCGTCGAACTCCTCGTCCTGCTTGACCGCCATCCGGATGCCCGTGATCACGAGCAGCGCGCCGAACACGTAGATGATCCATTCGAACCGCGCGAGCAACGCCGCGCCGAGTCCGATGAACAGGCCGCGCATGATCAACGCGCCAAGGATGCCCCAGAACAACACGCGGTGCTGGTACTGCGCGGGCACCTTGAAATACTGGAAGATCAGCACGATCACGAAGATGTTGTCGACGCTGAGCGACTCCTCGATCACGTACCCCGTGAGGAACGTCAGCGCCGCCTGCTTGTCGGCGAACACCGCAAGCCCACCCGCGAACACGAGCGCGAGACCCACCCACACCGACGTCCATGACAGCGCTTCGCGCGTCGACACGACGTGCGGCTTCCGGTTGAAGACGCCGAGGTCGAGTGCCAGCATCGCGAGGACGAATGCGTTGAAGCCGACCCAGAACCAGATGTTCGTGGCGATCATGTGCGCAGTTTGAAGTGCCTGAAAAACGACAGGGCGAGCCACTACGGCACGCTTGGTGTCGTAGTGGTCTCGCCCAAGGCAACCAATGCCCTTCAGCCGACCGGAAGCACTCGCGCGCTCCGTCTTGACGATCGGCTGTTCCAGCGCATCCGCGCCGGCCGGCTACTCCCCACTCGCCCTGAAGGCTAGTCGCGCGCGGCGCGTCGTCAAGCGACCCCTTCCGCCCTCCGCGCGCCCCACGCACTCTCACGCATGCCTTCCTCTCGACTCGCGCGTCTCGCGCTATCGTTTCTGTCCCTGCTTCCCGCACGCGCCATGTCGCAGTCGCCCCCGCCGGTGAACGCCCTCGCGATCGTCAACGCGCGCGTGTGGACCGGAGACGCCCGCCGCCCGTGGGCGGACGCCGTGCTCGTACGCGGCGAGCGGATCGACGTCGTGGGCTCCAGCGCCGAGGTGAAGAAGCGCGCTGGCGCGTCGGTGCGGACTGTCGATGCAAAGGGAATGATGATCACGCCCGGCTTCATCGACGCGCACGTCCATTTCCTCACCGGCGGCTTCGCGCTCGCGTCCGTGCAGTTGCGCGATGCGAAGACCAAGGCCGAGTTCATCGGACGCATCAAGACGTTCGCGGCCACCGTGCCACGCGGTACCTGGGTCCTCAACGGCGACTGGGACCACACCAACTGGGGTGGCGAACTGCCGGAGCGCACGTGGATCGACTCCGTCACGCCACACAACCCCGTGTGGATCAACCGGCTGGACGGACACATGAACCTCGCCAACTCCCTGGCGCTCGCCGCGGCCAAGGTCACGCGCGACGCGAAGGACGTTTCCGGCGGAACGATCATCCGCACCGCCGGCGGCGAGCCAACGGGCGTGCTCAAGGACAACGCGATGGGGCTGGTGGGTCGCGTTGTTCCCGAGCCCAGCATGGCGATGAACCTGCGCGCACTCGACGCCGCGACCTCATACGTCGCGGAGCGCGGCGTCACCAGCGTCCACAACATGGGCTCGTGGGATGACCTCGCCGTCTTCCGAGAAGCCCATGAACGCGGCGCCCTCCGCACGCGCATCTATGCGAACGTGCCCCTCTCTACGTGGGCTCGGTTGCGCGACGAGGTGAACGCGCACGGTCGCGGTGACGCCTGGCTCCGCATCGGCGGTCTCAAGGGGTTCGTCGACGGCTCACTCGGCTCGCATACCGCGGCCATGCTCGAACCGTTCGCCGATGCACCATCGGACCGCGGCTTCTTCGTCACCACGGAAAAGAACCTGCACGACTGGACCGCCGGCGCCGACAAGGCTGGGTTGCAGGTGATGGTGCACGCCATTGGCGACCGCGCGATCCGCACGCAGCTCGACATCTTCGAGCGCGTGGCGACGGAGAATGGTCCGCGCGATCGCCGCTTCCGCATCGAGCACGCACAGCACATCGCCCCAGCCGACATCGCGCGCTTCGGAGCACTCGGCGTCATCGCCAGCATGCAGCCCTACCACGCCATCGACGATGGGCGCTGGGCGGACAAGGTCATCGGCGCTGAGCGCGCGAAGGGCACGTACGCCTTCAAGTCGCTGCTCGACAACCGCGCGAGACTCGCATTCGGCAGCGACTGGTTCGTCGCGCCGCCCACGCCGTTGGAAGGGATCTACGCGGCCGTCACGCGACGCACGCTGGACGACCTTCGCCCGGCCGGATGGGTGCCGGAGCAGAAAATCAGTGTGCAGCAGGCGCTCCGCGCATACACGACCGGGAGCGCGCATGCCGGATTCCAGGAGAAGGACATCGGCACGCTCAAGGCCGGAATGCTCGCGGACCTCGTCATGATCGACAAGGACCTCACCAGCATTGCGCCAGAGTCGATCCGCGCGGCGCGCGTCATGCTCACGATGGCGGGCGGACGCATCGTCTTCGATCGAAACGGAATCTCGCGTTGATATCCCACTCGCACCACGGACCACGATGACGCACGCGCGACGAGGACTCTGTCTGATGGGCGTCAGTCTGTTTGCGATAGCTGCCTGCGGCACGCCAAAGGCAGCACCGACCGACACACCGGTATCCGCACGCCCCGATCCGGTGGCAACGCCTGCGGAGCCGGTGAATCCGGCCACCGCTGTGCGTCTGGACAGCGCCGCGTATCTCGCGCAGGTCACTCGCCTGGAGGCGGAGGCGCGCGCGCTGGCGAAGACGACCGGCTGCAACGCTGCCGAGGGATGCCGCACCGCGCCAGTGGGCGAGCGGGGCTGCGGCGGGCCGCGCAGCTACCTCGTCTATTGCGCGGCGACGACAGATTCCGTTGCGCTCTTCCGCAAGCTCGGCGAGCTCAGGCAGGCGGAGACAAAATACAACGCGTCGTCCGGCATGCTGAGCACCTGCGAATTCCGCATGCCGCCCGACGTGGTGTCCATCGGCGGCAGTTGTCGGGCGAAGGTGCCGTAACGGTCCACGCGACCCACGTCGCTGGCGCGGAGCGATATCGATAGTGGAGAATGCACGACGGGCCGGTAAACTCACCGGCCCGTCGTCTTTGTCGCTCACCCCGTTTATTCCGGCGTGCGCTTGCCCTTCGGGCGGCTGCGACTGAGCTCGTCGATCAGCGCGTTGTCGTTTGCTGCGCCGCGAACGCTGGACGGCAACGCACTGCGCGACGCGGACGCGCCACCAAGCGGAATGGTCGTGCGGTTCGCTCCACCTAGGGTATTGATTGGCGTGATGGTCGTGCCGTCGAGGTCGAACACGGTCCAGTCGCGTCCTGAGCCGGCCGGTACGGAGAAGCTCTGCGCCAGCGTGTTGCCGATGTAGACGTCCACGCGCGCGCCGGACGTCGCGATCGCGCCATCACTCGAGTACTGGTTCACCGAATACCGGTACCGTCCGGTGAGCTGCTGGCTGATGGTGACCGTCTCCGGTCCGAAGCCGTTGGTGTCATCGTGGTCCAGGCACGCGTACGGCGGTTGCGAGCAGTTGCCGTGACCTCCGTACCACACCGTGAACCGGCTGGACGAGTTGGCTTGCGGTCCCGTGAGGTACGAGTCGAGGTCGCGCGGCGTTGCGCGCCACGTGAGGACGATGCGCACCAGCCCCGTCGCGCCGCTCGGCGACACGAAGATGTCCTGGTTGCTCGTGTTCGTTGCACCAACGGCGATGCCGGTCTTGAACGCATCCGCGAAGCCCACCGCTCGTGCGAGCACGGTGTACGTTCCCGCGGCCACGTTCGAGAACACGTAGCCCGCCTGAGACGTGGTGACGGTCTGGAGCGGCGTGCCAGACGTATTGTGCATGCCCGGTCGCAACTCGAGGGTCGCGCTGCCGGAGATTGGCGAGGCCGTCGTCGCGTCGATGACGCGACCACTGATCGTGCCCGGCGAACTGCTCGCCGGCACCATCGGCACGGCCTCGGCCGTGGTGTTGCCGTTCAGCAGCAGGTGGAAGATGGTCGTCGTGACGTACCCTGTTCCCGAGAACGTGAGGTCGTAGTAGCCGCTTGGAAGCTGGGCCGTGGAGTAGCGGCCGTCGGTTCCTGTGGTCAGCGTGAACATGCCGCGGCTCTGCGAGCTCCGCAGCGCCCCGCGGTTCGGCACCACCGCCTCCTCTCGCTGGTTCCCGCTGGGCACCACGTCCACCACGATGCCGGCATTCGGTCCGCCGCTCACCGCATCGTACACGTAGCCATTGAAGATGCCCGGGCTGCCCGCCGGCGCACCTGCCTCCACTGTGGCAGTGAACCGTGCGACAAGGGTGCCGACCACGGCAATGATGTCGAGTTGGCCGGGTGCTCCGCCCACACGCACAACGGTCTCTGCAGCGCCAATCGCCGACGTGGACCCCGTCGCCGGAGAGAAGGTCGCCGTGGACGCCGAGACTGATGTCACTTGCCACGACACGTCGACGTCCGGCACTGGATTGCCGAATGAATCCGTCACGCGGACGTCGAGAGGCTGGTTGAGCAGGCTGCCGGACGGCGCGCGCTGGCCGTTGCCGCCCGTCTTGAGATTCACAGGCGCGCCCGCAAGCGCTGTCGCCGTGAACAGCACCTCACCTGACGCGCCTTGCACCCCAGCCAGCGACGCCCGAATGGTCTCCCTGCCGGCGCCCGTTCCAAGCGTGAACGCATTCGTGGCAACGCCGGTCGCCGCGGTCGTCGACGTCGCCGCGCCGAGCGTGCCGGACCCAGACACTCTCGTCCATGTGACTGTCGCGCCGTTCACCAACGCGCCGAATTGGTCACGCACCACGACGGCCAGCGGCTGCGCGAGCGCAGTCCCCACGACGGCCGACTGGTCGTTGCCCGATGAGATCGCAATGGCGGCCGCAGGTGCCTGCGTGGCCGTCTCGGTGGCCGTCACTGCGGCGAGGGTGCCTGACGTCGCTTCGAACTGATACGGGCCGGCGGTGCGCCCGAGCGTCAGTGTCGTGCTTGCTCGTCCGCTGGCGTCGGTGGTCGCGGCGGCCGTGGCGACGCTTCCGCCTGCGGTGACCGCGCGGAACGCGACCTGCGCGTTCGGCACGGGCAGGTTGTCGCTTGCCTGAACCTCGACGATGAGCGGTTGCGGCAGCGCGGTCCCAGCCGGTCCGGTCTGTCCCCCGCCACTGATTACCACGAGTCGCGCTGCGGCCGGCGAAATTGCGATACGGCTGGTTCCAGAGATGCCGAGTGGCGTCGTTGCGGTGATGGTTACCGTGCCGCGCTTACCGGTGCTGGTGACGGTGGCGGCGGCATTGCCCGAGGAGACGACGGTCGCCAGCGTCGCGTCGCCCGAGGTCCATGACACGAGAAGGTCATTGACGGCGGCACCGGCTGCATCGACCGCAGTGGCAGTCAGGGGAAGGGTGCCCGTGCCGACGACCGCCGGCGTTGCCGGGCTCACGGTCACGGTGCGCACGTTGCGTCCGGGACCGGTGTAGTTGATCTGCACGGTGGCCGGGAACGACCTGCCCGGCACCGTGGACGCCCGCGCGACGACGAGCTGCGTTCCGCTGAACAATACCTGGCCCAGGTCGTTCCTGAGCTCGATGTCCGCGCGGAACGACTCTCCTGCCGTGCGCAGCGGTACCGACATCTCTATCTCGAGCGTCTGGGTTCCGAGCGGAAAGGCGATGGACGTGTCTCGCGTCGAGCCGTCCGGAGCCGTCAGCCTCAAGTGCACGTTCGTGACTTCGACGCCGAGCGCCGTGAGCGCGCTGTATGCGAGCGACGCGGCTGGAGTGAAGCTGGGTGCCAACGCGATCTGTCCGTGGCCGATGGCCGATTCCGACGGCGTCGTCGCTTCGGTGCAGGAGACCGCCATCAGCGCAAGCGCAATGACAGCGGCAAATCGGGAGGAGCAATGCATTGGACCGGCGTGTAGAGGTACGTCGCCCGAGGGAGGACTTGCGGCGCGCGGGAGGGAAACCAGGAT
>JANOIJ010000310.1:0-12663 GCA_031407575.1 Gemmatimonadaceae bacterium | reverse complement strand
GCCGCAGGTCGTGCGCCTCGTTGATCATGCGGTACGTCTTCCCCACGCCCGCCGCGGAGCCGACATACAGCTTCAGCTTGCCGCGCGCCTGGCGGTTGACGAGAGCCACGAAGTCTGGCTGGGGACGGGGCACGCGCCGGCGCTCTTCCATCTAGAACGTCAGGCCCAGTGAGGTGACGACGAACGCGCCAGTCTTCGACGGCCCGCCGGTGTGCCTCGGGAACACAGCTTTCTCGCCCTGGAACCCTCGGAACTCCGTGCGCCAGAGGACGCGCGACTGCGGTGCGACGTCGAGCCCGATCGACCCGCCGTTGACGCGAAAGCCATCGGCCACGCCCGTCACGATGATCACCTGGTCCTTGTCTGCGTAGCGCTCGACGCGTCCAACGATTGCCGCGATGGGCGTTGCCTGAAAGCGCCCTGTCAGCATGCCACCATACCAGTTCGCGCTGCCTGAACCGCTGGCGCGCTGCTGTGTACCGTAGTCGAGCTCCGCGAGCACCACGAACGTCGGCGTCACGCTGCTCTTCACGCCGACTCCGTTGAAGAAGCGCACCTGGCTGTTCTTCGCGGAATCCGCGCCTTCATCACCGACGTAGTTGTAGTAGCTGAGCGTCGTGGAGGGAGTAGCGGCGTAGTCGATCCGTACTCCGGCCGATTTCGCGGCATTCGTCTCCGAGATGTTCTGCCACCCGTTCACGACGTGAAAGATGGCCGTGAGGCTGGGAGTAGCCTGCCAGCCCAGCCGCGCGCCGCTCTCGTAGTACGGCGTATAGTCGGCGACGAGCGATCGCGTGTACGTCGGGTTGTCCCGTGAGATGAAGCTCTCCATGCCGATGTGCGAGAGGAAGATTCCACCATCGATCCACACGGTGTTCCCGACCTTCACGCCAGCATACGCCTCCTGAATGAGTCGGGCGAGATCGGGGCCGCTGACGCTGCCGGTGCGCGGTTCGCCGGCATAGTTCGACTGGACCGACGTGCCAGCCTGAATCGCCAGGCGTCCGCGGACGCGCGGCGCGTCGAGCTTCGCCTCGACGTACGCGAGGTTGACGTTGAACTCGTTGTGTCGAGCGGGCTGCGTGGTGAACGAGCGATCGAAGTTGGCCGGCCGGTTGAAGTCGAAGGCGTAGTAGCCGTCAACGAACCCGCCGAAGGTGATCTTCGGCGTAGTGTCGGGCGCGGCGGGCGTGCCCTGCGCTGCACCGAGCGCGGGAATCAGGAGCGAGGCCGCAAGGGCCATCGTGCTGCGCGACATCGGAAATCCTCTTATGGGGTCGGCGCAGGGCGCCGTGCGAATGCGCTGTCGAGCGCGATGTTGAGCAGGAGCACGTTGACGCGCGGCTCGCCGAAGAAGCCGAACTGCCGGCCCTCGGTGCGCGCGTGGACGAGTGCCGTGATGGCGGCGGGCGGAGCGCTGCGCGCCGAGGCTACGCGCGCGACCTGGAGCTGCGCGTTTGCCGGTGAGATGTGCGGGTCGAGGCCGGACGCGGACGCTGTCACCATGTCGGCCGGGATCTGGCCCTTCACGGCGCCGTCCGTCGTCTCCGCGGCGGCGATCGCATTCGCTATCAGCGTGTCGGCTAGCTTGCGATCCGTCGGACCCTTGTTGGTGCCGGCGGACGACGTCCCGTCGTAGCCGGCGCCCGCCGCCGACGGACGCGAGTGGAAGTAGTACGGCTGCGTGAACGTCTGGCCGATCAACTCGCTGCCGACGACCTTGCCGCCGACTTCGACGAGGGAGCCGTTGGCCTGCCGCGGGAAGATGGTCTGCGCGAGACCGGTGACGATGCCTGGATATATGAACCCGGTGATGAGGCACAGCACGAGCGTCATCACGATGGCGGGGCGGATCTGGTTGCGGATCATTGTTGGTATTCGTTGGGATTGTTGTCATCCTGAGCGGAGCGAAGGATCTGCACGTGTAGGTGCCGGGTGCAGATCCTTCGCCGGAGGCTCAGGATGACAAGATGAGCGAAACGGTTGTCATCCTGAGCCCAAGGCGAAGGATCTGCACGTCCGACGTGCGCGAGGTGCAGATCCTTCGCCTCGATCAGGATGACAGATGGGTGAACACGAGCAACATGTCGATCAGCTTGATGCCGACAAACGGAACGATCAGTCCACCCAATCCATAGATGAGCAGGTTGCGACGCAGGATGACCGACGCCGCGGCGGGCCGGTACTTCACGCCGCGCAGCGCCAGCGGGATGAGCGCGATGATGATGAGCGCGTTGAAGATCACGCTCGACAGGATCGCCGACTGCGACGAGTGAAGCCCCATGATGTTCAGCGCCTGGAGCGGCGGATACGTCGCGACGAACATCGCCGGGATGATCGCGAAGTACTTCGCGACATCGTTCGCGATCGAGAATGTCGTCAGCGAGCCACGCGTCATCAGCAACTGCTTTCCGATCTCCACCACCTCGATGAGCTTCGTCGGGTTGGAGTCGAGGTCGATCATGTTCCCCGCCTCCTTTGCCGCCTGCGTGCCGGTGTTCATCGCCACGCCCACGTCGGCCTGCGCCAGCGCGGGCGCGTCGTTGGTGCCGTCGCCGGTCATCGCGACGAGCTTGCCGCCTGCCTGCTCCCGCTTGATCAGCGACATCTTGTCCTCCGGAGTCGCCTCGGCCAGGAAGTCGTCGACGCCCGCTTCGCGCGCGATCGCTGCCGCGGTGAGCGGGTTGTCGCCCGTGATCATCACCGTGCGAATGCCCATCGCGCGCAGGCGGTCGAAGCGTTCCTTCATGCCCCCCTTCACGATGTCCTTCAGGTAGATGACGCCAAGGACGCGCGCCGTGCCGCCATCGCGCGTCTCGGCCACCACCAGCGGCGTGCCGCCCTCGCTCGCGACGCGCTTGATGAGTGTCTCGAGGTCAGCGGGGATCGCACCACCGTTTTCCTTCACCCACCGGACGACCGAATCACCCGCGCCCTTCCGCACCTGGTGTCCCCGCTCGTTGACGCCACTCATGCGGGTCATCGCGCTGAATGGCACGAACTCCATGCCCCCCGCCTCGCGCGCGCGCAACCCGAACTTCTCCTTCGCCAGCACGACGATGCTGCGCCCCTCCGGCGTCTCGTCCGGCAGCGACGAGAGCTGTGCGCGATCCGCCAGGTCGTCGAGGCTCACGCCGGCCACGGGCAGGAACTCCGCCGCCTGCCGGTTGCCGAGCGTGATCGTGCCCGTCTTGTCGAGCAGCAGCGTGTTGACGTCGCCCGCGGCTTCCACGGCGCGGCCGCTCATCGCGATGACGTTCTGCTGGATCATGCGATCCATGCCGGCGATGCCGATGGCCGACAGCAGTCCGCCGATGGTCGTCGGGATGAGGCAAACGAGCAACGCGATGAGAATCGGGATCGCCACCGGCGCCCCGCTGTATATCGCGAACGGCTGCAGGCTGACCACGGCGAGCAGGAAGATGATCGTGAGGCCCGACAGCAGGATCGTCAGCGCAATCTCGTTCGGCGTCTTCTGTCGCGACGCGCCTTCCACGAGCGCAATCATGCGATCGAGGAAGGTCTCGCCGGGGTTGGCGCTGATCCTGATGACGAGATAATCCGACAGGACCTTCGTGCCGCCGGTGACAGCCGAGCGGTCGCCGCCGCTTTCGCGGACGACGGGCGCGGACTCGCCCGTGATCGCCGACTCGTCCACGGACGCGACACCCTCGGCGACTTCGCCATCGCTTGGGATGACGTCGCCGGGCAGGCAGAGGACGAGGTCACCGCGGCGCAGTTCCGGCGCTGAGACCACTTCCGTCTTCGCGCGATCGCCCGGCGCGAGCAGCCGCTTGGCGGTGGTCTCCGTGCGCGACTTCCGCAGCGTGTCCGCCTGCGCCTTGCCGCGCCCTTCCGCCATCGCTTCCGCGAAATTCGCGAAGAGGACGGTGAACCAGAGCCAGAGGGTGAGCTGAACCGTGAAGCCGATGTCGGGACGACTCCCGGCAATGTCTCGTGCGAGCACCAGTGTGGTGAGCACGCTGCCGATGAGCACCACGAACATCACCGGATTCCGCACCATGTGGCGCGGGGTGAGCTTCGTAAAGGCGTCGCCGATTGCGCGGCGCACGATCGGGCCGTCGAAGAGCGGCCGTTTCTGGGTTGCCATGTTAGAACAAGCTCCCGGCACCCATGAACAGGTGCTCGACGATCGGCCCGAGGGCGAGCGCAGGGAAGAAGGTGAGTGCGCCAACGATGAGGATGACGCCGATGAGCAGGAGGACGAACAGCGGGCCGGTCACCGGGAACGTGCCCGCCGTCTCCGGCGACACCTTCTTGTCCGACATGAAGCCCGCGAGTGCCAGCACGGGCACGATCAGCGCGAAGCGTCCAAGGAGCATCGCGACGCCGAGCATCGTGTTGTAGTAGTAGGTCGACGCGGTGAGGCCGCCGAACGCGCTGCCGTTGTTGGCGAACGCCGACGTGTAGGCATATAGAATTTCGGAGAAGCCATGCGGGCCAGCGTTGTTCAGTCCCTTGAGCCCGACCGGGAGCACCACCGACGTCGCCGTCATGCCGAGAATGACCAGCGACGAGAGCAGGGCAAAGAGCATGGCCATCTGGATCTCCCGCGCCTGGATCTTTTTGCCGAGGTACTCCGGGGTGCGTCCCACCATGAGGCCGGCAATGAACACCGTGAGCACCACCATGACGAGCATTCCGTACAGGCCCGCGCCCACGCCCCCGAAGATGACCTCGCCGAGCTGCATGTTGAGCAGCGGAATCAGCCCGCCGAGCGGCGTGAACGAGTCGTGCCACGCATTCACGGCGCCGCACGACGCCGCGGTGGTAACGGTGGCGAACAGCGCGGAGTTGGCGATGCCGAACCGCACCTCCTTGCCTTCCATGTTGCCGCCGGACTGCGTGGCGCTCGCGACCACGTCCACGCCGCGCGCTGCGTGAATCGGGTTGCCGCGCGCTTCGGCCCGGTAGCTGACCCCCACACCAGACAGGAACAGGATGAACATCGCCGCCCACACAGCCCAGGCGTGCCTGAGGTTCCCGATCATGCGGCCGAACATCCACACGATGCCCGATGGGATCGCGAAGATGAGGAACACCGAGATGAAGTTGGTCCAGGGCGTGGGGCTCTCGAACGGATGCGCGGAGTTCGCGTTGAAGAACCCGCCCCCATTCGTGCCGAGCTGCTTGATCACTTCCTGGCTGGCCACCGGGCCCATCGCCAGCACCTGCCTGGCGCCTTCGAGTGTCGTGAGCTCGAGGTACGCGGAGAAGTTCTGGATCACTCCCTGCTGCACGAGCACGAGCGAGATGAGCAGCGACGCCGGCAGCAGCACGTAGAGTGTGCCGCGCACGAGGTCCGTCCAGAAGTTGCCGATCTTCCCTGCCGAGCGGCGCGCGAGCCCGCGGACGAACGCGACGGCGATGGCCATGCCGACCGCGGCGGAGACGAAGTTGTGAAAGGCGAGCTGCGTCATCTGCGACAGGTACGACATCGTCGACTCGCCGGCATACGACTGCCAGTTCGTGTTCGACGTGAACGACGCCGCCGTCTCGAACGCTTGCCGGTCGGTTACACCGGGAAAGGCTTGTGGATTGAACGGCAGCACGCCCTGGAGGCGCAGCACCGCATACGTCAACAGCATGGACGCGAGGCTGAAGAGCAGCATCGAGCCCGCATAGCGCGTCCAGTGCTGGTCCTCCTCGGGATCGATGCCGCTCAGCGCATAGATGACCCGCTCCACCGGGGCGAGCCACCGCGTCCTGCCTTCGTACACCGACACCAGGTACATCCCGATCGGTTTTGCGACGGCGAGGATGGCGGCGCTGAAGAACAGGATCTGCAGCCAGCCGTTGATGGTCATGTCAGAACTTCTCGGGGCGGAGGAGGGTGTAGACGAGGTATGCAAGCACGGCGACCGTGACGATCAGCGCGAGGATGGTTTCGGCGCTCATGGGCGGGTCTCCGAATTCTTGTCGCTGGCTTCCGCTGGTCTGCCCAACCGCTCGCAGAACTCGACGTAACCGAGCATCAGGCCGAAGAACGCGATCGTGCCGAGGAGGTACAGGACGTCACGCATGGAGGTTCTCGTTCGAGTGTTGGCCCGGAGGCGCGTCCGTCACATCGCGGATGCGCTCTTAGATTGCCGGAACGGCCACAAGGAGCGCATTCGAGAAGCGCTCGTTGTGCACAAGGGTTTTACAAGGGGGCGGCGAAGGGCGTGGATGTCATCCCGAGCGAAGTCGAGGGATCTGCACTTCCGCCTGGTCGTGAGGTGCAGGCCCCTCGAACTCGCTTCGCTCGCTCGGGGCGACAACACTCGTTGGGCTAATCAGGCTTGGCCCAACTACTCCGCCGGCAGGTCGGCTGACGGCAGCTCGAGGACGAAGCGGCTGCCGCCGCCGGACCGCGCCTCGTAGGACAGCGTGCCCTGTTGCGCCTCGGCGAGCTGGCGCGCGATGGACAGCCCCAGCCCCGTGCCGCGCACGCCGTCCGCCACGCGCGAGCCGCGATAGAACGGCTCGAAGATGCGCGCCGCGTCGGCCGGCGGCACGCCGACCCCTGCGTCGTCCACGCAGAAGCGCAGCCGCTCACCGACGCGCGCGACGTCGAGTGTCACGGCCGCAGGCGCCGGCGAATACTGCAGCGCATTCTCGAGCAGGTTGGTGAGGATGCGCACGGTGTGCGTGAAGTCGAACGCGCCGATCAGGATCTGGCCGTCGTTCGTGACGCGCGCGGCGATGCGCCCCGCGCCATGCACCTGCTCCACGCGCTCCAGCGCGACGCCCACCACGTCGTCCACGGCGTTCACCTGCGTCGCCACGCGCAACACGCCGGCATTCAACTGCGAGAGCTCGAGCAGGTCGCTCACCATCGCGCTCAGCCGGTCCGCCTCCTCCTCGATGGCCTGCGCGCGGAGCGGTTCCCCGCCGCGCCAGATCTCGTTCGCAATGCCCTTGATGGCCGTCAGCGGCGTGCGCAGGTCGTGCGACACGGACGCCAGCAGCGCGTCCTTGAAGCGATCCGCGCGTCGCAGCGACTCCGCCTCTTCTTCTGTGCCAGCCAGCCGCACGCGCTCGACACCCAGCGCGGCGTAGTAGCTCAGCGCGCCGAGCACGCGTCGCTGGTCGTCGGTGACGTCGAATGGCTGTGCCGACGACAATCGCAACGCACCCACGACGCGCCCACGCACGCCGAGTGGAATCCCTAGCGAACGCAACTCGGTGAGTGCGTGACGGGCGATCATGTCGCCGTGCGCCGGCAACAGCGGATCCCCAAGCAGGGTCAGCGTGCCGTCCGCCCGCTCGCCCGCCGCCGATGCATTCTCCACCGTGTACAACAGCAGCGCGGCGTGCTCATCGACCTCGCCGGAAGAAGGCGACGCGCCCGCGAGACGCAATCCGGACGCCGGATCCCACTGGTAGATCGCGCACCGCTGCGCGGAGAGCGCCTCGCGAATCACGGCCGCAATCGCGTTCAGCGCATCCTCCGCGCGCGGCGCGTTGAGCGTCTCGGCGCCCAGCGTCGCAAGCCGGTCGATCTCTGCCGCGCGCCGATGCGCACTCTCAGTGGCGCGGCGCTGGCGCTCGAGCAGTTGCGCCGCAACGACACCCGTGACCAGGAAGGCAAGCAACACCAGCCAGTCGAGCGGATCGGCGATGACGAGTGTGTTGTACGGCTCGAGAAAGAACCAGTTGAACGCGAGGAATGCCGCGGCTGCGAGCGCGATCCCCATCGCGCGACCCTGCGCCGCGCTGCCGGTGAGCACCACGAGCAGGAAGGCGAGCGCCACGTGCGCCTTGTCCAGCCGGCTGCGCACCGACAGCATCACGGACGCCGTGGCGACGAGAATGCCCAGCCACAGCAGCCACTGCCGCATGCGCTGGGCGGTCATGTCGGGCTCAGGTCCGGCGGCGCGTCACGCGGCCCTGTCACTTCAGGCGTCCGGCGCCGCCGGCGGTCGTTGATACCAGAATGCGATCATGCGGAGCCGCGCGAGAGGGCGAATCCCCCAATACTAATGCGCGGCGCCCGCAGTGCCGGTGGTCGCCCCCGCGGCGGCGTCCTTCGCGAAGGTCAGCAGCGTTTGACTCGTCCCGTGCTGGATGCGAAGGGCGACATCGTGGCCTGCGCCATCGGTGAGGATGTCCACGCGCGCCACGGCGCCGATGCTGCGCGAGAGATGCCGCCCGCCCGCGGCGCGATCGCCGACCATCAGTGCGAGACGGCCGTCGCGCGCATCGTAGGACGCGCCGAGCAGCGGATAGTTGTACTCCTGCGCCTGCGCGCCGATTTCGAGATCGTCAATTTCGAGGATGGTGCGACGCCCCGCGTTTCGCGCGGTGAAATCCGTCAGGAGCCGTGTCCACCCGAGCGGTGCGTCGAATGTCGACCCCTCGGTGGTGGACTTGTGCGTGGGCGCGACAGCGGGAAGCGGGTCGCGCGGAACCGCGAGCACCGTGCAGGTGGCACCGCGCAGCAACTTCGTGGTCACGCTGCCGAGGAGCGTACGTGCAACGAAGCCGCGTCCGTGCGTGCCCGTGCAGATGAGATCCGCCGCCACGCTGGCGGCATACGCGAGCAGTTGCGGGGTCCGCTGGCCGCGCACCGCAGCCGTGGTCACGGTCACGCCCGCTGGAACGACCAGCGCTTCGGCGACGGCACTGAGTTGCTCGCCGACCCACCGCGCATATGGCGCCTCCGACTCGAGCGTGAAGGCGTCCTCGCCCACGTTTGGCATCACGTGCACGAGATCCACGCGACCGCCATCCGCGACTGTTTCCACGGCGGACTGCGCGGCGCGATTGGACACTTCGCTGAAGTCGATCGCGACAACGGCGTGCCGCGGGGCCGCCACGGCGTCCTCGGGAACCGCAAGCACCGGAGTGCGTGCAATCCGTGCCAGTTGCAGTGCGGTCTCGTCGCTGAAGACGCGGTCCGTCATGCCGTGCCGGCCGATGCCAACGACGATCAATGACGCGCGCCGTTCGATGGCGACGCGCGAGATCGCGAACGCCGGATTGCCGTCGTACACCGAGATGGTGTGGAGGTGGTCCGGTCCCAGCACACGCCGCAGTTGCTCCTCCACCGCTCGCCTGCGCGCGGCACGCCGGTGCAGGATCCGGCTCTCGCCAAAGTGCCCGTCGTTGCTGGACAGCCGGATCTCGGCTTCGAGGACGATCATGACCTGGAGCACGGCGCCCATCGTGTGCGCGCGAGCCGCCGCGATGCGCAGGGCGCCGTCGGAGCGCTCGGTACCGTCAGTCGCAAGGAGGACGATGGCGCGCGGGTCGGTCCATGCGACGGGCGCGGCGGCGACATATGGTGACTCGGGGATCAGCTCCGGTTTCGCGATCAGTGTGCTCGTCATGGCTGTTCTCGGGAATGGCTGGTGAAGGCCAGCACGCTGGCGACGCCGAGTGCGTGCGTCGCCACCACGGAGAATACAAAACGCATCCGAGCGCAGGTGCCAGAAGAAATAGGGAAGCTTTTGGGGAGTCTTCACTACAACGCGTCAGGACATTCCCTTCGCTGCGGTGCGGCCGGCGAACCGTCGGCATCCATGCGTCGACGAGCCTCCGCGCCCAACGCGCGCGTCAGTCGCCCGGCTCGAACCGATAGCCGACGGCCGACTCGGTGCGGATCAGCCGCGGCCGCACGGGATCCCCTTCCAGCTTGCGGCGAAGCTGGCCAACGTAGACGCGCAGGTACTGCTGCGCGTCGCCGCTCGCGCTGCCCCACACTGCACTGAACAACTGGGCGTGCGTCATGGTCCGGCCGGCGTGTGTCACGAGCGCGCGCAGCAGGCTCCACTCCGTCGGGGTGAGGTGCACGTCGCGGCCCTGTCGTTTCACCGTTCGCGACACGAGGTCGATGGTGACGTCGTGCGCGGTGACGACGCCGCTCGGTGCCCCGGCTGCCGCGCGCTCGCCCGCTCGGCGCAAGTGCGCGCGGATGCGGGCGGTGAGCTCGACGGTGCTGAAGGGCTTGGTCACGTAGTCGTCGGCGCCCGCGTCGAACAACTGCGCCTTCTCGCTGTCCGAATGGCGCGCCGAGAGCACGACGATCGGCACCGCCGTGAAGCTGCGGAGGTGCCGGCACACGTCGATGCCGTCCTGGTCCGGCAGCCCGAGGTCGAGGACGATCAGCGCGGGCTGCTCTGCGGCGGCGAGGTCGATGCCGCTCCCGCCGTTGTCCGCTTCGATGACGCGACGCCCATCCGCGGCGAGGGCGTTGCGAACGAGGCGTCGGATCTGCGGCTCGTCGTCGATGACGAGAACGATGCTGACCAATTTCGATTGGAGAGGCAGGTACCTGCAGAAGCCGACGCGCGGTGAGCTTCACAATACCAGCGCGCTGCGTGTGCCGCGACCGGTGTCGCGCGCACGAGCCCCTGACTCTGCCTGCCTTCTACTGCGGCCGGTACCAAAATCCCGCGCGACTCTGACCCCCGACTCTGACCCCCGCGGCTGTCAGGAGAACGCCGCGTCCCGCGTGGGGACTTCGCCGCGAACTTCGCTCCGTTCGCCCGACACACCCCGCGCCACATCCCCGACGTCGAATCGCGTCGACGGATGCGATCGTTCACTGCGCGCACAGGCGCGTAACGCCACAGACCCGGCACCGAGGACCGACACATGAAAGCGATTCTGACGATTCAACGGGACGTGATCGATGAGCTGCGATGGGATCCCCGAATTCATACGCGCGATCTCGGCGTCGTGGAGAGCGGCGGCATCGTCACGCTGAGCGGTACGGTCGCGACGTACGCGGAGAAGTGGGCCGCCGAGCTCGCGGCAGAACGTGTCGCAGGCGTGAGGGCAGTCGCCAGCGAGCTGACTGTTGTCCTCTGCGCGGCGCACGTCCGCTCGGACGCCGACCTCGCGCACCGCATTCTCGATGGCTTTCGCTGGGACGTGAACGTTCCAGACACACGGCTCCTGGCCACCGTCGCCAACGGCTGGGTTCAGCTCGACGGCGCGGTGGAGTGGCAGTACGAAAAGGACGCGGCGGAGCGGGTCGTGCGCAACATCACTGGCGTGCGCGGCATCACCGACTCCGTGCACGTGTCACCGACCGCATCCGCCTACGACGTGCGCACACGAATCGGCGAGGCACTTCGCCGTCAGGGCGAGGAGCAGGCGGCCTGCATTTCGGTGCTGGCAGACGACCACGTGGTGACGCTCCGAGGCACGGTCACGAGCTTCGCTGAGCGGCGCGCGGCGGAGATCGCTGCCTGGTCGGCCCCGGGCGTGCGCGAAGTGCGGGACGAAATTCGCGTTGGCCTGTAGCCGCCGGCCCGACAGCGCGGAGTTGACGACGCGCAGGCGTGGATGCGAACGACATAGCAACCCTTACCAGAGAGGACATATGCTGATGATCAGCGACCTGATGACGCGCGTTGTCCATTCGGTCACACCACAGTCAACGCTGCGAGAGGCTGCCGACCTGTTCGCCCACCATCACATCAGTGGCGCGCCGGTCCTCGCTGGACGCAGGGTCGTCGGCGTGGTGACCGCGACCGATCTCCTCGAGTTCATGTCGTCGAATGATGGCACACGAACGGCCGACGATAGCAATCTCGACGAGAGCGAGGAGCAGCCGCCCGCGGAGTACGACGACGAAGCATCGGCCCTGTTCTTCAACGATCAGCCTCCCGAGAACGCGCCGAACGAAGCCGAGCCGTTCGTCATGGACGACACACTGCCGGCCGATCTCCTCGGTGAGCACACCGTCAGCGAGGTGATGACGCGCGCGATCTGCTCGTTGCCGCCCGAAGCGCGCGTCTCCGAAGCGGCGCAATACATGTGGTACGCGGACGTGCATCGCCTGCTCGTACTGGACCAGGGCCACCTCGTCGGCATTCTCTCGACGTCGGATGTCGCTCGTGCCGTGGCCACGCACCAAGTCAACGTTTCGCGGGCGCGAGGTAGCGCCGCGCCCGGCACTGTCTCACCCGAACCCCTCTCTCAATGCTGACCCCGTTCGATTGCGTCAACTGTGACGAGTCGTCCGTCACCGTCTCGTGCACGGTGAACGCCGCACTCGCGAAGAATCCTGCTGCCTTCAAGGTGCTCAACAGCTTCGGCATCGATACCTGCTGCGGCGGTCGTTCGTCCATCGGCGACGCGGCAGCGCACGCGCGCGTCGACCCCTCGGTCGTGATCGCTGCGCTCGATGCGGCTGGGGGATGCGATGGCTCCGTCACCCCGCGCGCCCTGCCACAGGCACCATCGTGCAGCTGCGGGTGCCGTTGATGGAGACCTTCGTGCGAGCCTTCCTCAAGGCCAGCCTCACCTGGCTCGCACTCGGCGTCACGCTCGGCGTCGCGATGGCGGCGCATCCCGTGTGGGTGGTGTACCGGCCGGCGCACCTGCACATGGTGATGCTCGGCTTCGTCACGATGATGATCTCAGGCGTGGCGTATCATGTGATACCACGGTTCGCGGGGTTTCCGCTGCACAGCAACCGCGCGGCGGCGGTGCACTGGTGGCTCGCGAACGCTGGCCTCCTGATGATGGTGTGCGGGTTCATCACGCGCGCGACGCACGCCGCTCTGGGTACGATCGTGCTGGCGATGGGCGGCACGCTGTCTGCCGCCGGCGCGTACACATTTGCCTACGTGATCTGGCGTACGATCGACGGGCCGGTTGCGCTGCAACGGGCCGCCAGGCGCGCGCGGGACGCGACCGTGCATC
>JANOIJ010000304.1:0-10324 GCA_031407575.1 Gemmatimonadaceae bacterium | reverse complement strand
TCACCGGCGGAGACGCTCTGCCGTATGGCGTCCATCATCAGCGGCGCCTCGGCCCTGAAGATCTCGATCATCTGTCCTAACAGCTCGCGGTCGTGGTCCACCCGCGCTAGCGCCGCCGTGACGTCGAAGGCGGGCACGGCCGGCACCTCATCCGGAGTGGTCGGACCTAGCGCCTCGGCGGGCGCAGCGCCCGTGCCATCCGTCCTCGTGGCCGCAGCGCGTTCGAGCGTGTCGTAGACATCCTGCGGATTGACGGGCTTGGTGAGGTAGTGGTCCATGCCGCGGGCCAGGCACCGTTCGCGATCACCGCGCATCGCATGAGCGGTGAGCGCCACGATTGGGACGTGCGCACCTGTGGTCACCTCCATCGTGCGAATCGCCGCCGTGGCCTCGAAGCCATCCATCTCGGGCATCTGCACGTCCATGAGCACGACGTCGAAGCGCTGGATGCGATGCGCGTCCACCGCTTCGCGGCCGTTCTCGGCGATCACGACGCGATGGCCGCGCTTCCGCAGCAGCGCCACCATCAGCGCGCGATTCACGGCGTTGTCCTCGGCAAGCAGCACGTCGAGTTGGCGATAGCCTTCGCGCACTGAGTGGCGCGTCACCAGCGCCGGACGACTCTCCGGCGACACGTCCGCATCCGTTGCCGCCGAGAGTGCGGCGTGGATGGCGTCGAGCAGGATGGATTGGCGCACGGGCTTGGTCAGGTAGCCAGCGACACCGAGTTCCTTGCAGCGAGCCGCGTCGCCACGTTGGCCGACGGAGGAGAGCATCATGATGGTGGAGCCGCCCAACTCGGCGCGCTTCTGGATCGCTTCCGCCACCGCGAAGCCATCCATGTCGGGCATCTGGAAGTCGAGCAGCACGAGCGGGTATGGACGATTGTGCTGCCGCGCCTCGTTCATGGCAGCCAATGCCGCGAAGCCGCCGTCCACGAGCGTGGGCACCATCTGCCAGTTGGTGAGGATCTCCATCAGCAAACGGCGATTCATCGCGTTGTCGTCCACCACGAGGACGCGCATGCCCCGCAGGTCCGCCGTCCTGCGCGTGGGGCCGCTGCTCGCGGCAGTAGGTCGCGCCTCGAAAGGAATGGTGAACGAGAAGGTGCTGCCCTTGCCTGGTTCGCTCTCGATCCAGATGCGCCCACCCATCAGGGTGACGAGCTGCGACGCGATGGCGAGTCCGAGTCCCGTGCCGCCGAACTTTCGCGTGGTGGAGTTGTCCGCCTGCGTGAAGGACTCGAACATGCTGGCGTGCTTTTCCGGCGCGATGCCGATGCCCGTGTCCGAGACGCTGAACTGGAGCACGACGTTCGGGTACTCCCCGGCGACTCGCGTGACCTGCACGAACACCTCGCCCTTCTCCGTGAACTTGATGGCGTTGCCCACGAGGTTGAGGAGCACCTGGCGCACACGCGCCGGATCGCCGCGCAGGTGCGAGGGAACATCGGCGGACGCGTGATAGACGAGCTCGAGTCCCTTCTGGTGCGCGTGGATGGCCTGCGCGCGGATCGTGTCGTCGAGCGTGCTGCCGAGGTCGAAGTCGATGATGTCGAGGTCGAGCTTCCGCGCTTCGATCTTGGAGAAATCCAGGATGTCGTTGATGACCGTGAGCAACGAATCCGCGGAGGCGCGCACGAGGTTGAGGTATTCGCGCTGCTCGGGCGTGAGGTCGGTGTCCAGCGCGAGCTCCGTCATGCCGATGACGCCGTTCATGGGCGTTCGGATCTCGTGGCTCATGTTGGCGAGGAACTCGCTCTTCGCGCGGTTCGCGATCTCCGCCTTCTCCTTGGCCGCCGCGAGGTCCGCGGTACGTGCCCGCACTTCCTCCTCGGCGCCCGTGAGCGCGGTGACCACGGATGCGGTGAGCGACTTCGACATCGATCGCGACAGCTGACGCAGCGCGCCGATGGACAGCGCGGCGATCACGAGCGTGAGGATCCAGCCGGTTCGCTGCAGTATCCGCGCCCGCTGGAAGGCATCGTCCATGCCCAACGCCGATCGCGTGCGCATGCGCGCCAGGCCCTGGACGACTCCCAGGTATTGCGTGCGCATCAGCTGGATGGTGGGAAGCACGGCGTCTGACGCACCGCTCGCGATCATCAACGCGGCGGTGCCTCGCGCGAGTGAGGAGTACGAAGTGAAGTCCCCACTCAGGCGCGCCACCTCGGCGTGACTGACGGTGGGGTTCACTTCGATGGACGCGAGGTTGCTCAGAAAGATGCGACTCAGGCTGTCCGCGACATTAAAGCGCGTGGAGTCGGCGGCGGCCACCGCGTCCTGCATCTCGCGCTGGAACGCCGACAGCGTCACCTCGAGCGAGTGCGTGGCCTGCACCAGCGGATAGTGCCCGTTCTTGATCAGCCCGAGCCGCCGCCCGTTGATGATCCCGAACCCCACGTTGAGCACCAGCGTGAGCGCGAGCGCGACGGCGGCGAGGTTGGGCAGCCACGTGAGCTTGCGTCGGAAGGGCTGCTGCTCGAACTCCTGTTGCCACGTGACCGGGACCGCGGTGGAGGCCCTGGAAACTCGCGGCAGCGGGTCGGACTCGGAGCTCATCTGGCTGGGCGTTCGATGTCGAGTGTTTTTACTCCGGCACCGAGCGACGTCTCCGCGGACACGTAGGCGACAGCGCCCACAGTCCGCCTGACGAACGCGACGACGTCCGATTCGATCGCCTTTTCCACAGGCGGGACGGCGCGCCCAGAGAAGATCTGCTGTTGCCAGAACGCGCGAACAGACGTCACCGACCTCCCGTGCACCGCCTTGGTGAACGCGTCACGCGACGGGTCGTTCGGTGCGAGGTCAACCGGTGCAGTTGCCGTGCCGTTCGGCCATTGCACGGTGCGCTTCAGGAAGATCCGGGAGAGATCATCGCTCGCGATTGTGCTGGCGGGATTCGCGACATTGACGATCACGATGAACGCCTGCGCGGACGCAGGCGATGCGAGCGCGACGAAGCACGTCGCGAGAAGTACCGTGCTGTACAGCCAACGGAACATCAGAAGCTCACCGACACACTTGATATGAAGTAGCGAGACGTGAGCGCCGGCGCACGGTCATCGACGATCTGCTCGAACATTGCGCCGAAGCCCTTTGCGGCATGACCTTCCAGCTTGAGCACCGTGTTCGGCGCAAGATTGAAGTTGAAGCCGAGGGCGTTGTCGCGCGCCGCTTGTACGGAGACCCACGGCCCGCCGGGTACGTACCGCAGGTCCTCGTCGCGCCTCTCGGTCTGCACGTTCACGCTCAGCCATGGATTCACGCGAACACCGCCCTGCGCATAGTGCGCCGTCGTCGCAAAGCCAAATGTCCTGATCTGTTGGTGCTCGGCGCGCACCATCCAGCCGTCGAACTGTCCGTCGACGCTGCCGGTCCACGTGGTGGTATTCGCGCCGCCAGCCGGGCGCTCGAAGATGCCGTCGGTATCCGTCTGCCTGCGCCCGCCCACTCCGACGCGCAGTCCGGTGACGGGCGTCGCCACCCACGCCTGCCCGCCGAGCACGTTCCTGCCTTCGAGGACTGCACCCTTGTACACGGGCGCGGAGTTCGCTGGAAACGTCGGGCCGAACTCGAGCTGTTCGAGGGCGCCGCCAAACAGGTCGAGCGACAGCTCCCACGGCTCGCCCGCGCGCAGCACGTGCGACAGGCTCGCGCCGTCTACTGTTTCGCTCGCGTACGTTCCGTCACGGTAGACGACATATGGCGCTCGATAGAATGGCGTGAGTGTCCCGGCGTAGCGCACTTCGTTGTAAATGCCCCACGGCAGGGACACCTTGCCCACGCGTGCGGTGGTGCCGTTGGAAAACCGATGTCCGTAGAACGCCAGGTCGACCTTGAGCGGCTCTTCGAACTGCATGGTCGGGCTGTCACCAAGGCGGCGGTGCGCGAGCTGCACCACGAAGTGATCCCTCGGTGAGACGTCATAGCGCGCCAGCATCGCCGCGCGGCGATAGTCCGTCGTTCCCTCGTCGGTCAGGCCCATCATGAGATGGCGCTGCGAGACGCCGTAGGCCTGCGTGAGGTAGCCGTTGATCGACAGCCGACGCTCGAATTCCTGCGCGCTGAGCGTGACCGGAAGTGCGAGCAGCGCGAGGGCGAGCAGCCGTTGCATTGATGCCATGTGGTTTCCGGAGGTGAGTCAGTGATCGCGGCGCAGCGCACCGCGCACGCGATCGAGAAGCCGTGATGGGTCCACCGGCTTCACGATGAACCCGTCGATGAGCATCTCGCCCCCTCGGCGCGCCGTGTCGGAGGATTCGTCGCCAGTGAGGATCAGGATGGGCAGCGTGGCGGTGCTCGGGTTGGCGCGGAGCCGCTGAATGAGCTCGATGCCGTCCAGATTCGGCATCTGCATGTCGGTAATCAGGAGCTCGCAGCCCTCGCCACCCGCGATGCGGCGCAGCGCGTCGGCGCCGTCGGCCGCGTGGGCCACGCGATACCCCGCCTTCTTCAGTACGGAGGACACGAGCAGCCGCAGCACCGGGTCGTCATCGACGACGAAGACCATCGCCGGCGCGTGCGCGCGGCCGCCGCCCGTCCCGCTCGTCGCGGCAAGGCCGCGGTTGGTATGCATCAAGACCTATCGTCGGGGTTCTCCGGACAGGTATCGGCATCCCGAGCGAAATTCATGAGCGGCTGTCGCGCTCGCTCGCCGCTCGGGGTCAGAGTAAAGGGTCAGAGTAGGGGGGTCAGATTGCGTTTAACTGACCCCAGACTATGACCCCGTACTCTGACCCCCCCCACACAGCGGGGAGCGGTCTCGCGCACCAGCGTGAAGTCGTACTCCAGGCCAATCGTGTCGGCCACGCTGAGCACGATCGGCACCTTCGGCTGAGTCATGGTGAAGTCGGCGAACGTGAACCGCGTGGATGCCGTGCCCGTCACGCGACCGCCGGCCTGCCGAGCGGTGACGCGCCACGTCGTGGGCCGAGTGACGCCGCGGACCGTCAGGTCACCGATGAGCTCGAAGGTGATCGGACCAGCCGCCGAGATCGCCGCGGCGCCGGCAGGAAGACCGCGCACGGACGTGGGTGACAACTCCACGGTGGGAAACTTCGTTGATTCGAGCAGACGCCCCCGCACGTAGCCGTCCCGGCGGTCCTTGTCGCTCTTGAAGGCGCCCGTACCCACCACGAACTTCGATTGGCCGGCGATCAGCGCGCCCGTCGCGCTGTCCACCGCGATGGCGCCGGTGATCTCGCTCGTCTCGCCTATGGCGTCGTTGTCCAGGTCGTTGCCCATCAGCCGCTCACGAACGCGATAGCGCGCGGTATTGCCCGTGCCTGCCACCGTGAAGCGAATCGTTCCCGCGCGCACGGGTTCGGCATTAACGACAATGGCGACGTCACCATTCGCGACCGCGGTCGCCGCGGCAGAGTCATCCGTGGGGCGCGCATCGTTGGCCGGCGCGCACGCCGCAACGATCAGTGCCGTCGCAACGGCCGCCGTACTCATCCTGCGCATCGTCATCGTTCGGTTTCCTTCGGGTGATAGATAGGGAGGTGGTTGGCCCTCCTATAGATACAACACCGAACGTGGCGGAAACGTTTGCCCCTCGTGCGGATTCGGGCCGCTAGTGCCGCCCACCTTCATCCGGGTGGCACGCCTGGTCCACCACGACGGCGCTCGCGAGGATCAACACCGGATCTTCCCCCTCGGCGATGTCCACGCCGTAGGTGTCCGTCCAGCTGAACCACCGCTTGGAGACGGTCGCGACGGCGCGGTCGCCACGCTTGAACGAGTACTCATGGTCGAGAAAGTCGCCCTCGGCCTCCAGGTCGTCGGGGCCCGGGACGTCCACCGTGAAGCGATGATGGAAGAGCGCGAACAGCTCCTTCTTCACCACCGCGGCGACGCTGCCGTCGCGAATGATCTCGAACGTCTTGCCCCAGGCGAACAGCTCCTGCTTGATGAAAGCGAGCTCGTTGCCCTCGAGGTCCTGGAATGAGAGCTGAGCGCCGAAGCTGAACGCCTTACCGTCCACGAAGTAGACGTCGCGCTCGTTCTCGTCCTTGATGTAGAAATCGTCGCCGAAGGAGAGGAGCTTCTGCTTCATGATGTAGCGCATCGGTCGAGAGCGGGGTGCGAGGGGTGTCTACCTGACTCTGATCGGCAAGGTGGCAAGCAGGGCACCAATGCCGGACGACACGGTGAACCGGAGATCACCGGCCTGCGTTGGCTGCAACTCGAAGTCATACGTCTCGCCGTTTCCCATCTGCTGAACGGCTGGACGAACGGTCGCGCGCACCGCCGGGAGGTCCATGCCGTCCTTGGCCACCGCGCGCCACGTCACGAGCGTGGAGTCGCGGAGCACGCGCGCCACCATGCTCGGCCGAAAGGTGTGGATGTCCACGATCCGCAGGCGGTACCGCTCGCCAACCCGCATTTCCAGCGGTGGCGGCGCGAAGCTGCCGTTGACCATGACGGATGCGGCCGCGTCGGCAGCGAGTCGTGGCACCGTGAGCAGCAGCACGATGTCGTGCGTGGGGTCGTATGTGGCCGGATCGTCCACGACGATCAGCGCGCCCGTCATCCCCGCCTGTTGCTGGCGCACCTCATCGGCGTGCGGATGATACATGAACGTCCCCGAACGCGGCGGCGTAAAGTGCGCCACGAAAGAATCATTCGGGGCAATCGCGTGCGTGATGCGTGTGCCCAGGCCCGAGAAGTCGGCGACGCCGTCGAAATAGCTCTCGAGCTCGATGCCATGCCAGTGGACGGCCGTCATCTCGGTGAGTCGATTGACGACCGTGATGGCCACTGGCTCGCCGCGCTTGAGTAGGATGACCGGCCCCGGCAGCATCGGTCGCGCGGCGGTCGCGCGCGCGGCACCCTCCTGGAGCGCATAGCCATAGGAGGGCTCGGCGTCGGTGCCGCCGGTGTCGCGCACCGCCGAGAGACGCAACGCCCGACGTACACCACCAGCCAGTACGACGCTCGGCGCCTCGCGTCCCCGCACGTCGATGCCCATCACCAGCCCGCCCATCATGTCCGTCGCGTGGTTCTTGACGTGCGCGAGATGCTCGGCAGGCAGGGGCGTGCCGTCCATCGGCGTGTTGCGCAGGACGTGATAGTTGTCGTGACAGTGAAAAAGCCAGTTGCCCGCGCGCTCCGGGACCCACGTCATCGTGAATGTGCGGCCCGGCGCGGCCCGCTCGGTGACGACGCGAAATGGCGGCGCAGAACTCTGGTAGACCGTGTCCACCGTGGCGGTTCCGCGGCTCGCGACGTCGAAGTAGAAGCCGTGCAGGTGCATGGGATGCACCGCGGAGCTCGCATTGATGATGCGGAAACGCACCGTGTCGCCGATCGCGTACGACAGCCGCTCCGTGTTCGGCCACGCCTTTCCGTTGATCGTGAAGCGCAAGTGGGTCTTCGTATTCACGAGCCCGTTGGGCAGCGGTTTGGCGCTCCACAACGCAATCACGAGGACGCGATCGCGCGCGCCGGCCTGCATGCCGCGCGGGTCCACGATGAATGCGCCATTGAGCTCGGCGTCTACCGTCGGTCCTGGCGCGGTCGAATCACTCGCCACGCCGCGATAGAAGTAGGTTCCTGCCGCGCGGGCAGGCACGCGCACATCCCGCGTGGCACCGGCCGCGACCTGGATCGTGTCCGCCGCGAGCCCATGCACCACGAGCGTTCGCGCCAGGGTATTCGTAACGGAGGCGTGGATCGCCGTGCCTTCCGGCACGCGGATCAGCGGACCGGGCACGCTGAGCGACTTGCCTCGCTCGGCAAACGCGCGCACGACGAGTCCGGGGCTCGCGTCTCCATCGGGGTGCCACTCCCCTTCCCGCGCCTCGAGCGCAATCGTCAGGACGCCGTTGGTGAGCGTCCCGGCCGCAACCCGATTGTCATTGATGACAATGCGTTCGACCGCTGGCGCCGGACGATTGTGCGGCCCGGATGACGCGAGG
Organism: Gemmatimonadaceae bacterium; assembly: GCA_031407575.1. GTDB lineage: Bacteria > Gemmatimonadota > Gemmatimonadetes > Gemmatimonadales > Gemmatimonadaceae > AG11. The sequence continues at coordinate 2,400 of JANOIJ010000304.1, read as the reverse complement.
ACCGCGATGGCCGAGCCGGCCGCGAATAGCGTGCGCATGGTTCGCTCCTGTAAGTCGACTTCGTCAGCGAAACTATCGGCCACCCTGGTGGAGCGATAGCGTGCTCAGGGGACGCCGACGCGAATGGGGACAATGGTCACCTTGCCCGTTGGCTTCGTTTCAAGAACGGTGGCGACCGTGAGTGTGTAGTCGCCAGCCACCGCGGGAGTGAACTCGAAGTCGCGCGTCACTCCGGAGGCCGTGACCTCCCGCACTGGCGAGCTCGCGGCATTGCTCGAGACGTCCCACGCGTCGCGCGCGAGTTGGCGCCACGTTGCGAGACCAGCCGGGCCAGCGATGCTGGCCACGTGTGCCTCATTCGACGAGATGTCGATGATCCGCAACCGGTACGTCGTGCCCGCAACCAACGTCACCGTATCGGGTGACGCCGTTCCGTTGATGAACGGAGGCGCGTCCTCGCCGCGCCCCGTGGGTACGACCGCGGTCGCGATGGTGAACACGCGATCCGTGCGCGGGTCGAACACGCGTCCCGGTTCCATGACGAGTAGCGGGGCATACAATCCCGATGCGAGCTCGTCGCCGTGCTCGTTGTGCACGTGATACATGAAGGTACCGGCGCGCGGCGGTGTCATGCGCGCGACGAACGAGTCTCCTGGTGCAATCATCGGCGCCACGCGCTTGCCCGCTCCGCTCCAACCTCCCACGCCGTCGGAGTAACTCTCCAATTCGATCCCGTGCCAGTGTACGGCGATCGGGAAGTCGAGGCGGTTGTGAACCATGATGCGGACGGGTTCTCCTCGCGTCAGCAGCAGGGGCGCGCCAGGGACCACGACAGAATCGCGCGCTGGAGGGCGTGGTCCATCCTGCACGACGAATCCGAATCCGGGACGCGTGCCGAACACGCGCGGACGCGCATCGGCGAACACATGGATGAGTCGTCCAGCGGATTCCGCGATTGCGCGACTCGGCGGTCGCGCGCTGGCGGTTCGCGCTGGACGCACGGTGATGCCCATCAGGAGACCGGCCATCGATTCGGTGGCGTGCTCGTGCGGCGATGCACTGGTAGGCATCGCGTGCGCGCCGGGCATGCGGTCCAGCCGCTGCCCCGCTGCCATGTGCGTCACGAAATGACAATGAAAAAGCCAGTTGCCCGGCCGGTCCGGCGACCACGCGATCGACATCCACTCACCCTGGCGGGTTGCGACCGTCACGAGCGTAGCTGGTCGCGCGCGCGCGAGCGCGCTGTCGTGCGCCGCATCGCCGCGCGCGTCAACTCGGTAGTAGAACCCATGCAGGTGCATCATGTGGAGCTCGTCGGACGCATTGATCACGTGCCACCGCACCGAGTCGCCCACGGTGTACGTGAGGCGCTCGGTGTGCGGCCACGACAGTCCGTTGATCGCGTTCAGCTGGAAGCCGGTGTTGCCGGTGTTGCCGCGCGGAGTCCAGCGTGTCATGACGAGCACGCGGTCCGCCCTCGGCGGCATGGAATCGACGACGAGCGCGCCGACCAACTGACCATCCACGCCCGACGCGGGCACTCGTGCGTGCACGCCACCGGCCCAGTAGTACCACGCGCCGGTCACGGCCGCGCGGAATCGAAACTCGCGCGTGGCTCCGGGAGCGAGCTCAGTCGAGTCGATCACTCCTGAGGCCCGGTCCTGTAGCCCGCGCACCCACACCGCGCTGTCGACATCGTTGCGCACGGTGACTCGCACGTCCGTCCCCGTTTGGACGCGGATGAGGGGTCCCGGGATCTGCGCGGGATTCCCCTCCTCCGCGAAGGCGCGCACGCGCAACGCGCACCCGCGTGGTCCATCCGGATACCACCTCGCGTCGCGGATCACGAGGCGCAGTGTGAGAACACCGTCGCGCAACGTCCCTTGGGCGACGCGATTGCTGTTGGCGACGGCACGAGGTCCGACTGCCGCGGGAAGATGCCGGCAATCAGCGGCGTGTGCCGGCGTCACAGCGAACAGCAGCGTGAGCGCTGTCGCGATTCCCGTCGTTTGCGTGCTCCTCACCGAGCCCCTCCTGATGACCAGCATATCACGGCGCGAGGAGATCGACGTCGATCCGACGTTCGCGTTTGAACCAAGCTGCGCTCGCGACCGCAGGATGGCGACTCGCCCTCAGAGCTCGCCGTCAGAGCACGTCGTCAGAGCACGTCGTCAGAGCACGTCGTCAGAGCACGTCGTCAGTGCACGCCGTCAGTGCACGCCGTCAGTGCACGCCGTCAGTGCACGTCGTCAGAGCACGTCGTCAGAGCACGTCGTCAGTGCACGCCGTCAGTGCACGCCGTCAGCGCACGCCGTCAGCGCACGCCGTCAGTGCACGTCGTCAGTGCACGTCGTCAGAGCACGTCGTCAGAGCAGGCCCTTTGTTTTCACCGGAGGATGT
>JANOIJ010000216.1:0-21767 GCA_031407575.1 Gemmatimonadaceae bacterium | reverse complement strand
GCTCGCGTCGGCGCTCGCGTCCTTCGGTGACGCGGCCGGTCAGCAGCTGGACCGCCTGACTATGTTGATTGACGCGGTGTTGGTACTGTCGCGCCCGGAGCGTACGCCAGCAGATGTCGCGCTGGTACTGCCCCGCATCGTGACGCTGTGTGGCGCATCGGGCTCGCACGCGGACGCCGCGGTGCGCGTCGTCGACGATGGTTCCGGCGGAGCAACGCTGACGCCGGTGCGCGGCGATGTCGTGTGTCTTGCGCTCACCGCGCCGCTGCTCGACTTCACCACCGGCGCCGACCGCATGCACCGCGCGACGGAAATCACGTGCCGGCTCGCCGGAGACGACGACGCTATTCATGTGATCATCTCGGCAGAAGGCAGGCGGGCAGCAATGCCGGAGTTTGCCGCCGTCGCCGTTCGCGCAGCCGGTGTTCGGTGGGCGGACGGGACGCAGGACCTATCACTCGCGTTTCCACGCACATGAACCGGCAACCTGTGGCAAACGCAACGGCACGAGGTGGAATGAAGCACCCCAAGATCCTCATCGCGGACGATGAAGCCGCGATCACGACAGGCCTCAGCGCCATCCTCCAGGATGCGGGCTACGACGTGGACGTCGTCTCAGACGGCCAGAAAGCCCTCGACGCCCTGAGCGCCGAGCGTTACGGCGTCGTGTTGGCCGACCTCAAGATGCCGCGGCTGGACGGCCTCACGTTGCTCAGCGAGCTCCAGCAGCGCGCCATTCCCACCGAGTGCATCATCATCACCGGGCAGGCCACGGTGGACTCGGCGGTGCAAGCGATGCAGCAAGGCGCGTATGACTACATCGAGAAGCCGCTCAGCGCCGAGAAGCTCAACCGCCTCAAGGCACTGATCCCCAAGGCGCTCGACAAGTACAACGTGCAACAGACCAATCGCGAGCTCGCGTCCAAGCTCGAGGGGCTGACGCACTACGCGGAGCTGACCGGCCAGAGCGACTCCATGCGCTCCGTCTACCAGGTCATCGAGGCCGTGGCATCGAGCACGGCGAGTGTGCTCATCCTTGGCGAGAGCGGCACGGGCAAGGAGTTGGTTGCGCGCGCATTGCACACCAAGAGCGACCGTGCAAAGGGGCCGTTCTTCGCGCTCAACTGCGCGGCGCTGCCCAAGGAGATTCTCGAGAACGAGCTGTTCGGCCACGAGAAGGGCGCGTTCACTGGCTCGATCAGCGAGAAGCAAGGCGCGTTCGAGATGTCGAGCGGGGGCACCATCTTCCTCGACGAGATGGCCGAGATGCCACCGGACATCCAGGTGAAGCTGCTCCGCGCCATCGAGACGAAGCAGATCAGGCGGTTGGGCGGCAAGAAGGAGATCACCGTCGACATCCGCATCCTGGCGGCCACGAACAAGAACCTCCAGAAAGCCATCGCCGACGGCGAGTTGCGCGAGGACCTCTACTACCGCCTCGCCGTCGTCGAGATCGACCTACCGCCGTTGCGCGAGCGAGCCGACGACATGCAGCTCCTCGCCAACGAGTTCCTCGGCCGCTTTTCGCAGCAGAACGGCAAGACCATCACCGGCTTCGAGGACGCTGCATGGGAGTGGATCATGAGTTACCACTGGCCCGGCAACGTCCGCGAGCTGAAGAATGCGGTGGAGCGCGCCGTGATCATGTCACGCGGCACGACCATCGGGCCCAGCGACATCATCCCGCGCCACCTGCGCAACGGCGGCGGCATGCCGGCCGCGCTGACCATCGCCGTTGGGGCCACCGTCGCCGAGGCACGCCAGCAACTGGTGCTGCGAACGTATGCATCCACGGCCGGTGACGCCGTGCGCACCGCCAAGATGCTCGGAATTTCGGAACGCGAAGTGCGAGGGGAACTGCTGTCATTGGTGCGCGGGGCGAACGCGGCGGAGCCGGAGGAAGCCCCGGCACCTTCGCGCGCTGCGGCGCCAATCAAGCCAGCGAAGAAGAAGGATCCGGCGCCGCCAGCGCGTCCGCCGGCCAAAAAACCACCGGTCAAGAAGGGGCGTTGAGCCCCGCATCTCCAGGAGCGAGACCATGCGGCACCACGATCGCGACGAACCGTACATCGTCATCGAAAAGCACAGCGGCGACGTCGGCAACCTCCTCCTCGGCGTGTTGATCGGCGCGAGCGTGGCGCTGTTGTTCGCGCCGCGATCCGGCGTCGAGACTCGGCACAACATCAGCCGCCGAGCACGACAGGCTGGCGACAAGGTGAAGGACGTCGCCGAAGAAGTCACCGGCCAGGTCGTGGACACCTTCGAAGGGGCCAAGGCCCGCGTTGAGGCGGAGTTCGATTCGGCGCGCGACGCGATCGTCTCGAAGAAGCGCCAGGTGTCGCGGGCCATGGAGGCCGGCCGCGAGGCGGCACAACAGGCGCGCGGTGACTTGGAGCGCCGCCTGGCCGAGACGAAGGCCGCCTACAACGCGGGCGCTGATGTCGCCCGCACCAATCGCGGCGCCGTCCGGCGGCCCGCGGCCAGCCGCGACGACGCCGCGGTCTGACGCCCCGAGGCGACTGCCATCGCCGTCTCGGCGCAGGAACCTCGACGAGTCCAGCACCGCTCGCTCGTCACGCGCGCGGTCTGGACGCTGCGCGACTACGCGAAGCGCGTGTGGGACAACGCGGGCGAGGACAACGTGCTGTTCCTCGCTGGCGGTATTGCGTTCAATATCCTGCTGGCTGCCGTGCCGTTCGTGTTGCTGCTCGTGTGGTTCCTCACCTTCCTGCTCGACAGGACGTCGGCGCACGCGAACCCCACCGAGGTCGTGACGCACTATATCGACCGCCTGCTGCCGGTGCGCGACGAGATCGCCAACGCGCAGGCGCGAAAGATCCTTAACGACATTCTCGCGGCGCAGAGCGGTGCGCCCATCTGGAGCACGATCGGCTTCGTGTGGTTCTCCACACGGTTGTTCGGGTCCCTGCGGACGGTGCTCGCGAACGTGTTCGACATCGAGAACGAGCGCAGCATCATCGGCGGCAAGATCTTCGACATCAAGATCACTATTGTCTCGACAGTACTGATCACCGCCAACACCCTGATCAGCACGTACGTCCTGATCGCGACGAACAGCAGCGTGCTGATCCTGGAGGAGCTCGGGATTCGGAAGGATGTCATGGGCCAGGCAAAGGCATACGGCGGCCAGTTGGTGGCGGCGGTGATCCTGGCGACGATGTTCTTCGCGCTCTACAAGTTCCTGCCCATCCGTCGCGTACGCACGAAGACCGCGTGGGTGGCGGCCATCTTCACGACGGTGATGTTCGAGCTCGCAAAGCTCGTGTTCGCTGCCTACGTGAGGTCGTTCAATCCTGGCTCGCTCTATCAGGGGACCATCGCGGCGATGGTGGTCGTGGTCGTGTGGGTCTACTACGCGGCGCTGATCTTCATCCTGGGCGGTGAAGTGGGGCAGGTGTACGAGTTGCGCCGCACTCGCAAGCGCCAGCGCGAGACATTCCTCGACTGACCAGCACGCCTCCGCGCAGATGGCGCGAAGGTTGCCCTAGAGTCCGTCGAACGCGCCACCCAGGAGCCATCCCATGCGCAAGTTTCTCATCGCCGCCGTCATCCTCACGCTGCCAATCGCGGCGTGCAAGAAAACCGGCGAGAACGAGTACCAGGTCAAGACACCGACCATTGGTACCGACACGAACACCATCACGACGCCCGACGTGGACGTCGGGATGAAGAAGGACACCATCAGCACGCCGGTGGTGGGAACGAAGCCGGAGACGTTGATCGTGCAGAAGCCGGTCGTCGGCACCAAGAAGACCGAAGTCTCGGTTCCCACCGTCACGGTGAAGAAGCCGTAGGTCAGCGGTTCAGGGTGGACTGCGGGAGAGGGGCACGCCGGGATACATTCGGTGTGCCCCTTCCTCGTGTTTCCATGCTCATCGACCTGCGTTCCGACACCGTCACTCGACCCACCGCTGCGATGCGCCACGCCATGGCGCACGCCGAAGTGGGGGATGACGTGCTCGACGGAGATCCCACTGTGCGCCTCCTGGAGTCTCGCGTCGCCGAGATGCTGGGCAAGGACGCAGCGCTGTTCTTTCCGACCGGTTCGATGGCCAACCTCACGGGCGTCGCCGTCCTGTCTGCCTGGGGGACGGAAGCACTGCTCGACGCGAATGCGCACCTGATTCACGGTGAGATGGCCGCCATGGCGCCGCTGTGCGGCGTACAGATCCGGCCCGTGTCGCCGGCCGCCGGTCGGCTCGTAATGGACGCCGACGACCTGCGTCGCGCCATTCGTGCGCCCTCGAAGCACGATGCCGCCATCAGCCTGGTGTGCCTGGAGAACACACACAATGGCGCGGGCGGCGTGGTGACACCGCTGTCCGAGCTCCGCGCTCTGCGCGCCGTGGCGGACGAGCACGCGTTCCCCGTGCACATGGACGGCGCGCGCCTGTGGAATGCCAGTGCGGCATCGGGCACCTCGCTCGCCGACTTCGGCGCGTGCGCGCACACCGTAATGCTCAGTTTCTCGAAGGGCCTTGGGTGTCCCGTGGGCGCCATCCTCGTTGGCGACGCGCCCACGATGTACCGGGCCCATGCGATTCGGAAGCGGTTCGGCGGCGGCATGCGCCAGTCTGGCGTGCTCGCCGCTGCCGCGCTCTACGCGCTGGACGCTCATCTGCATCGCCTGCGCGACGATCACGACAACGCGCAGCGGCTGGCGACGATGGTGGACGGCGCCGGCGGCGCGACCGTGGTGTTCCCCGACACCAACATCGTGATGATCGACCTCGCGGAGGGCACATCGAGTGAGCGGGTCGTCGCGCGCGTGCGCGCAGCGGGCGTGCTCGTCAACGAGTGGTCTCCCACACGCCTGCGCGCCGTGACGCACCTCGACGCTGACGCGGCAGCGGTGGAACGCGCGGGTGAGGTCATCCGCACCGCACTCGAATCGTGTGCCGCGGGCGTTGTCTCGTCCATGTCGTCCGTGTAGCTTTCGCGTGTCCCAGGTCCCGGAGGGCGACAGCCTTCTAACTCCGTCAGGACCCCGAAGGTAGCAGCGGCATGAGGTGTCTGACGTCGCTTCGTCAGGCCTGGGATATCCGGCGCGGGGAGCGTTCTCTCACAGGAGAGATGCTCCCCGCGCTGCGTGCGGGGAGCGCGTGCGAGAGGCTCCGGCACCTGCGGCCACACGCTAACTTGTGCGGACATGGCTCTCGCTCTCGCCCGGAAGTATCGGCCCAGGACCTTCGCCGACGTCGCGGTACAGGGGCACGTCGCCGCCACGCTGAAAGGCGCCATCGCGCGCAACCGCGTCGCGCACGGGTACCTCCTCTGCGGCCCGCGTGGCGTGGGCAAGACGACCCTCGCACGCGTGCTCGCGATGGCGCTCAACTGCGAGCGGCGCGGTGATCCAGCGCTCGATGGCGAGCCCTGCGGTCAGTGCACGACCTGCACGCGAATCTGGAGCGGGTCGTCGTCGCTGGACGTCGTGGAGATCGACGCCGCGTCCAACCGCGGCGTGGACGACGCACGTGAGCTGCGCGAGCGCGCGATGTATGCGCCGTCGGGCGACGACCAGTACAAGGTCTACATCGTGGACGAGGCGCACATGCTCACGCGCGAGGCGTGGAATGCGCTGCTGAAGGTGCTCGAGGAGCCGCCACCGCGCGTCGTGTTCATCTTCGCCACCACGGAGCCGCAGAAGATCGCACAATCCGCCGCGCCGGTGCTGAGCCGGCTTCAGCGCTTCGACTTCAAGCGCATTGGCCCAGCGGAAATCCGCCTGCGGCTCGAGCGCGTCCTTCGCGATGAGGGCGTCACCGCGCATCCCGACGCGCTCGCCATGATCGCCCGCGCGGCGGACGGCTCCATGCGCGACGCGTTGTCGCTCACCGATCAAGTGCTGTCGATGGGCGACGGCGATGTGGCTCCTGAGCGGGTTCGCGACGCGCTGGGTCTCGTGCCGGAAGACGAGTTTCTGGACCTCCTGGATCTCCTCGCCGAACGTCGCGCGGGCGACGTGTTTGCGTTCGTCGGGCGGCTTGCCGACGCCGGTATCGACTTCGGCCAGTTTTTAACGGGCTTCGCCGATCTCGTGCGCGCGCAGCTGGCCGTCGCGCTCGGCGGCGCAGCGGCGGAGACCAGCGAGCGCGTTCGCGTCGCACTCGAAGCGCGCAAGGAGGTATTCGGGACGAGCGACCTCCTGCGCATGCTATCCGCGCTCACCGAGCTCGAGCCGCGCTTCCGGAAGAGCGGGCAGCAGCAGTTGCTGCTCGAGGCGCTGCTCGTGCGTTTCGCGCTGCTGGATCGCAGTGTCTCGCTGGAAGCCGTGCTGCGCGGTCTGGGCGGCAGTAGTGGCAGTTCGGTCATTGACGACGAGCCGCCGGTGCGCCGCGCTGCGCCTCCTCGCATGCCCGACGCCCCGGCGACCGACTGGCGAGCCGTGGTGCGCGATGCGGATCGAACCCCGAGTACAGCTGTGGCTCCCGCGCTGCCGCCCGCGAACCCTGCGGCAGCGCCAGCGTCACTGGAGGATGTTCCCCCGCGGCTCCCCGTTCGCCGTTCGCCGCTCGTCGATGCATCCATTCCCGACACGAGCCGTCTCGCTGAGCGATGGGATGATCTCGTCGCTGCCATGCGAGCGGCGAGCAAGAACGTCGTGGCCACGGCACTGGAGCACGCGTCGCCCGCGGCGGTTACTGCCACCGGCGACGTGACCATCTCGCTCGACGAGGCGAGTCCGATTTACGAGCGCGCCCTCGAGGAATCCAAAGGCGACGTCACGGATGCGCTCCGTGCATGGTTCCCGGCGATCAAGCGCGTGGTGATCCGGGCCCCCGCCGCGTCATCCGCACCACCGGCGCGGCTCACCGACGCGATGGTCCGCGCCGAGCGACTCGCTACGATGCGGAAAAAGGACCCGGTGCTCGATCGAGCCATTGACGTCCTCGATCTGGAGCTTGCCGACTAGCCGCAGCCGCCTCCGGAGTCGCTTGCCACGATATAGCGACGACGGGTAGCTTACCGCACTTCGACCCCGATGCACACGATGGCAGATTTCATGAAGATCCTGCAGCAAGCGCAGGAGATGCAGGGCAAGTTCCAGTCGCTCCAGGCCGATCTGCAGAACGAGTCCGTCTCCGCCACATCCGGTGGCGGCATGGTCACCGTAGAGGCCAACGGGCAGGGCACCGTCCGCTCCATCAAGATCGATCCCAGCCTCGTCAATCCGGCTGACGTCGAGATGCTCGAGGATCTCGTGTTGGTGGCGGTCACGGAGGCGCAGAAGAAGGCGCAGGACATCGCGCAGCGAAAGATGGGCGAGCTCACGGGCGGTATGGCGCTGCCGTTCAAGCTCCCGTTCTAACCGCGTTCGGATGTCGGCGATTGACGACCTCACCGGCGAGCTGGCCCGGCTGCCCGGTATCGGGCGCAAAACGGCCCTGCGCCTCACCTACCACCTGCTCAAGCAACCACCCGAGCAAAGTCGCCGCCTTGCCGACGCGCTCACCACGCTGTCGACGAAGGTGCGGCCATGCTCGCGCTGCTTCAACCTGACCGAAGAAGAGCTCTGCCTCATCTGCCGCGATCCGCGCCGCGACCCGGCGCTCATCTGCGTGGTGGAAGAGGCGGCGGACATTTCCGCGATCGAGCGGGCGGGAGAGTACCGCGGGCAGTATCATGTACTGGGCGGACGTCTGTCTCCTCTCGATGGGGTGACACCCGACGATCTCACCATCCACAGCCTCGTCGGCCGCATCGAGGCGGGGGTGGCTGGAACGGCGGTTCGCGAAGTCATTCTGGCAACCAACCCGAGTCTGGAAGGCGAGGCCACGGCCCTGTACGTGCAACGACAACTCACGAGCTTTCCACTCAGCGTCACGCGCATCGCGCGCGGGCTGCCCGTGGGCGGCGACCTGGAGTATGCGGACGGAGTAACCATTGCGCAGGCGCTCTCGGCGCGGAGGTCCATGTGACCCCCACGGCGCGTGCGCGGCTTGCCGGTTTCGGGTTCGTGGGTGGTGTCGCCGTGGGGTTGATCGTATGGGGGGCCCAGATGCAGCGCAGCCGTCGTGACCTGTTCAGCCGGTCTCCTGTCCGGCGATACGCCGCGCTGGGCTTCCTGCGGGCACAGCCCGGGGTGGAAACCACGCGACTGCTGGAAGACTACGTACGCTGGGAATCGCGCTCCGTCCTTCGCAAACGCGGTGTGAAGCTGCTGCGCCGCATGCAAACTCACCTCGACTAGGCCGATACTCATGCCCGTAGGCGCCGCGAGCTGGTCGTTCACCGAGGACGACTTCGCCGCCATCACCGAGTCGCTGAATCGCTTCCTCTACGAGAGCAGCGCGCGCTGCACCATGCTCGTGGACCGGAGCGGGCAGCTCGTTGCGACCGTTGGTGAGCAGCCGAAGTTCGATTCGACGGCATTCGCCACGCTCACGGCGGCCGACTTCAGCGCCAACGACCAGCTGGCGAAGCTGATTGGCGAATCGGATTTCAACACCCTGTTCCACCAGGGCGAGAAGGAGTCGATGTACCTGGCGGACGTCGCCCGGCGCGTCATCCTCGTCGTCCTCTTCGACAACCGTACCACGCTGGGGCTCGTGCGGCTCAAGATGAAGCTGACCGTCGAGGAGCTGACGCAGCTCTTCCAGAAAGTGTTCGCACGTCCGACGCAGGCGCAGGGCGGCGCTCCCGGCCTCCTCGCCGGCGCCGACGACGAAATCGACAAGCTGTTCCAGTAGAGGAGACGACAGCCATGTCGATGATCAACTACGCGTCCCGCGAGATCAACTGCAAAATCGTCTACTACGGATCGGGACTCGGCGGCAAGACGACGAACCTCGAGCACATCTACGGCAAGGTGCAGCCGGACACGCGCGGCAAGCTCATTTCGCTCGCGACCGAGACCGAGCGCACGCTGTTCTTTGACTTCCTGCCGGTGGACCTCGGGACGATTCGCGGCTTCAAGACTCGCTTCCACCTCTACACCGTTCCGGGGCAGGTCTACTACAACGCCAGCCGGAAGCTCATCCTCAAGGGCGTGGATGGATTGGTCTTCGTCGCCGACTCGCAGGTGGAGCGCATGGAGGCGAACCAGGAGGCTATGCAGAACCTGTACGACAACATGGCCGAATACGGGTATGACCTGACGAAGATGCCGTTCATCATCCAGTACAACAAACGCGATCTCCCGAATGCCGCACCGCTGAGCGAACTCCAGGCCGCGCTCAATCCCGGCTGGGAGATCACGGACCCGGCAAGACAGCGCGTCACCCCCGATCCCTTCCACGCCGGCGAATTCCTCGTGGAGCAGCTCCCCACCGGAGAATGGATCGAGCGCGCTCCGTACTTCGAGGCCGTCGCCATGAATGGCGACGGGGTGTTCGAGACGCTGCGTGGCGTCAGCAAGCTCGTGCTCAAGTCGCTCGCGTCAACCAGGTACCGCGTGAACCTCCCGAACGCCTTTACCGTCGGCCGCATCGTCGTCACCCCGCTCATCGCGTGGATGCCGCTGATGCCGTCGTCGGGACTGCGCCTCGCTGCGTTCGCGCTGTTCCTCGCCGCCGCCATCACGGACTACATCGACGGCCGGCTCGCGCGCTCGCGCAAGCAGGAGACGGACCTCGGCCGGCTGCTCGACCCGCTCGCCGACAAGCTGCTGCTCGTGGCCACATGCATCCCGATGTACGTACTCATGCGGCCCGAGCTCGTGAGCGCCGAAGGGTGGCCCGCGCAGGCGCTCGCCAACGTGCTGCCGTTCCGCACGCCGTTCGGCGAAGTGCCCCTGACATGGTGGATCCTTGCGATCGTCCTCGGTCGCGAGCTGTTCATGACGCTGTTCCGTCAGATGGCGGCACGGCGCGGTGTGGTGATCGCGGCAATCGGGCCGGCCAAGTGGAAGACGGGCCTGCAGCTCGTGTGGACGGGTGCGGCGTACTGCTGGTTCTGGACGGCGACGGTGGCAGCGAACCGCGGATGGGACACGCCGCTCTGGAATGCCTTCGCGAATTTCAACGGCATCGTTGGCGTCGTCACCATGACTGGATCCGTCGCGCTCACCCTCTATTCCCTCGGGCTCTACCTGCGGAGCTACGGACGCGTCTTCACGAGCGCACCGGTGGGTGGGCGCGGCTGAGCGCATGAAGATCGAAGTCGTCACGATCGGCGACGAACTCCTACTCGGCTTCACCATCGATACCAACGCCGCGCACCTCGCGCGCCATCTCGCGGCCGAGGGCGTCGAGATCGCGCGTCGCACCACGTGCGGCGATACGGCGGACTCGATCGCAACTGCGGTGCGCGACGCGCTGGACCGCGCCGGCGCCGTGATCACCACCGGCGGACTCGGACCAACGAGCGACGACCTCACCAAGCCATCCATAGCCGCGCTGTTCGGACGCGAGATGGTGCTGGACGAAGAGCACCTCGCGTGGATGGAGGAGCGCTGGCGCACGCGATTCCAGCGTGCAATGCCCGCATCCAACCGGCAGCAGGCGATGCTGCCATCGGGCGCGACAAAGCTGCGCAATAACCATGGCTCCGCACCCGGTATCTGGCTGGAGGACGACCGAGGACGCTGGGTCGCCATGCTGCCAGGGGTCCCGCGCGAAATGCGCGGAATGCTCGCGGACACGCTCCTGCCGCTCATTCGTGAGCGCCGCGGCGAGATGACGAACGTGGTGCGCTCGCGGACGTTGCGCACCACGGGTATCGGTGAGTCACACATCGCGGATCTCGTGGCGTCCATCCATGGCGGCGTGGGCAGCGCGGATCTCGCCTACCTCCCCAACGCCGACGGCACCGATCTTCGGCTCACCGTGCGCGGCGCTGCGCCCGATGACGCGGATGCCCGTCTCGCCCAAGCCGCCGCACAGCTGCGCACCGTTGTCGGCGACGCGATGTACGGCGAGGACGGCGCCGACCTCGCCGCCGTGGTGGTCGACCTGTGCCGCGAACTGCGCATCACCATTGGCGTTGCGGAGAGTTGTACCGGCGGGCTGCTCGGCGCACGCCTCACGTCGGTGCCGGGCAGCAGCGACGTCGTGCGCGGCGGCGTCATCGCATACAGCAATGACATAAAGACGGGCTTGCTCGGCGTGCCTGCGGCGGCGATCGCCGAGCATGGCGCGGTGAGCGAGACAATCGCGCGCGCTATGGCCGCTGGCGCGCGAGCCGCGACGGCGGTGGACGCCGCACTCGCCGTCACGGGTGTGGCCGGCCCCGGCGGCGGGTCCGATGAGAAGCCCGTTGGCACCGTCTGGATCGCACTCGACTGGAAGGGCGCCGTGGAGGCCAAGCGCTTCAACATGGTGGGCGATCGCGCCGAGATCCGGCACCGCTCGGCGCAGGCGGCCATGGAGATGCTGCGCCGGCGCCTGCTGCGCGAAACCGCCTAGTGCGAGTATCCGTCTTGCAATTTCACGCCGGCGCCCGGGTTCGCGGCGCCCTGCGTAGATTCCGTCGCACCCTGGGACCTCACAAATGTCAGACGCCGATCAGCTTCCGCCCGAATCGATTCTTTCCGACGACGCCGAGCCCGTCCAGACCGAGGACGCGCTCACCGATCTCGGAGGGCTCAACGTGTATCAGCAGCTCGAGGAGCAGAAGGACAAGTACCTGCGCCTCGCCGCCGAGTACGACAACTACCGCCGGCGCACGGTGAAGGAGCGGCAGGAAGCGCAGAGTCGCGGCCAGGCCGACATGTTGAAAGGCCTCATCGACCCGTTGGATGACATCGGACGCTTTGCGCACGTCGATCCCGCGTCCACGGACACGAAGACACTGGTGGACGGCGTGGCCATGGTGGAGAAGAAGATCGCGAAGACGCTCGCGGGCCATGGGTTGGAGGTAATCAGCCCAGACGGCCATCCGTTCGATCCCGCGTTGCACGAAGCGGTGATGACGGAGCCCGCGTCCACCGAGGAAGAAGATCACCTGGTCGCGCGAGTGTTCCAGGTCGGCTACGTGTTCAACGGACAGCTGCTGCGTCCCGCGCGCGTAGTCGTGAAGCAATGGAACGGCTGACCGCGTAAGGTCAGCCATGGCCCAGCAAGATTACTACGCCGTCCTCGGCGTTCCCGCCTCCGCGACACAGGACGAGATCAAGAAGAAGTACCGCAAGCTTGCGTCGAAGCACCACCCGGACAAGAACCCGAACGATCCTAAGGCGGCCGAGACTTTCAAGGGGATTTCGGAGGCATACCAGACGCTGGGCGACGCGACGAAGCGCAAACAGTACGACGATATGCGTCGTCTCGGAGCCTTTGGTGGTTTTGGCGCCGGCGCGTCGCGAGGCGGCAACCAGCGCACGTCAGGCGCGGGCAGTCGGCCGGCCGGCGGCATGAACTACGACGATCTTGGAGACGTCGGCTTCGGCGGACTGGGGGACATCTTCAGCTCGATGTTCGGCGGCGCGGCGCGAGGCGGTGCGCAGAACGCGCGCAGTCGCTCGCCGCAGCGCGGTCAGGACGTCGAGGCGTCACTGGAGATTCCGTTTCGCACGGCGGCGCTGGGCGGAAAGGTGCCAGTCGAACTGGACCTGAATGAGGAGTGCGCCACGTGTCACGGCAGCGGCGCCGCGCCAGGCGCAAAGCTGGAGACGTGTTCCGAATGCAGCGGTCGCGGCACCATCAGCTTCGGGCAGGGCGGGTTCGCTGTGCAGCGCCCGTGTCCCGTGTGTCTCGGCCGCGGGCAGGTGCCGACGGAGCGTTGCCCCACCTGCGCCGGCGCGGGCGAAGTGCGCACGCGCAAAAAGGTGCAGATCACCGTGCCGCCTGGCGTGGACTCGGGTACCAAGATCCGCTTGAAGGCGCAGGGCGGACGTGGGACCAAGGGCGGTCCACCCGGAGACCTGCTGATCACGTTCCAGGTGCAGCCGGACCGCTTTTACAAGCGCGAGGCGCTCGACCTCATCGCTCCGGTGAAGATCAGCATCGTGGACGCGACGCTCGGCAAGACCGTGAACGTAAAGACGGTCGATGGCACGAAGGTCTCGATCAAGATCCCGAAAGGGACGCAGAACGGAAAGCGATTCCGCGTACGCGGGCAGGGGATCGAGAAGGACGGAACGAAGGGAGACCTGATTGTCCAGGTGGAAGTGACTGTTCCCGAGGCGCTCACGGCGGAGCAGGAAGAAGCAATGAAGGCGTTCGCCGAGGCGATGAAACACTGAGAGCGGCGAGCTCAGGGCTCGCCGTTCTGTTACGCAGCGAGGATCGGCAACGCCCGCCGCGCACGCTCAATCACTCCTCCGCCGAGCACCGTCGTCCCCGAATACAATACGAGCGACTGCCCGGGCGTGATGGCCGACACGGCCTCATCGAGCGCGATTTCTACCTCGTCCGCATCCACGCGCACGAGCGTCCCACGTGCCGGTGCGGCGTGATGGCGGATCTGTGCTTCCACCTCGTCGCCCGGGGACGGAACGTCCACGAGCCAATTCATTTCGCGCGCCACCACCCCTCGGCCAAGCAGCTCGACGCGCGGGCCGATCACCACCGTGCGCGTCTCCGGCTGGATCTCCACGACGAACATCGGCTCGCGGAATCCGCCCGGCAGCCCGCGCCGCTGCCCCACCGTGTAGCGCGCGAATCCATCATGCGTGCCGACCACCGACCCATCACGCCGCACAAACGGGCCGGGGCGCAGCGATGGCGCATGGGCGCCAAGTTTGTGCGCGATGATCTTCGCATGGTCGCCATCCGGCACGAAGCAGATATCCTGGCTCTCCGCCTTCTCCGCAATGAGCTCCAGCCCCAGCTCGTGCGCGACCGCGCGCGTCTCCGCCTTCGTCTGCGCGCCCACAGGCAGCAGCATGCGAGAAAGCACAGCGCGCGAGATGCCCCACAGGAAATACGACTGGTCCTTCGCGGGATCGAGCCCGCGATGCAACACGCCCTCGTGCACCTGCGCGTAGTGCCCCGTCGCGATCCAGCGTGCGTCGATCGCCTCCGCCTTGCGGAGCAGGTCGCGGAACTTCGTGAACGTGTTGCAGCGCACGCACGGGATGGGCGTGCGGCCGCGCGCGTACTCGGCGACGAAGTCGTCCACCACGTCGCGACCAAACGCGCTCTCGAGGTTGAGCACGTAGTGCGGCACGCCCAGCTGTTCGCAGATGCGCCGCGCGTCGTTCACGCTGTCGAGCGAACAGCACGGGCGGTCCGGCAGGTCCTCGCCGTGACAGAACAGCTTCATCGTCGCGCCCACGACGTCGTAGCCCTGCTTGACGAGCAGCGCCGCGGCGACCGACGAGTCCACGCCGCCGCTCATGGCGACGAGTACGCGCTCGCGCGTCATGCGGTTGCCAGACGGCGCGCCTTTTCCACGAGCATCGGGAAGACGTCCGCGACGCGAGCGATGCAGGCCTCGGTGCTGAGGCTTCCCAGGCTCATGCGAATCGGCGACGACGCCAGGTCCGCCGGCACGCCGAGGGCGGCGAGCACATGCGAGGGCGAGATGCTTCCACTCTGGCAGGCGGAGCCCGCGGAACACGCGATGCCGCGGAGGTCGAGCGCCATGAGCAGCGACTCGCTGTCGGTACCCGGCACGGAGATGTTCAAGATGTGCGGTGCGCGCGGCGCGCCGCGTCCGTGAATCACGGCGTCGGGAATGCGCTCGAGCAGTGCCGCTTCCAGGCGGTTGCGCAACGCCTCCAGCGATGCCCATTCGTGCTCGCGCTCCGCCACGGCAAGCTCCGCGGCGCGCGCGAGTCCGACGGCCATCGCGACGTTCTCGGTACCGGGCCGCCGGCCCCGATCCTGCGTGCCGCCAAACATCAACGGCTCGATGGGCGTGCCACGGCGGACGTACAGCGCGCCGATGCCCTTGGGCGCGCCGATCTTGTGCCCAGAGAGCGACAGCATGTCGAACGGCGTCTCCCTGGCGTCGACAATGACCTTGCCGAACGCCTGCACGGCATCGGTATGGAATACGACGCCGTATGCCTTTGCGCGGTGTGCGAGCGCTGCAATCGGCTGGATGACGCCAATCTCGTTATTGACCCACATCACCGAGCAGACAGCGACGTCGTCACCGACCAGCGCGTCGAAGGAGGCGTCGTCCACCAGTCCGTCATGCGTCATGGCCAGGATTCGCTCGTCGCCGCCTTCCTTGGCGGCCTGGTGCGCGGCGGCGAGTACGGCCTTGTGCTCGATGGGGGTGATGACGACGCCGGTTCGTCCCTCGCCTCGGCGGGCGCGCCACACTCCAAGCAGCGCCATGTTGTCCGCTTCCGTACCGCACGACGTGAAGATCACCTCGTCCGCTGAGGCACCAATACATCGAGCGACGCGCTCGTGCGCCTCGTCCAGTGCCGTTCGCGCTTCGCGTCCCCACTTGTGCACGCTGGATGGGTTGCCGAACCGTGCGCCGAAGAATGGCTGCATGGCGTCGAGCACTTCCGCGCGCACCGGTGTGGTGGCGGCGTGATCGAGGTAGACGGGATCGTGAGGAGGCATACCCCTGAAAGCTAACGAGTTAGCCGTGCTCGAGAGAAGGAGCACGAAACTTCAGATAGGGCTGACACCGAGGGCCGCGTGCGTGCGTATGGCTGCGCATGTCTCAGCCTGTCATCCCGCCCGCATTGCATGAGGACGCCCGAACGCGCGCCGTCCGCGTGTTGACCGATGCCTATGCGTACGACGTCATCGACGAGGCCGAGTTCGAGCGCCGGCTTGGCCTTCTCGGACTACAAGAGAGCGCCATCGGGATTGCGACCGTGGTTGCCGACCTGCCCAAGTCTGCCGAGTACTTGAGCGCCATCGCAGAGGGCATGCGACCGACGCTCCGGGACGACGCTCGCATCATTGGCTTCATGAGCGAGACAGGTCGCAAGGGGCAGTGGAGGGTGCCTCCCACGTTCACGGTCAACGCATTCATGTGCGACATGAAGCTCGACCTGCGCTACGCCTCGATAGCGCCGGGATGCATCGTCACGGTGAGTGCCTTCATGTCCAACGTGTCGCTCATCGTCCCACCAGGGATGCTCGTGGAGTTCCGGGTCGACGCGGTTCTCGCGTCGGTGGGCAGCGACGCTGACGATGGTCCTGGGTACGCGGGGGGCGCTGCGCATGTCCAGGTGAGGGGCACCGCCATTATGTCCGAGGTGAAGGTGCGCGTTCGCGGCTATCGCTGAGCGCACGTCCCGCCTGCTCGGTCACGTGCCGTAGAACTTTGCCCGCACGGCCCAGAGGGCGGGGAAGAACTTCTGGTCGATGGTCCGCGCCAGATACTTGGCGCCCAGCGTGCCGCCCGTACCACCGGTGAGCGGGCCGAGCACACGTTCCACGAGTTGGACGTGTTTGAAGCGCCACTGGCCGAATTGTTGTTCGTACTCCAGGAACGCTTCGGCGAGGAAGAAGAGCGTGCTGGGACGCTCGCCGACGTATAGCGCCTCGAGATCGAGATCCCGCGCGCGAAGCATATCGAGGAAGAGATCCTGAAGCGATGGGCGCTCGAGGGCGCGTTGCACGACGCTGGGGATGGGGCCGTGCTCCTGGAGCACGTTGAGGAAGTGCGGCTCGCGCATGCCAGACGCGGCCTCGATGGCCCGGAACTGCACGCTCTGCGAGCCACTCGATGACCCGAGATGGCGGCGGAATTCTGCGAAGTGCTGCGGCGGCAATGTCTCGAGCGCGGACAGCTGCGCGGAGACGATGCGCATCAACGCGTTGATGCGGCCCATGCGAAAGAGCGCGAACTCCGCCTCGTGCGACTGGAGCGACCCGATGAGCAAGTCGAGCTCATGGAGGATCTCCTTGAACCACAGCTCGCTCGCCTGATGCACGACGATGAACAGGAGCTCGTCGGGATGCACGGACCGCGGACGCTGGAGCCCGAGCAGTTCGTCGAGCGCCAGATAGGAGCCATAGGTGACGTCGTTCGCGTCGTTGCTCAAAATGTGGAGACCTCGAGCGCGCAGACGTCATCCACGCGCATCATTTCGGTGGTGAAGAACGGCTCGCCGTATCGCGTCCGGATCAACGCGCCGTACGTCGCCGCGTAGTGTGCGACCATGTCGAAGAGTGGCTCGCCGTTCGGATAGACCTCGCCAGCCTGCGTGGCGCCCTCGAACTGCGACGCGTAGCAGCGCACCGCTGCCATCTTCTGCTCGAACTCTTCCGTGATGTCCACGACGAAGGAGGGGCGCACGAAGTCCTGCCGATAGGTGAGGGCGTGCAGGATCTTGAGCGGCCGGTGCTTGGGCAGATCGGGCGCCACCTTGGCGAGGCCGGCGACGAAGCACGCGTCGCGCACAAGCTGCGCGGTGATCCGATGATCGGGGTGCCGGCCCTCGAGCGCCGGTGCGATCACGACGCGTGGCTTGAACTTGCGAATCACGCGCGCGAGCGTCTCCCGCGTGGCTGGGGTGTTCTCGATGCGGGCGTCCGGCAGTCCCAGCGTCTCGCGCGAGCTACATCCGAGGATCTCGGCGGCGCGCGCTGCTTCCTCCCCGCGCAGTGCCGCGGAGCCCTGCGTGCCCATCTCGCCCTGCGTGAGGTCGATGATTGCGGTGCGGCGACCCTGCTTTGCCGACTTGATCAGGGTGCCGCCGCACAGGAGTTCGGCGTCGTCACGATGAGCACAGATAGCGAGGAGATCCACGGTGGGCATGCGCGGAATATACCGGCCGGCAATGCGAGCAGCGCTGATGCTGCCCGGGCGCCCTATTCGTATCGCAGCGCCACCACCGGATCCATCTTCGCCGCGCGCATGGCCGGAAGCATGCCGAAAATGACGCCCGTTACGGCGCTGATGCCGAGCGCTGCGGCCACGCTCCCCCACGATGTCGACGCCGGTATGGACGGCCACGCCGTCCGCACACCGATGGCCACGAGGATGCCCAACACCAGGCCAACAGCGGCGCCGATGCCCGTCAACGTCACCGCTTCTACGAGGAACTGCCACAGGATGGTGAACCGCGTGGCGCCGAGCGCCTTGCGTACGCCGATCTCACGAGTGCGCTCGGTGACCGAGATCATCATGATGGCGACCACGCCCACGCCGCCCACCAGGAGTCCTACAGACGACAGCGCCAGGCCGACGACGAAGAAAGTGCCGAACAGCTTGTTGTAGATGGACCACAGGCGGTCCTGCGTGACGATGTCGAAGTTGTTCGGCTGGCTGGGCCGGAGGCCGCGATGTCCGCGCAGCAGCGCGGTGACGTCGTCGACCGCCGTTTCCACCGCCACGCCGGAGAACGGCTTCACGATGAGGTTGTTGCCGCGCATGTAGAGGTTCAGGTGACGGCGCGCCGTCTCGAATGGCACAATGGCCTTCGGCGAATCGCCGCCGCCGGCGGATGTCGGCGTGCCCATGGGGCTCGCCGTGTAGTGGTAGAAGCCGATGACCGTGAACGGCACCCCGCCAACCATGACTTCCTTGCCGACGGGCTCCGAGTCGCCAAACAGCGTTTCCGCCATCTTGTCGTTGACGAGCATGACGCGCGCGCCGGCGGCGTTCTCCGACTCGGTGAAGTTGCGGCCCGGGAAGATGTCGCCGCCGTCCACCTCGGTCCAATTGGCGGTGTACGCCTCCATGCCCGCGTTCATCACGCGGTCCTTGTACTTGAACTTCTCCCCCGTGCCGACGTGCGACGTGACGGCGCGAATGGTGGGGAGCCGCTCGATGGCGGCTGCCTCGTCGAGCGTGATGCCGGGATTGCGTCGTTCGGGGCAGTCTTCGTCGGTCCCGTTGCAGCCGCTGAAGCCACCGATAGGCCGCCGGTACACGTAGAAGGACGAAGGTCCCGCCGCCTCGAGGTCGCGCCGGAACGACTCGTTGATGCCGCGCACCACGGACGACATCGCGACGACGACGAACACGCCGAGCGCGACGCCCATGATCGTGAGGAGCGCGCGGGCGCGGTTCGCCTTGAGCGCGTCGATCGCGATCGTGACGCCTTCAATCGCCTCGGTAAAAAATGCGAAGATGCGCATGCGCCTACTCCTGCCGGAGGGCTTCGATGGGGTCGAGCCGCGACGCCTTGCGCGCCGGCAGAACGCCGGAGACGATGCCCACGACGGTGCCGAGGAGCGTGGCGGCCACGATCGACCACGGGGCGATGGCGGCGGGCAACGGCGTGTTGGCCGCGATGATCTCCGCGCCGCCGATGCCGAGGAGGATGCCGAGGATCGCGCCGAGCGTACTGAGCGTCGCCGCTTCGACGAGGAACTGGCGCATGATGTCCTTGCGCCTGGCGCCGAGCGCCTTCCGGATGCCGATCTCGCGCGTGCGTTCCGCGACCGCGACGAGCATGATGTTCATGATGACCATGCCGCCCACCACGAGACCGATGGCCGGCAGCGCCGTGCCGGCGATGGTCATGATGCTCTTCGTCTGCTGGAAGGACTGCAGCGCGGACTCGGATGTCTCCATCACGAAGTTGTCCGGCACCGCGGGACGCAGCCGCCGATTGCCGCGCATCACCTCGCGCACGACTTCCATGGCGTCGCGCATCATGAGGTCGTTCGGCGCCTGGACCATGAGGCCGTCGATGTCGCCGCGCGGATTGGTGAGCCGGTGGAGGGGTGAGAGGAACGGCGCGTAGGCCGTCTTGTCGAGCGACTGGCCGAACAGGTTTCCCTGATGCTCGATGACGCCGATGACGGTGTACGGCATGCCGCCGATGCGCAGCTCGCGGCCAATCGGATTGAGGCCCTGGAAGAAGAAGGACGCAACCTCGTCGCCGATGACGACGACGTTGGAGCCGATCTCCGCCTCCTGCTGCGTGAAGATGCGGCCACTGGACAGGTCGTATTTCTTGATGGTGAAGTAGTCCCCTTCCACGGCGTGCGCCTCGATTTGCCGCGGTCGCGAGTACACGCTCGTGGCCCACAGCTGGTCCTGGCTTTCAATCGCGTAGTTGGTGCCGGCCGGCAGCGCATTGCGCACGAGGGCGACGTCGCGATGATACACGCGCGGACGGCGCTGCCACTCGAGCCACTCCTCTTCCGTGGTGTTGTTGCCGAACCACGGATACCGGCGCACCGTGAACGTGTTCGCGCCCAGCATGCGGCCCATGAAGTCTTCCTCGACGTACTTGCTCATGCCCGTCACGATCGAGACGACGGCGATGAGGAACATGACGCCGATCATGACGCCGAGCAGCGTGAAGAAGCTCTTGAGCTTCTGCACGCGAATCGTCTGAAGCGCGAGGACGACGGCTTCGAAAAATGGCATTGGTGCGCGTGAGGGTGGGTGTCCGTTGTCTACGGCACACGCGCCCTGAAAGTGTCAGCCCCTACTCGTGTCGCAGGGCCTCGACCGGGTCGAGGCGGGCTGCGCGCGCCGCCGGCATCATGCCGAAGAGGACACCGGTGACCGCGCTGCTCACCAATGCCGCGAGCACGGCCATCGGTGGCACGGTTGCGGCGATGGGCGTCATGGTCTTGATCATCAGCGCGACGAGTGCCCCCAGCGTCAGGCCAATGATCGCTCCAATGCCCGTGAGCGTGACCGCCTCCACGAGGAATTGCCACAGGATGGTGGCACGCGTCGCCCCCAATGCCTTTCGCACGCCGATCTCACGCGTCCGTTCGGTAACGGAGATCATCATGATCGCGATGACGCCCACACCGCCCACGATCAGCCCCACCGCCGACAGCACCACCATCACGAGGAAGAAGGCGCCAAAGATCTTGTTGTAGACGTCGAAAAGCTGGTCCTGCGTGATGATCGCGAACGAGTTCTCCGCCCCAGGGCGCAAGCCGCGGCGGGCTCGAAGTGTGGCGACCACGTCGTCGATCGCCTCGCCCCGTTCGACGCCGGTGGCAGGGATGACCGCCAATCCGATGTCGTCCATCCGCGCCTTGAGGACTCTACGGGCTGACTCGATCGGGATGATCACCCGTCCGGAGTTTCCGCCGGAGAGGAAGCTCGCCTCGTAGTGATAGATGCCAAGCACCTGGAAGGGTTGGCCCGAGAGCTCGATGACCTTGTCGATCGGGTCAGACTCGCCGAACAGCTGCGTGGCCAGCACGTCGTTGATCACGGCCACGCGCGCGCCGGACGTCGCCTCGCTCGGCGTGAAGTTGCGGCCGGGATAGATGTCGCCACCGCCGTCTATCTGCTGCCAATTCCCGGTGAACGCCGTGACCTGGATGCCGCTCGGGCGCTTGTCCTTGTACGCCACGGCGACGCCCATATCGAGACGCGCGCCCGCCGTGCGGATACTCGGCATCTGCCCGATGGCGTTCACGTCGACGAGTGTGACGGGCGGGTTGCGCAGCCACTTGCACGTGTCGTCCGTTCCGTCGCAGGCCTCGAAGGTGATCGGATAGCGTGAGACGAAGAACGTCGTCGGTCCCGTGCTCTCGAAATCCTTGGCCACGCTCTGGTTGATGCCGTGGATCGCGGCCGAGATCACCACCACCACGAACACGCCCACGGCCACGCCAAGAATGGTCAGGCCGGCGCGCACCTTGTTGGAGCGGATCGAGTCAATGGCGATGGTGACGCCCTCGCGCATGAGGTGCAGGGCCTGCTGTACGTTGGCCACGTGCTACTCCTGCCTCAGCGCATCGATGGGATCGAGGCGTGACGCGCGGCTCGCGGGATAGACGCCGGCGATGATGCCGACGCCGGCGCCGATGGAGATGCCGACGAGCACGGACCACAGCTCGACGGCGGCTGGAAGTGGCGTGAGGACGGAAATGAGTTTCGCGAAAGCGAACCCGGTGGCGACTCCCAGCGCCGCACCCATGGTACTGAGTGTTGCGCTCTCCACGAGGAACTGGCTCATGATGTCGCGCCGCTTGGCGCCGAGCGCCTTCCGAATGCCGATCTCCCGCGTGCGCTCC
>JANOIJ010000257.1:0-6265 GCA_031407575.1 Gemmatimonadaceae bacterium | reverse complement strand
GAGGCTGCCAAGACTTGCATTCGCGCGTGTCGAGGTCCTCCGCGCGCTTCGGGGCTGAACGAAATTGCTCGGCTCAATGCATCCCTCCGAGAGCCCTGCATCACGCAGCCAGCCCCCTTCGCCCCACAATCGAGGATCCATGAAGTCACCCCTTCTCGCTGTCGCCGCGCTCACGAGCGTCATGGCGGCAACGGCAACCGCGCAAAGTGTGACGTCCGTGCAGTTCGTGAACGGCATCACGATCAGTGGCGCCATGACCGATCTCTCCAACGGATCAGTGTTTGACCAACGCCTCGGCATGTTCTCCGATCTCTACTACGACGCCGGCCGTGGAGATTGGTGGGCGCTGTCCGACCGCGGACCGGGCGGCGGCGTGCTGCCGTACGACACGCGCATCCAGCGGTTCACGATCGACATCAACATGTCCACCGGGCAGGTCAGCAACTTCCAGGTGGCGCAGACGATCAAGTTCACGTCGGGCGGATCCTCGATGAATGGACTGGCGCCCAGCCCCACGAATGTGCTGGGGAATGCGCTGGACCCTGAGGGCATCGTCATCAATCCGTTCACGGGCAACATCATCGTGTCCGACGAGTACGGCCCGTCGCTGATCGAGTTCGATCGCAATGGTAACCTCGTCCGCCGGTTCAACACGCCCGCCAACCTGATTCCGCGCGATGGGTCTGGCACGCCCAACTTCGCGTCCGATGCCGGCAACACCGCGGGCAAGGCGAACAACCGCGGCTTCGAAGGGCTCGCGATCAGCCCCGACGGCCAGTACGTGTACGCCGCGCTCCAGAGCGCCATGCGCGATGAGGGCGCGGGCAACGGACTCTACTCGCGCATCGTGAAGTTCGACGCGAACACCGGCGACGCCGTGGCGCAGTACGCCTACAAGCTCGACGTCGCTGCGCAGGGCCGCGGGATCTCCGGCCTCATTGCCCTGGGCAATGACAAGTTCCTGATCCTCGAGCGCAACAACCGCGGCGTTGGCGTCGGCGCGACCGTCTCGCCGGTGGACAAGGCCGTCTACCAGATCGACCTCACGGGCGCGACCGACATCTCCAGCATCTCGATCACCGGCGGCGCGCTTCCGCCAGGCGTCACCACCATCGCGAAGGGTGCGAAGGTGCTCGACCTGGACGCCAACACACTCGCGGCGTTGGGCGGCAAGTCTCCCGAGAAGTGGGAAGGGCTGGCCATTGGTCCGCAGCTGAATAACGGCAGCTACTTTCTGCTCGCGGGCACGGACAACGACTACAGCGTGTCGCAGAACGGCGGCGGCACGCAGTTCGACGTCTGGTTCGATTTCAGCCTGGCGGATCCGTACGCCGCGTCGATCCAGTGCCCGCTCGGCCAGACCACGGGCTGCTTTGCGACGGCCGGCGGCGCGCCGGCCACGCTCACGCCCGCGCACTCGCTACTGCCTGGCGTGCTGCACGCCTACACGGCGGACATCGACGGCTACGTCGCGGTGGTGACGCCCGAGCCTGCGACGATGGGCCTCGTGGCGATCGGACTTGCGGTGCTGGGTGTCGCCGCGCGCCGCCGGCGCGCGTTGACGCCAGTGTAGCTGTCATCCTGAGCGCTGCGAAGGATCTGCACTTTTCGTAGGGCAGGAATCCTTCGCTCCGCTCGGAGATCCAATGCGCCCGGAGGGACTCGAACCCCCAACCGTCTGATCCGAAGTCAGATGCTCTATCCATTGAGCTACGAGCGCGGTGATGCGACAAGATAGCGGCGCGCGGCAGCCGGAGCGATGCTGGACTACGGAATGGGCAGCGTGAGCACTGGCACGGAGACACTCGGGGCCCTCGAACCGACGGCGGAGAAGCGCGCCATCACGCGGACGCTGTCGGCGATCCTCGGCTGACCACCGCGTGTCGGAAGCGCAGCGTACACCCACACCGTCGCGGAATCGGGGCGCCCACCGCCTGTCGAGGGAGGAGACATCCAGGTTGCGCGCATCGAGTAGCGGCCCAGCGTATCCGAGCGCGCCTGTGCGCCCAGCGGTAAGCCGGCTGCGGCACTCGCGTCGAGCTTGAGCGAGACGTACGCGCCAGGAACCGCGGCGCCGCTGCGGTTCACGATACGCCCACTCGCGTCGCCGCATCCGAAGTTGCCGAACTCATACGTCTGCGCGCAGACCGCGGGGTCGGGTTCGGTATTTGACGCTCGGCAGGCCAGCGCGAGCGGGCCGAGCCCGAGGAGGCAGGCAGAGAGAAGACGTCGCATACCTGCCAAACCCGCGCGTGATTGCTGCGTCACATTTCCGCAATCGCGACCAACCTCCGTCAACGCGGGCCTGTACCTGCCACGGCGTCTGAGGGACATCGCAAAGGCACTAGTTCGGGCAAGATCCGCTCGACAATTGAGGCGCCGCGTTGGCCACGGCCTTCGGCCACACGTTGTCCGACGGATCGCGATCCGGAAACCGACACCCCGGATCGAGAACGACGCGCTCGATCTTCCGCCCGCCGAAGTTCAGGTTCGCCTTGAAGGTGCGACTCCCGCCGAACCACACGTCCACCGGCCATGTGACTATCGCGGTGACGCTGTCCCTCATGACGGCGTTCGGCATCCTGCGAATCGCAGAACCTGTAGGCGCGAACTGCACCTTCAGCACAACTGGCGACGGCATCTGACCCGCCTGGTGCACGGTAACCGTGTTACCCGAAACGCTCGCGATGGACCCATCCACACTCTCGGTCGTGAATAGCCAATAGTACCAGAACCAGCCGAGGTCTTTGCCGAGCGCACGGTTCATGAAGAACATGTAATCCCACGGCGACGGGTGCTTGAACAGCCACGCCTTGCCCCAGTCGCTCTGCGCCTTCCACACCGCTGAATCGCTGACGATGCCGCCGAGCATCGAGAGCATCAGCGGCGTCTTCTGGTAGGTGGTGAAGCCGTAGAACTGCGGGCCGGCATAGTTGGCGTTCCACATCATCGGCGGCTCGGCTTCGTCGCCGCTGACGCTGCCGTACGACTGCCCGCGTCCGTCCAGGTTCGGCGGCGTGTGCGCGCGATCCGCGGCCGAGAGGATGTTCATGTACTGGTTGAATCCCTCGTCCATCCAGCCGTACCACGTCTCGTTATTGCCCACCACCATCGGCCACCACTGGTGCGCCGTCTCGTGGTCCGCCGCACGCTGGTTGGAGTTGATAACCATCGGGTACTCCATGCCGGAGCTCGGTCCGTCCTGGAGCGTGAGCTGCGGAAATTGATACGGGAACCAGAGCGCCGAGTAGAACTCCAACGCGTGCTTCGAGAGCGGCAGCGCGTTGGCGAAGCTCGCGGCGTTGCCCGGCAGGAAGTACTGGTGCACGGGCACAGGTCCCTTGCCGGGAATGTTCGCGCGCGTGGACTGCCACACGAACTTCTTCGCCGTCGCCCACGCGAAGTCGTTCACGGTGTCGGCGACGAAGTGCCAGACGAGCCGCTCACCCGCCGCGGTGGCGACGCCCGGTCCGATCTCGTCAGGGCCGACGATGGTGCGGATCTCGTCGGACTCGAGCACGTGCGACAGCCGCTCCCGAGCGGTGGACGTCAGCACCTCGGTCGGATTCTGGAGGACGCCAGTGCCGCTCACGATCCAACCCGCGGGGACGTCGATGCGGACGTCGAACTTGCCGAAGTTGTTGTAGAACTCCGATGGCCCGAGGTAGAGCTCGGGGTCCCAGCCGCGGAGGTCGTCGTACTTGGCGACGCGCGGATACCACTGCGTCGGTTGATACAATGTGTCGGCCCAGCGCTGGATCATGCGATGGTTCGCGCCAGGCCCGCCCGGCACCTTGTGGTTCCAGTCGATTTCCAGCGTCGCACGCCCCCTGGCAGGGATGGGCTTTGCGAGCGCGATGACCGCGCGTGTCGTGTTGCCGCCAGAGACGTTGGTGGCCGGCTGACCATCCACGGTCATCCGCGTCATGACAAAACCATCCGTCTCCTCGGCCGGCACCCACGGCGCGGCATGCGGGCTCTGAAAGCGGAACAGGTTCATGTCGAGCCGCATCACGATGGTGGTGAGCGAATCGGCGGTGTTGTTATGCAGGACGATGGTCTCGCGTCCCGTGATGCGTGACGTGGTTGGGTCCAGCCGCGCGTGGATCGTGTAATCGGTGCGCAGTTGGGTGTAGTTGCGTCCCGGACGTCCCGTCGAGTCACGTGTGCCGGCGGCAAGCGCGCGCCGAATGGTGTTGGTGATCGGGATGTCGCGGCGGATGGCGCGCGCGGGCGCGGTCTGCGCGTGGAGCGTGGCCGCGCCGGCGACAAGCGCGGCGACCATGTGCCTGCATTTGAGCGTCATCGAACCAAGATGGACGCCGTGTCCCTGTTTGTCATCCGTACGCCTGAAGCGTGATGCGGACGTGTACGAGGTCGCCGACGGTGAGGGCTCGCTGTGGCGGGCCTCATTCCGAATTCGGAATACTCGCGGAAGGCACTTGTTGTCGCGAGCGAAGACGGACCTTTCCAGAAGGCTGGAAAGCGCAAAGCAGGGTCCTCGGTCGCGCTGCGCGCTCCTGCCGGGACGACAGGAAAGCCCGATCACGCTACGCACTCCTGTCGGGACAGGAAGGCTCGATCGCGCTACGCGATCCTGCTAGGGCGACAAGAAGATCCCGATCGCGCCAAGCGCTCTCGTGGGGCGACAAGAGATCATTCCGCCACACGCGACCAGTATTCCGAATTCGGAATGAGGCCGCCCGGGAAGGACCTGCACGGTCTAGCCAGCAGTCGTCTGTCGGCCAAACTCGTGTATCGCCGGCAGTACGCGAGACGGATTGCGCTGGATCGATCGCCACAGCGCAACGCACACGAGCAGGATCACGCCGTCGAAGATCACCATCGCGATGACCTGCTCACTCGACGTTCACGGACGCGGCGACAGCGGCCCAATCAACGTCTTCACAGTTGGCGGATCGGAAAGCAGCAGGTCGCGCGCCCAATTCCCCGCGGCGTGCGGTCATTCCATTCGGCGCGCGTCGATTCCCTGCACGTCGTTCCCCTGATGTCATCCTGAGCGCAGCGAAGGATCTGCACGCACAAGCCAAGGTGCAGATCCTTCGCTGCGCTCAGGATGACAAGTCAGTCATCATCCGCAACGCGACGCGCGCCGAGTTTGGTCGTCCGCTTCGCGCTCTTCCGCGCGGCAGCGCCGCCATCTCGCTTCGCGTCGCCCGCCTTCTTCGCCACGTTACGCGAGTTGCTCTTGCCGCCGTGGCGCGCGTTGGAGTTCTTGCGCCCGCGACCCTCTTTCCCGCCTTTCATTGATTCGCCGCCAGTCGCGCGAGGATGGCCTGTAAATCCGGAACGTCGTCCAGCACCTGAAGACACGGATCAACACCGAGCCGCTCCATCCGGCTGATCGCCGTGCGAATCGTGAACTCGCGCGGATCCAGCGACGAGTTCACCTCGTCCCACACGAGCGGCATCGACACCGTGGCGCCCGGCAGCGGACGCACGCTGAACGGCGCGACGATCGTTTGCCCGGTGCGATTCTGAAGGTAGTCGAGGTACACCTTGTCGCCGCGCTTCGTGATGTGGCGCGTGATGGTCCCGATGTCGCCCAGCTCGCGCAGCACCACGCGCGCGAGCAACTCGCCGAGCGTGCGCGACTGCGCATACGTGCACTGGCGCGCGAGCGGCAACAGGATGTGCAGTCCCGTCTTGCCAGTGGTCTTCACATAACTCGGCAAGCCGATCGACTCGCACAGCGCGCGCAAGACGATCGCCGTCTTGATCACATCCGAGAAGGGCGCGTCCTTCGGGTCGAGATCGATCACGCACCAGTCGGGCGACTCGAGCGACGCCACCTTGCTCGCCCACATGTGCAGGGGAATGGAGCCGAGGTTGGCGATGTAGAGCAGGGACTCGATGTCGTCGCAGACGAAGTAGTTGATCTCGCGCTGTGTGTCCTCGCTCCAGATGGGCGTCGTCCTGATCCACGAGGGCGCAAACTCGGGCGCGTCCTTCTGGTAGAACGACTTGCCGTCGATGCCATCGGGGAAGCGTGTGAGCACCATCGGCCGCTCACGCAGGTACGGGAGCATCCACGGCGCGATGGCGCGATAGTAGTCGATGAGGTCGCCCTTGGTGTACTTGTCAGCGGGCCAGTAGATCTTCTGGAGGTTGGTGAAGTTGATGGGCTTCAGGTGCAGATCCTTCGCTTCGCTCAGGATGAAAGCGGGTTTCAGGTGCAGATCCTTCGCTTCGCTCAGGATGACAGCGGGTTTCAGGTGCAGATCCTTCGCTTCGCTCAGGATGA
>JANOIJ010000123.1:0-16009 GCA_031407575.1 Gemmatimonadaceae bacterium | reverse complement strand
CTATCAGGCGCTCATCGACCATTCGCTCCAAGAGCTGGTAAATGGTACGACGCCGAAGGCGATATCTGACGCGGCGGCTGTTGCCGAGTATGTCATAGTGGATCCTGTTCGCGATGCGGCGTCACTGGAAGCCATCGATGATGCATTGACCGGTCACGACTTCTACGTGGGGCACAACGAGGATGGGTCGTTCTTCACCTTTAACCGCAATGCGCCTCCGCCGCCACCGCCGCCCCCAGGAGGCGGTGGCGGTGTGGAGTTTGCCCGCAGCGGAAAGGGAGGCATCAGCGCGTCGCGGCTTGGATCGGGCGGACCCGTCAGTCGCACGTCCCCGGGCTCGACACGATCGTGGTGGGACCATCATCGGTCCTCGGCACACGTCATCCGTCCGCGAGCGTCCCGGCCGTCATCGTTTGATCGGTGCGCAAGCAGTGCAACGACTTCCCATGATTGAGGGTCATCCTGTCCAGGTAGCAAACCGCTGCGTCGCCGCCATCGCGCTTGCGCCTCCGGGAAGCAAGAGCGCGTACGGGCTCGGGGACAATCACGTCGCCGGCTTCCTCGCGCGGGGGGACATCATCCACATGACCTTTCCGAGTGGCTGGGGGCCGGACATCGATGTGCCGATTGCCCATTCCGCGGATAGCGCCGTGGCGGCGAGCTTCTTTCCTCCGTTGACGGCTTTCAAGTACGGCTATGCGACGCACTCCGTCGTCGATACCTATCTTCGTGGTGCGATTGGTTCGTTGGTGTCACAGCAGCTGAGCGCCTTCCACCGCGAATGCGTGATGGTCACTGCCAACCTCTCCTTGGGCGCATCCACCGTTCCGGTTGGGAGCACCTTCAGCGCTGTATTCGACATCCGCAATGAGAACAACCGGTCACTGCAGGGCCGAAAGGTGACGTTGGGCTTCAACGCGTATCTGTTCCAGAAGGTCGATTCGCTCACATTGCGAGCGATGGTGCCGCGTGCGAACCCGCAAGAAATCAGCGCGGACGTCGACAAGCGACTTTTCCCGCAGGCGCAAATGCAGGTTCCATTTGTGTCCGTTCAAGCGGGATACTCGGAGACCCTTTCTGACGGCGGGTGGCATGTCGTGTATTCATCAAATGGAGATCAAAACTCACCTCCGCCAACATCACCTCCGGAGAGCGGATGGGATGGCGGAGAGGCGTCGTGTACGGCCCGGGTTCGTAAAGCGAGTGCAGGCACCGCATTCCAAGAGTGGCAACTCGTCTTCTGTTCTCGCAGCTAATACCATGAACCCTGTCCCCGACACGCTCGCGAGTGGCGTACCCGTCAACATCGTAGCGATCTGGCGCAATGCCGAGGGTCAGCAGGTTGGCAGCGGGTGCGATGAGCACCATTGCATCGCCTCGCTCGAAGTACAGCTGTACGACCAAATGGGCGAGTTCGTTGGCGGTTCCGGGATCAGTCCTGTGTCGCCTGGAGCGGCTAGAATCCCACTGCGATCGCCGATTCGTCCAAGCGTCGTTCCCAAGGGAATGCCGTCAGCGAAGGGATCCGGTAACGGCCGTGCGCTGTCTGCACGCCCTGCCACTCCCGCGGCAGCCCTTCCGACAAGGAGTACAGCGCCATGACCATGCGTGTCGCTCTGATCACCAGTTGGGTAACCGCGCTTGTCAGTGCGTGTGCGTCGTCGGGGCAAACGGGGGGAGATGCCGCAGGATTGTCCGACTATCAGCAAAGTATGGTTGCCGAGTCAATTGCGCTGGAGCGTGAGGCTGACACTACGTACAAGCGTCGCATGCTCGACCTCGTTCGCCGTTCACTGCTCGTACCAACCGATTCTCTGGCGAGACTCTACGTCGCGATTCCGGCCACACCAGTTTCCGAGCTGTGGCGCATCCGGCAGGCCTTCGGCTGCGAGGGGTTCCGGCTCGCCAGGACGTACGGAGGTATCGCGGTCACTCGTGCCGAGGCCCGTTTGACTGATTCACTGGAACGTGGCGGCCTCGATATCGATCGCCTCATCAAGTCCTATCTGGGGGCTCCTGGCCCACTGTTGACCATTCACCAGAGCACGTGCGGAGAAGCAGTGTTCCGACTCCCGACTCTTCCCGACAGCCTGAAGGACAAACCGTGGCCGGCCCGATTCCAGGTCGGACCACGACCGCCCGACCCATGAGATGATCGTCGCAGGGCAAGCCCTATTCTCTCAGATCGGGACATGAGAGCTGCATGTTCCGTGTCTTCCTTAAGTCGAGCGCCGCGTCAGCGCTCGAGTCCCGCGCTCGTCACGCGAATCTGCGCGATCGGCATTCCAAGCAGCTTTTCCAGTCCCTGCTTCGCCATCTGGTGCGCCTGCGCGATGACCTGGTCGTCGCCGGCGTCGATCGCGCGCATGTACGCGGCGTAGTTCACGCCGAACATGATCGCCATCTGCTCGGCCGCCTCCTGCTTTTGCGCGTCCGTCATCCGCACGACCTTGGGGTTCGCGCCGAGCGACGCGCGGAATTGCTCGTAGATCGCCCGCTCCTGCGGCATGGTGACCTGAAGCAGCTTCTTCTCGTTCATGATGCGGATGCGATCGAAGCCGCCGCGCCCTCGCTTCGCGCGCGGGTCCTTCTCGTACGGCACGGTCATGAGGTCGTGGTAGATGTGGTAGTTGTTCACCACGAAGTATTCGAACGCATACGCGAGATCGTTCGATGGGAAGCCGTCCTTCTGCGCCGTCTGCTTGTACAGGGCGACGTAGGAGTCGAGCAGCCGCCGCGCCTGCTCCTGCTGCTCCGCGCTGCCGCCGGTCTTTCGGGCGAGGGTCCGTGGCAGCGACACGCCCGCCGACTCGCGGAACCGCGTAGGCTCGGCGGCCGCAGTGGCGTGTGGGGCGGGTGTCTTCGCGCGGGCGCCCAGGCGGCCGGCGATCGTCGAGTTCGCGACGACGTCATTGAACACGCGCGTCGAGTACATCTGCGTGTCGATGTACCACTGCGTGGGGTTCGACAGGATCTGCGCGCCGGCGGACTCGGCGACGAGCGTGGCAAGCGCGAGCCCGAGCATTGCGGTGTGCGGCTGCATGGTATCTCCGTGAATCGGGTGACGCGAAGGTTTCGGCACGTCCCGCGCCACGATTCACCAGAAGTGATCCATGTCACGCGCATCATGACCCGAAGAGCTCTTCGGAGGAATTGGCATCCTCGAATTGCAGCAAGTGGACCTACTGGCGACCAACGTCTCACGCGCAAATTGCGGGTGTCCTCACCACACCCCTCCAATGCCCGCCTCCGTTCTCGAGCGCCCGACGTCCGGCGATCACTCCGAGTACTTCAACAACTACATCCGGCTGGTGCCACCAGGCAACCTCGTCGACCTCATCGAGAGCCAGGTCTCCGTGATGCACGCACTGCTCGAGCCGCTGAGCGAAGAAGCGGCCGGCTTCGCGTACGCGCCAGGCAAGTGGACGCTGCGTGAAGTCGTCGGCCATCTGACCGATACCGAGCGGGTGTTCTCCTATCGCGGCACGGCATTCTCCCGCGGTGACGCGCAGCCATTGCCCAGCTTCGACCAGGCGGCCTGGGCTCCGTTCGGCGAGTACAACGAACGAACGCTCGGCGACATCCTGAGCGAGTGGACGCTCACCAGACGAGCGACCATTGGGCTGATCCGCTCCATGCCGACGGCCGCGCTGTCGCGTCGCGGTTCGGCGGGCGGCAATGACATTACCGTGCTTGCCTGCCTCTGCATCATCCCGGGACATGTCACCTATCATCTCGATCAGGCCCGCACGCACTATCGCAGTGGCACCGATCAACGCCCGTGAGCCCGGATATCGCCCATCACGCGCGAAGCGACTCGAGCAGCGCATATCCCGACGGCCATGCGCCAAGGTTGCTCGCGCTGTTGATGTGGCCCGCGTCGCCAATGTCGACGAGCGTGCTGCGCCACGCGTCCGCGTAACGCGCTGCCTGCTCGACGCTGACGTATCGATCGTCGCGGCTCGCGACGACAATGCTGCGAAACGGCAGCGGCGCGAGCGGGACCGGTCCGAACCCCGATGGACCCTCCGGATAGTTGGGTCCGTCGGGATCCGACGGCGCAACGAGCAGCGCACCGCGCACTCGCGCGAGGAGACTCGCGTCTGCTGCAACCGCCCAGTGCGCCACGAGCGCGCACGCCGAACTGTGCGCAACCAGGACGACGTCGCCATCGGTCGTGGCGATTGCCTCATCGAGCGTCGCCACCCAGTCAGCGCACCGCGGCCGCTCCCACTCGGCCTGCATGACGCGCCTGCACTGCGAGTCCATGCGCTCCCACACGCTCTGCCAGTGCTCGGGGCCGGAGTTGGAGAGTCCCGGGAGAATCAACGTCGTGGACGTCGTCATGTGATCGGGTGAAAGGCGTCTCGAGGATACCGGCGCAGCCGACGTCCGCCGGCGGCGGGGGGACGGACGATTGGAGGGTCTCGTCCGGAGGCCTCATTCCGAATTCGGAATGAGTGTCGCTGACTCAGGCCTCCGGGTCTAGCTGCTCAGGCGTCCCTGTTCGATCTCCTCGACTACCATCGCTGGTCGACCCGCCGCCAGCTCGGCGCCATTGCCGGCTTGGCGCCTGACGCGTACGCTCGCGACATGGGCAGCAGCTACCCGTCGGTGAAGGGACGCACCCCAGCGCTCACTTCATCGCGTTGAACGCAGCGAGGACAGCCAGCAGGTCCGGACTCGAGAAAGTAGACTCGCCATCGCGAACCTTCTGCGCATCCGGATGAAGAGGCCGTTCCTGTCGCACCTTGAGCGTCATTGTGTACGGTGCGGCGAGTCGGTACGGCCGCGCGCGCGCTCGATCACGGATCGCCTGCTCGACGCCGCGTCGGATCTCGTCCCGCGCGCGCTGGGCGAGAGGCCAAGACTCGCGTCGCCGATCTCTTGCTTGACCGCGACCGCGCCGATGGGACCGAGGAAGGCCCGCACCTGGTCGACGACGGCCTGATCTCCGGCGATGAACACGACTGGAACGCCATGGAGACCCGCGGTGAGCGCATTGTACCCCGCCTCGGGCAATGACACGCCGTTGATCGAGAAGTCGATGACGTTGCCTGTCGACGTGTGCTCGAGTATCGCGTTCGGCGTGCCGGCTTTCGCGTGGTATCCGATGAACACGACGGCATCGAAGGTCGAGTCGATTCCCTCCATCATGTTCTTGGGGCCAGTGCTCGCGCCGCGGAGCAACCGCGCACGCGGATCGACGTCCGCCGGGAGCAGGTTTCGTTTCTCCCCGTGCGAGTCGCGCACGACCACATCCGTCGCGCCAGCGCGGAACGCGCCATCGATCGCCGAGTTCGTCTCACCGGCCATGATCGCGCGGAAGTGTCCATAGTCTGGACCGGTGGGGCTGACCTCGGCGCTGGCCACGACCCCCGCGAGTCCTCCATGTCGACGGAGATGAACACCTTGAGTCCGCGAGGCTGTTGCGCGAACGTCGGGGTCGACAGCGCCGCAAGCATCACGAGCGCGCGTATCACACTGTTAGTTGATGGCATGTTCCTTCGCGTCGTACGAGTGAGAATGGCGTATCTTCCAGCACCACAATGCTAGCCGGAGCCTGAACGTGCCAACAACCCAAACGAGTAAAGCGCTGACGAGGCTGTTCTCCGAGCTCGTCGACGGCGCGAATCATCCGCGCGGTGCCTTCGTACTCAATTCTGGCGACGTCGGATTCCTGCGCTCATTGGACACCCTGTCGGCCGATGACGCGTCCCACTGTGCGAATGAAGGCGCCACGATCGCTGCGCATGTGCAGCACGTGCGGTTTGGATTGTCGCTCATGAATCGCTGGGCGAGCGAGGGTGGCGATCCCTTTGCCGATGCCACGTGGGACGAGGCGTGGAAGACGTCGGGGGTGGACGCCGGACAGTGGGACGAGATCCGCCGTGGATTGCGCGACGAAGCGCAGCGCTGGCTCGAAGTCCTGGACGCACCGCGAGAGACCTCGACGGTTGAGCTGACCGGCCTGATCGCCAGCGTCGCGCATCTCGCCTATCACTTCGGCGCCATCAGGCAGATCGAGAAGAACGCGCGAGGACCGAGGGAAGGGACCTTCAGGTAAACAACCTGCCGCGCGTCCATCACCGCATCAGCAGGGCCGTGACGATGGATCCTATCAGCGCACCCAATCCCGCGCCCGCACTCAGGATCAACAGACCGCGCCGCCCGGCGGCCTTTACCCCGCCAACCTTGCGCGGAGCGGCCAACCATATCTGCGCGAGCGAACAGGTGTGCGTGCTTCCCCAGCCGTCGCTGAGCTCGACGGACTGGCTCACGGCGTCATAGCTGATGACGGTGCACGTCCACGGCCCCCACCACGGCCAGTTGCAAATGACTCGTGCGCCCGGGATAAGAGAGCAGGGCAGAAGCTGGTCCGGCGTGAGGTGATGCTCACTTCCACCCATGAAGCGGACGCGCGCGGTGTCCGCCGAAATCGACAGGACCTCAGCAACGTGGAAATGTCCGTCCGCCGACGCGGCGAACGCCAGCGTTCCTGGCGCGGGTGGGGCTGCGGGAAGATTGAAGCGTTCGCGGAGCGCGCGCTCGACGGCGGGTCGCGTGAGCCCGACCTCCGCTGCTGCCGCGATCACCGCCTCGAGCTCGGCTTGCATTTCGTGGCCGTGCCGCGACGTGCGTTGTATCTCTTCGGCGCGCGCGAGTACGTCGTGCAACTCGTCGTCAGTCAGTCGCATCGCGCGGTCTCCGGTGCTGTGGCCATTTCTCGTCCTAACTCTACGTATCAGTTGCGACCGCGTCCAATCGTG
The DNA here is from genome assembly GCA_031407575.1 of Gemmatimonadaceae bacterium. Lineage (GTDB taxonomy): Bacteria > Gemmatimonadota > Gemmatimonadetes > Gemmatimonadales > Gemmatimonadaceae > AG11. The sequence continues at coordinate 9,239 of JANOIJ010000123.1, read as the reverse complement.
CGATGCAGGAATGCCAACACGCGTTCCACACGGTCGGGAGAGAAGAACAGGTCGCCTCCATGCGCGGCGCCGTGCACGACGTCGAAGTACACATCGAGTCCGGACTTGGCGTACGCACCCTGCAGCTCGTGTGCTTGATTGATCGGCATCTGCGAGTCTTGGTCGCCGTGCAACAGCAGGAGGGGCGGATCGCTCCGGTCGACATGGAATACGGGGCTCGCCAGCACCGCGAGCTCCTTCGCGCTATCGGGTAGCGCGCCGAGAAGAAGCTCGAGCGCCGGACGTCGTACGTTCAGGCCGAACGGCGTCGATTGAGCAAGTATCGTTGTCAGGTTCGACGCGCCGTAGTAGTCGACGATTGCCTGAACGCTCGATGATTCAGTCAGGTGCGAGCCCACGCTGCCCTCCAGGCGGGCATCGCCGTTCGTGACACCGACCAGTGCCGCGAGATGGCCACCAGACGAGCTGCCACCGATCGCGATCCGCTCAGCGCGGTAGCCGTAGTCTCCGGCTTTCGCGCGAAGGAAACGAACCGCCGCCTTGATGTCGTGCACCATCGCCGGAAACCGTGCATCGGTGGACTGGCGGAAATCGATGCTCGCCGTGGCGATGCCGCGCGCAACGAACTGTTTCGGAACACTCGCCTTCGTTCCCGATCTCCACGCACCGCCATGCACCCAGATCAGCAATGGCGGCGCTGCCTGGCCAGCGGGGATGTACACATCGAGTCGGAGAGTCGTGCCGCCGACGGTCGCGTACACCACGTCCTTGAACTCCCGGGCAGGCTGCGCGCGTGCAGGCTGCGGAACGGCCACGATGAAACCCGTGGCGACGAGCAGCGTGGCTATCCAGTGCGAGCTCATCTGACGTCCCAGAACCGGAAGACGTCCTTCCACCACTCGGCCGGCTGGTCTGCGGCGTCGTTGTGCCGCGCTCCCGCAATGATCTCCAGCTTCTTTGGGCCAGCGTATCCGTCGTACAGGCGCCGACCGAACCTCAACGCAATCACCTCATCGCGCTCGGCCAGCACGACCTTGACCGGCCCGCGATACTCGGCGAGCCACGCGCTCGGCGCAAACCGGTCGCGCAGAATCAGCGCAGCTGGGAGGAACGGCATGGCCGACTGCGCGACGCCGGCGAGGTCGTCGTACGGCATGAAGAGCGCGAGGCCCGCCACCGCAGTGCCTCGCACGCGCGCGACGTGCGTCGCGGCGCCCGTGCCGAGAGATTCGCCGACGATGTATCGCGGCGTCGTGCCGGGAATCAGGTCGAACGCCTCCTCGGTCGCGGCGAGAAAACTGTCCATGCTCGGCGAGCCCGCGCGCGCGCCGTAGCCCGGGTACTCGAGGAGGTAGACGTCGACAGCCCCGGCATCGCGAATCGGCTGCGCGAAGTAGTCGCGATCAGTCGCCGAGCCGGCGTTGCCGTGTACGACGAGCACGCTCCCACGTGACGCCTGGCGCGCGCGCAGGATCCACCCGATGACCTGGCCGCGAGAGTCCCGCCACGGCTCCAGTCCTTTCTGATGCGCTGCACTCGTCGCGGCCTCGGCAGTCAGCGTGGTCGGGAAGTAAATGAGCCGACGCTGAAAGAGCGCCAAGAGGAGGACGATCGCAGCATACGCAATTGCCGTCATCATAAGGACGCGAAGCATTGTCCTCCCCGGCAGCCAGGTCCATGGCGCTCCGCCAATCACTGTGGCGGCGAGGATTGAAGAAGTCTGTCGACTGTCGCTGTGACCGCGTCCATGGCCGACGCGCCAACCGCGGTAAACTGGATCATGCCTCGCTGGTCGACCACGACGAACAGTGGAGTAGCACCGGCGGGATTGTAGATCTCCGATGCGGCGCTGTCCGCCAGCGTGATCGTCGCGTGCATGGGAGCCTTGATCAGGTGTTGCTCAATGGGCGCGCGAACGTGCTCCTTGCTCACGGCGATCCACGTGAACCGCTCGCCACGCGACGCGGCAAGTGCATTCAGGCCGTCCCTGACCTTCTCGCTATATGGGCAGTCAGTCGCCCAGAACTCGATCAGTACGACTTTGCCGATCTGATTCGACAGTCTAAAGTCCCCGCCCTTGAGGAGATCGGCGCGAATCTCTGGCGCCCGAAAGCCAACCGTCATCGCAGCACTGCGTTTCGACGGACTGAGTCGCAACTCATTTCCACCGGAGTCCACGTTCACGATCTCGAACACGCGCCCGTTCAGGATGAATGGCCGATGCGGCATCACTTGTTCGACTGCCACTGCCCGGCCCGCAACGGTCAGAGCAGCCTGCTCGGCGAACACGCCATCTGCATCGAGATCCACGTAAAAGACCGTATACTCGCCCGTCTGATAGAACGGGCGGCTCCGTCCCCGGTTGCGCACTGACACCGCGTAGGTCTTCCCGTCCACCTGGAACGTCCCGGTGCGATAGTCAGCGATGCGCGCGTACGTGTAGCCGTCATCAGCGACCAACACCTGATACGGCACGCGTCGCTCGCTCCCGGACAAACTTCGGACTCTCAAGTCGACATTCGCGACGCGGATTGCGCCGTGTCGCTCAAAGGTCAGCAGCCGCCCATCTCGGAAATCCAGACTGCCGGCCGTGTCGATGACGTACTGCGGTTCTTTCTCATGTGCGCGCGTAAATCGGACCGCGCGAATGGACTGCATGCCGGAACTGGCAACGATCTCCGCAACCTCGACAGCATGCCATCCATCGCCCGTGCGCACGGAGTCCTTAAGGCTGGGAGGCACGGAGTCGAAGAGGATGTTGGACATCCCGCGCCGGTGACCGGGTGCGACATCTGGGGTTTGAGAGAGCGTGACCAGCAATTCGACGGCAGGCGACGCGTCGGTGCGAGGCGCGTGGCCGCGGGGTGAGCACGCGATGGCGGCCAACAGCAGGCCGACGACCGGTGTTTGCCACGCGCACAGCGGCGAGCGTCTCATGCGGCTCTACCTCAATTGCGACGTGAATGGTGCCTCAGCGCCCAGGTTGAGCTGCGAGCAGTTCGAAATGATCCGAACGATGCGAGCTTCTCGGGCGCCAAGTAACACTATCACGCACCCCACGGCTTGCGGCAAGGCCCCCGTGCGAGTTCAAACTTCGCGTTCATTCTGAACCTGGAGTTTGCAATGACCGAACATGCGGTTGTGATCGCCGGAGGCGGCCCGACGGGGTTGATGCTGGCAGCTGAGCTCGCGTTGGCGAAGGTCGATGTTGCCATTGTCGAGCGGCGCGCAACACAAGACCTCCCCGGCTCGCGCGCAGGCGGCCTGAGTTCACGCACCATCGAGGTATTCGATCAGCGCGGAATAGCCGATCGGTTTCTTGCGGAGGGGCAGAAGGCCCAGGTCGCTGGGTTCGGCAGCGCGCGTTTGGACATCAGCGACTTTCCCACCCGGCACAACTACGGGCTCGCGCTCTGGCAGAACCACATCGAGCGCATCCTGGCCGGTTGGGTCGGCGAGCTGCCGGTGACGTTCTATCGCGGACGAGAGGTGACCGGCTTCGCGCAGGACGACACCGGAGTGGACGTCGCGCTGGCCGACGGCCAGTCGCTGCGGGCGCAATATCTCGTCGGGTGCGACGGAGGACGCAGTCCGGTCCGGAAAGCAGCCGGCATCGAGTTCCCCGGCTGGGATCCGACGACGAGCGCGCTACTCGCCCAGGTCGAGATGGCCGAGGAGCCGGAATTGGGCATGCGCCGCACTCCGTCTGGAATGCATGGCCTGGGCAAGGTGGAGTACGAGATCCGCGACGGCGAGGTGGTCTACAGGAAGGGGGGGACCGTACGGGTCATGTTGACCGAGTCGCAGGTCGGAAGCACGGACGAGCCCACCCTGCGCGATCTCAGCGAGGGCCTCATCGCCGTTTACGGGACCGACTACGGGATCCACAGTCCCACCTGGATCAGCAGATTCACCGATATGACGCGGCAGGCCGCGGCGTACCGCGAGAGACGAGTCCTGCTGGCCGGCGACGCGGCGCACGTGCATTCACCGGTCAGTGGCCAGGGCCTCAATACCGGCGTGCAGGATGCGGTGAACCTCGGATGGAAGCTCGCACAGGTGGTCCATGAGACAGCGTCGGAAAGCCTCCTGGACACCTACCATGCCGAGCGCCACCCGGTCGGTGCGCGTGTGCTGCGCAACACGATGGCGCAAGTCGCGCTCATGCGCGTGGACGATCGCAGCGAGGCTTTGCGCGAGTCCGTGTCCGAGCTGCTCACCATGGACGAGCCGCGTAAACGATTCGCCGCGATGATGTCAGGCCTGGACATTCACTACGACCTCGGTGAGGGACATCCGCTGCTGGGACGCCGCATGCCCGATCTCGACCTGATCACCGGCAGCGGTCCGCTGCGGGTCTTTGCGCTGCTGCACGATGCCCGGCCGGTGCTACTCAACTTCGGTGAGGCCGGCGGCTTTACCATCACGCCATGGGCAGATCGGGTTCAGCTGATCGACGCCACATACGCCGGAACGTGGGAGCTTCCGTCACTCGGCGCGGTTGCTGCTCCCACCGCCGTATTGATTCGGCCGGACGGATATGTAGCCTGGGTGGGGGACCTGACGCAGCTTGGCCTCGTCGACGCGCTAACCACCTGGTTCGGACCGCCCACTGCGGTGTAGCGAACCGGCGTCGAGCGGGACGCTTGTGTGATGAACAGCGGCGCGAGGCGGCCGGCGCATGAGCGTCACATCCAGGCCGCGGCCCCGGTACTCCGCCACGCGCTTGGTGAGAAAGGCAGGTCCTTCGTCCAGGGCGCATTCGGTGAAGTCGGCGCGCGCATAGAACGCGAGCAGGTGGACGTACGGAACGCCGAAGCACGCCGCCGACAAACTCCCGGAGTCGTCCAGCCAAGCGGCCACCGCGCCGAGCAGCAGCGTCCCGACGCCTTGACGCCGCGCGTCCGGTTGCACCTGCATGCCGCGGAGAACCAGCACACCGCCCTCCCGCGCCACACGCACGAGGCCAAGCCATTCCGTGTGGCGCTCGGCGAGCAGTACGACGTCCGCCGGCGCCACTCCACCGCTGTAGCCCCACGCTGCGTAATGCTCGAGCGCGCGGCCGATTTCGGCCGACGTCGCGAGGCGTGCGGTGACGAGACTCATTCCGTGACTCTGTTGCTGGCTCTTAGGGAGCGCGCCTCGTCGACAGCCGACCGACAACCCGGGTGAACACCGAATCAGCTGCGATCGCCCGCGCAAGTGTAGCTGCCGTCGTTCCACGAGCCTTGCCCACCGCCGGTTCCTGTGCGGTCAGCAGACCAGGTACAACGATGACGGCTGTCGCGTTCACAACGCGCTCGCGCTCCGTGGCCGTGAGCCCGATCACGACATCGGCCCGGAGGAGTTTCGCCATTTCGGCATAATCGCGAACCGTAAAGTTGAACGGCGCGTGAAGATGCGGACGGGCGCGCCTTCGAGGGCTTTCCTCAGCTTGGCGCTTGCCGTGCCCAGCACTTCGCCCTCCGCGGAGCAGATCTTGAAGATCTCTTTCGCCTTCTCGGCCACATTGGCGAGGTGCTCCAGTAGCGCGTCTGAGTCCCGGTAACGTTCGTGTACGATGGACTCCGAGCCATCGTCGTTGAAGAACACGTCGTACTGCAGCGTGCCAGTATCCTTACTGCGAGCGATGTCCAGGCACTGCATCTGGAGCGCCTTGAACTCCTCGAGTTTGCCTGGGTGAATCTTGAGCCTCGCGATACCCTCGATCTCGCTCATTGGATCTTCCTCGGGGACGGTTGAACGACCATGAGTGACGGTAGGCGCGCCGCCTAACCCCTTGAATCACGCCGCGCCGCGCGGCGGTATCGGCCTGAATGAATTGTCAGGCAGGCGCGCAGGAACAGCCTGAAGCTACATCCTCGGGGGTCACCTTAACGCTGCCGGACGGGGCCGTCCGCTGGCGAGTGCACAAACACGAGCGCAGCGGGCCTCCTTGAATGGACCGTCGGGTGGAGCGCACGTTTAGACATCAGAGCGCTGCTGCCTACGTTACTACCTCATGCGCCTCTGGACTGTTCATCCGCGTCATCTCGATGCCGTCGGCCTCGTTGCGCTGTGGCGCGAAGCGCTTCTTGCGCAAGCGGTGCTTCTCGGTCGCACTCGCGGCTACACGCGACACCCTCAGCTTCAGCGCTTTCGCGCTGCCGTCGACCCGGTGTCATGCATCACCAGCTACCTTCGTGTCGTCGCAGATGAGGCCACGTCGCGCGGCTACGCGTTCAACCTCGCTCTCATCGTGACATCCGGAAGTCCGACCCGACCCATTGCCGAGACCAAAGGGCAACTCCTCTACGAGTGGGAGCACCTTGGTCGCAAACTCAAACGTCGATCGCCGGAGTGGTACCGCGATCAGGTTGCCGAAGCGCAGCCAACGTCGCATCCGCTGTTTCGTATTGTTGCGGGTGGCGTACGCGACTGGGAGCGTGTCTAGCTGCTACCTAAACGCGCAAGTTCACCGGCGCCGACGGCGACGCGATGACCGGAGGCTCGAGGTATTCAGTAAGTCAGCGCCAAGCGCCAGTGGCAACTGCACATTGTTAGTCTCCGGCGCTGCTCGAGATTCGTTCTTCGTGCAACCACATGAAACCTGGAAGCTGCGCGAACGCGAGGTCGAGCTCTTCTTCGTCAAGGACTCCGTCATTTCTCAGGGAGAAGATCCACCCGATGGCGGAGGACGCAAAGAGCGCCCACATCGCTGCGCCCTGGCCATGCGATTCGAGCTCTTCATCGGGGAGTTCGTCTCGAAGGTAGGCACGCACCGCAGGCTCGGTGGCGGTCGGCCAGCGAGTCTGTATCGGCAAAGCGGAGACCAGCCTTCGCGATGTTGAACAGCCCGGGACCTACGGAGGTTGCCATCGAGTCCCTACTCTACGAAACGCCGCGCGGGAACGTCCACGCAGACCTTGACTCGCTTCGGCTCGTAGTCATCACTGCGATTCTCCCAGCAATCGCCGTACAAGGAACAGAAGCAAACCCACGTATGCAGACGATCCGCCACACTTCGGATCATGCGCACGTCCGAAGTGTCAGGGAGGTTGAGGAGTTCGATGAGGCCGCCTGTCGGCACAACGAGACCGGCACGAAACGTCGTGCTTCTCTTGCCCTTCCACGTCGGGCTAATCCCGAGCTTCGCTGCGGCCTCTGTCCAGTTCCGGGTTGGCTTGCCGTCGACGAGAACTTCGAAGCCGCGAATCACGGCGGGGCCAAGGCCGACATTCTGTACGATGCGTGAGTAGCCGTTGTTGCCTGAATTGCCTTGAATGAGATACGGCCAGACCGAAGCCTTGGCCTGATCGCGGCTCAGGCGGGCTTGGTACACGGCCGTCGACAAAGCGACAATGGCGATCACCGTCGCAGACGCGGAGACAACACGGTTCGTGATGCCCTCGATGCGATCTTTCACACTGTCTCTCGCTGTGAGCTGTCCAGACGTCGGACGCGCCAAGAGCAGCCGCTCGCATCGTTATCGTCGCCCGACTGCTCCAACGAACGTTTAGGCAGCATGGTCGAGATGCCTACGCTTTCCGCTTGCGCGCAAGGACTTCGCCAACTCAGCCTGGCTGCGTTGACGCTTTCTCGCCGGCACGGCCTTCCGCGCAGCCTTGGCATTGTTGCCGTAGGTGCTGCGCCGATCCTTTTCGTAGCTCTCTTCCTTCTTCTCCTGCGGAGTCTTTTTGTTCATGGCAAGTTGGTATGCTGCCTAACGGTGGCTCACCTGCGGGCGCGATTGAGGCGCAATGATGGGTGCGTGCGCAGCGTCTCACCAGAGGACGGCACTCCACGTGCTCTGCCCGTCAGGTGCAGCGCCACGTGAGGCCACACGCAGCGCGATGGCTAGTCCTCTCGCACGAATACGGGATTCCCGCCCAGCACCTGATTGAGCATGACGAGCGAATCGCCCCGGAGTAGGAAAGCAAGCGTGTCGCCGCGCGCGGCCGCGTCGGGCCACTCGACCAGCACGAACGCGGTGTCGCCTGCCACGTGATACCTGCTGGGCAGCGTCTCGGTCTCCGCCGGAGCATCGTCTCCCTCGCCCGGAGTTACTGTGGCGTAGGTCGCCTTCCCGCCCTTCTCGAAAGTGACGGCTTGGAAGCCGAACGTCTGGCGCCACCGGAAGGTGCCAAGGAAGCGATCAGCGCCCTTCTTGGGCTGGCAGGCGATGGCGCCGAGGCTGACGAGGGTGGTCGCGAGCGCAAAGGCGAGGAGCCGAGCGCGTGAGGTGTGGGGCATGGTGGAGTGACCGAAACGAGAGGATGAGCCGGTCAAGCGCGAAGCATCCACGCTGTCCGGTAACGTTGCATGAAGTGTTCTTCATCGTCGAAGCGCGTCGGGAAAATACAGGTGGCGTCACCCTCTGCGACTCCGCCGGTCGGCACGACGTGGATGCCGGCGATCCCAGCGCCGCCCCGTCCTGGCAACCGTCGCCCCCGGATTGCCCTTAACGAATCACCCCCCTGAACGTCCAAATATTCGACGTTGGCCGTGCCTGCCAAGGCCGACGGTGCAAGGATCGCAACGCTGGCGATCGAGTCGCGGCCGTGCAACCGCACGGTGAACGTCCCGTACCGCCATCGAAGGGTCGGACTGCGTGATCGCCAGCGCCGGGGCTAGGCCGGCGCCGTTGACGGTGATGGTCAACGGTACCACCTTCCCGCGCGGGAAGTAGGGATGCCGACGAAGGTTCACCGACGGCAGACGTCGCGCGCCACATGTATAGCGCCGGAGAAGCCTCCCATGTATCGAACCACGCGGACAATCGTGCTGCTGGTTTACCTCGGCGTCATGCTGGGGTGCGGAGGCAGCTCCGAACCAGCCGCTCCGTCGCCGCCGCCGCCGCCGGTCGTGCCGACAACGCCGACCATCACCAGCTTCGCGGCCACCCCGTCCAGGATTACGGGCGACCAGAGCATCACCCTCACGTGGTCCGTGACCGGTGCGCAAAGCGTAAGCATCGATCGTGGCATCGGCGTCGTTACGGGTACGTCGGTCACTGTCACGCCGGGAGCCAACACGACCTACACGCTGACCGCCACGAGTTCGTCCGGCCGCTCGACAACCTCGACGACTGCGGTGACTGTGACCGGTGGGGTCGCGGGTGTCACGCTCACATGGAATGCAGGGTCGACGGTCAAGCTCGAGCAAGTCATTGGCGACAAGGATTGGTCCGCTGCGGCAAAGGGCACCACGCTGCCGACGGCGAGTCTGACGTCGACACGCTATGGCGTGTTCGGCACTGA
>JANOIJ010000104.1:0-16417 GCA_031407575.1 Gemmatimonadaceae bacterium | reverse complement strand
CAGACATGGAGCATGTCATTGCGTCGCAGGCTGGGCAACCGCAATGTGGAATCGGAACGCTATTGATTCGCGATCGGTACGAAGCTCCTTGGACAGACCCAGAGCAACAGGCGAATCAGGATTGACATCTCGCGCGTTGATGCCGGTTGGAGTTCATGGCAGATGCGACACACGCAGGTGTGCGCCCTGTGCGCACACCTGCGTGATCGTTGTTGCTTGTCGTGACTCTACTTACGGCGTCGTGGTGTTCTGCCAGCCGCGCGTCCAACCCGAGTACCACGGAATCACGCTCTTCGTTGCCGTCGCAACCGGCACGGCACCGATATAGGTGGCCGTGACGTCGAAGAAGCCGTCGGACGGTGGCGTGGCGGCACCGGTCGCCGTCCCGAACGACGGACGGAAGTCGGGGACCATCACGTTGAGCGCGCTCAGGAGCGGGCTCGTCACGGTCACCTGGTTGTTGGAGCCCACCAGGTTGATCGCGTTCTCTTCCGAACCGCCGCAGCCGGCCGGATCGCCGGAGTCGGATGCGTTCAGCGCCAGGTTCGCCGCGAAGATGGAATTCTTCAACTCGAACTCGGTGCCGAAGTTGACGCAGGTGGCGTCATCATCGATGTCGAGCGCGAAGGGGAAGTTCATCACGAGGAAGTTGAAGTACTTGGGCCGCGTGCCGCGACGAATGTTGAACGCGCCCACGCTGTTGTTGTTCGGCGTGCCCGCGGTGCTTGCCGGATCCGGCTTGCCCACCATCGTGACGTTGTAGACAATCGGGGTCGCGCGCGGCGTTGCGTCGTGCGCGAACTCGTAGTTGTCGTTCTCGAAGCCCTTGTCGCTGTCGAGCGGATCGTGCTGGACGATGACGAACTGCGTCTTCCCGTTCCAGCCTTCGGTGTAGTCGAAGGAGTCGTCGGAGTTCGCCGTCAGCACGAGGTGCTTGAGGTTCACCGTGCCGCCGAACATCTCGATGCCGTCGTCGAGACCGGCGTGGACCTGCACGAAGTCGACGATGGTTCCGCGGCCGACGCCGTTCAGTGCCAACCCATTGAGCTCGTTCGTTGCCGTGAAGCGGAAGCCTGCATACTCCACCCGCACGTAGCGAATGATGCCGCTGTCGTCATCATCGTTGCAGCCGCCGTAGTTGCCGGCGTTGCCTTCCGCGGCCTTCTCGCGGCAACCGCCCAGGGCGGCGCGACCGGCGATCACCGGGCTGGTGAGCGCGCCGTCGTTGAGCGATGCGTTACCGAGGACGGTGATACCACCCCAGCATCCCTTGAAACGGGCCGTGGGCGTGCCGACGCAGGTCATCACGATCGGCTGCAACGGCGTGCCGTCCGCGATGATCCGGCCATCGCGGGCGACGAAGAGTGCGGCGCCGCCGACGCCGGGACCCGTGCCGCGCTGGCCTTCGATCTGCGTGCCGGGCTGGATGGTCAGCGTCGCGCCGTTCGTCACCGTGATGCCGCCCTGGAGCTCGTAGATGTTCGTGTTCGTCCAGGTGGTGTTGGTCGTGACGTTGGTGCTCACGATGATGCGGTTGGACACGGGCGTGGTGGGACGGCCCGGGATGATCTCGCCGACCACTGGCTGGTCGATGAGCACGGACTCGTTGATGATCGCCACACCGTCGCCGAGGCTGACGACGCGCGAGCCGTTCGCTTCGACGCCAGGTGCGAGCGCGTCACCGGCCTCGCCCAAGCCTGGCGCGTTGAACGGGAACACGTTTCCGGCCACGACCGCATCGCGATCGCCCAGGGGACCCGTCCCATCGCTGCCGATGATCATCTCATTCAAGCCGATGGAGACGTTGATCATGTACACCGCGTCCGTCAGCGTCAGGTTGCCGTCGAAGTTGGTGTCGCCGAACTTGAGCCCGTTGCGGATCTCACCGGGATCGCGCAACGCACTCACGTTCTCGCGCGCCAGCAGGTCCGCCCAATCGCGCACCGTGAGGGTGCGGGCATCGGACGACGCGGCGAGCGAGCGGTTGACAACGGCCGTCGGCGCGACGTCCGCCGTCACGAGCGCGACGGGCGAACCATTGCGCACCGCCTCTTCCACATCGAACGACAGCGTCGACGCATAACCGCCGCCGAGGACCTCGAACACGATCGTGGCGGAGCGCGTCATGCCGTCGGGATCGAGCACAGCGAGACGCAGCTCACCGCGAGATACCGCCGACGTGTTGAGGAGCAGGACCTGATTGCTGCCCGCGTCGCGCTGCTGGCCGCGATAGCGGAGCCGCGTCGCATCGAAGCGCAGGTAGCCCTGCACGCCGCCCAGCGTGGACGTGCTGCCGCTCGCAATCGCCACGGCAACGAGCTGCCCGTTGGCGAGTGACGCGTCGGAGACCTGAATGGAGAGCGCCTGCCGCGCGGTTGATGCGGCGGGTGGTGCGACCACGTCACCGGACTGGTCGCACGCCGTCGCAAGCAACCCGAACGTGGCAACAGCCCACGTCGAGCGGCGCAGCGCAAGAGCGTTGAATTTCATGATGCTGGAGCTCCTGAAGAGAGAGGGTTTGCAGCCGCACGCCGGTGGGGCAAGGCTCCCACCGACGGCGGCTGCGTTCAGTCCGTTGTTCGCGTTACGGGACGATCAGGTTCGGCAGCGCCTGCACGACCACGCTCGACGTGACGGTCGTGAGACTCGTCGTCGCCAGCGCTTCGCCCATGACGACCGTCGGGACGATGGTGCCGCTCGCACCGGCCGTGATGTTGAAGGTCAGGCGGATGAGCTGGATGTTGCCCGTGATGACGGAGCCGCTGGTGCTGCTGATCGCGACGTTCGCCTGTGCGCCGGCCGTACCACCGCCGGTCTGGTTCACGGCACCCAGGTCGAACTCGCCGCCGGGCGGCAGCAGGGTGCGCGACGTGTAGCTCAGGATGGCGCCGTTGTAGCCCATGGCGAACGAGATGCCCGCGAGCGGATCAGCGTTCGCACCGTCGATGTCCGGACGGCCAGGCGCTGCGCCCATGTCGATCGAGAACACCATCGTCACCTGACGGCCCGTGGGGCCGGTGTTGGTGATCGGGCCCCACACGCCGCTGAACGGATACGTGTGTGCTGCCGCGACGCACGTCACGGTTGAGTTCACCGTGAGACCGCCGGTCGTCATGCCGCTGTAGGCGATGGGGCCGGGGTTCGTGCAGCCAGCCGGCAGGTTGCCAAGCGTGACGGTGCCGTCAGCAGGAACCGTCGGGACGCTCGCCACCGTGTACGCGCCAGAGGCGCTGGTCGACGATGCGGGCAGTGCGGCTGCACCAGTCGGCGTCACCGTGACCGACACCCCGGTGAGACCGCCACCAAGGCTGCTCGTGATCGTGCCGCTGATCGAGCCGGTCGGCACTGTGCAGTTGACCGTGAAGTTCGCCGTGTGCGTGCCGCCCGCGGTGACCGTCACGTTCTGCGCCGCTGGTGCCACGCAGCCACTCGGCAGGTTGCTGATGGAGACCGAGCGCGAGCCCGTCGCCACGCTGCCGATGGAGTATGCGCCGCCAGCGGCCGTGGTGCCCGAGAAGCCGCCCGAGACGCTCACGGTGACGCCAACCAGGGCGCCGAGCTGCGGTGAGGTCACGCTGCCGCTGATCGTGCCAGGCGTCGGCGTGCTGGTCGCCTGGAGATCGGCGGCCGCGATCATCTTCACGCGGAAGTCGCCGACGGTCGGGTCGATGAGGAAGCCGACGTTCTGCGCCGTTGATGCGCCGAGCGGCGCGACGGTGCCGAATCCTTCGTAACGGAAGCAGTCGTTCGAGGAGACCGTGCAACCCACATCGTTGAAGAAGTTGTGCGGCGCGCCGGTCCAGTCATCGCTCGCGATGACGGCACCGAACCGCGGCGACGTGACGATCACTTCGTTGCCGATCGTCGTGACACCACCGGCCGTGGTGGTGACGGAGATTTCGAACGGGAACAACTGGAGCCCCGTTACGCCAGCGGGCGGCGTCGGGAACGTGGGCGTAATGAGCTGGATGCCAGCGAGCTTGTTGTTGACGGTCAGGTCGAACGTGATCAGGACCTTGCCCGGGACGACGGCACCAACGGCACCCGCGACGTAGTTCGTCGCCGTGAGGTCGATGACGTCGCCGCCGAGGAGTGACAGGTCCGGGCCGTTGCCGAGGACGGAGGGCGCTTCGGGAGAGAGCTGGCGGTTGGCGATCGTGCTGGTCGGCGCGGTGATCTTGACCGACTTCTTGAGCGGACTGACGTCCATGATGAACGCGGCGCCACGATACTGCGGCGGAACCACCGGCGTGCTGGGCAGCTGCGGCGAAGCGCCAACCGGGGTGTCGCCGTTACACGCGGCGAGCGTGAACAGTGACAGCGCGGCGGCAAGCGGAGCGATCCGCCGGCCGTACTGCGTGACGATGTGCATTTCTCTGAATCTCCCTCGAAGATGATGGGTCCCGAGGTCCGTCCGTCCGGATCGTCCGGCAGCCCGACTGACGTGGCGTGTCACGCGATGCCGCGGTGCGGCGCGAGAGTACAGCGATTCGCGAACGAATGCTGTCGGACTCTCGCCGATGCGCGTGACGGTGCGGTAGTCTCGTGGCTTTGCGTCGCTGGCTTTCGCCAGCTTTGCTATTGTCGCACGCGTCTGAGAGGAAAGACCGAGCAGCGAAGCACGCGCATGATGGTCGGGACAGATCACGATGCCACACGTCGCGTGTACCGGCTTTGTGTGTTGCACGTCACACCGCGCGGGAACGCGCACACGCGGCGGAGACGTGACGTCACGCACTGTTAACCGTGACTGTGTAACGCGATTTTGTGCGCGCTCCTTGCACGCGCGTGTAACGACGAGTGAGTGTCGTTACACGCCTCGTAACGAACGTCGTCGTTACGGAATCGTGAGCGTCGGCATCGGTGTTACGACGACGCTCGACGTGACCGTGGTGAGGCTCGACGTCGCGAGCGCTTCCCCAAGGACAATCGTGGGCGTAATCGCCCCGCTCGTACCCGTCGCGATGTTGAAGAGCAAACGGATGAGCTGAATGTTCCCGGTCAACGTACCGCCACTCGTGCTGCTGATGGCGACGTTGGCCTGCGCACCAGCTGTTCCAGCTCCCGTCTCGTTCACCGCACCGAGATCGAACTCACCGCCTGGCGGCAGCAACGCGCGCGAGATGTAGTCGAGCTTCGCGCCGTCGTAGCCCGCGGCGAAGGAGATGCCGGCGAGCGGATCGGCGTTGTTGCCATCGATGTCCGGACGACCGGGCGCCGCGCCCATGTCGACGGAGAAGACGAGCGTGACCTGCCGACCCGTCGGCCCGGTAGTCGTAATGGGACCCCACGCGGCGCTAAACGGATATGTGTGCGCTCCGCTCACCGTGCATGTGACCGTGACATTCTTCGTCACGGTGCCGCCGGACGTCACGCCGCTGTAGCTCTGCGCACCGGGATTCGTGCAACCGGCCGGCAATGCGCCGAGCGCGATTGATCCGTCGCCAAGTGCAACGCCAGCGATGGTATACGCGCCTGTTCCATCCGTGGTCACCGAAGCCAGCGCGGCGCCGCCGGTGGGCGTTAGCGTCACCGCCACGCCCGAGAGCGCACCGCCGCTCGCGCGGGTGATCGTGCCGCTTACCGTGCCGAGTGAGACACTGGTGCAGGTGACGGCGATGTTCTTCGTGACGGTGCCACCAGCCGCAAGCCCGGTGTACGCTTGCGATCCGGGGTTCGCGCAGTGCGATGGCAATCCGCTGAGCGTGATGCTGCCGGCGCCCGCAGACGAGCCCGAGCCCACTGGAACATTCGTGACCGTGTAGCTGCCGTCGGTCGACGTGGACACCGTGGCGAGTGCAGTGCCACCGGTTGGCTGCACTGCCACGACCACACCGGCGATGCCCGCCCCTCCGACGCCCTGCGTGACCTTGCCGGTCAGCGTACCCGCCTGCGCGTTCGTCGTGCACTGCACCGTGAAGTTCAACGTCGCCGTTGCATTGGCGGCGACGGTCACCGTTTGCGACGCTGGCGCGGTGCATCCTGTGGGCAGCGTGCTCACGGTAACCGTGCGAGATCCGGTGGCCACGTTGGCAATGGAATAGGCGCCCGACGAACTTGTCGTCGCCGTTGGCCCGCCGGTGACCGTGACCGTTGCACCAGCGACTCCGCCCGCCGACGACGTCACCGTGCCCGCGATTGTGCCAGACGTTCCACTCGCGGCCGACACCACGATCGGGTGATCCACGCTTCCTGTCGCGCCGCGATCATCCGTCACCGTCAGGCGAGCCGTGTAACTGCCAGCACTACTATATGTATGCGTGGCCGACACACCGCTGCCACTGGTATTGTCGCCGAAGCTCCATGCGTAGCTCGCGATCGTGCCGTCGGCGTCGCTCGACGTCGATCCCGAGAACGCGACCGGCGCCCCCGCCGTCCCAGTCGCCGGCGCCGTCACGCGTGCCGTGGGAGACTGGTTGACGGGCGCCGTGCCGCTGATCGTCAGCGTCGCGTCCTCGACGCGCACCTTGGTCCTGAACTGCGCGAGTTGCGGTGTGAGGACGTCCCCGAGCGTCGTCGATGTCCGCACCGAAGAGCCCGATGCGCCCACCACCGTAAACCACGTCCGCACGATCTGGATCTCGCCCCCCTTGCCCTGGCCGTCCAGGTTGGTGGCCGCGATGGCAAGCACTGTCGGCACCGGGCGACTGACCGTCGTGAGCTCGAACGCACCCGTCGTGCGCGCGCTATCGTACCGCACGACGGTGTTGTCGAATGCGAATTCCGCCGCTGCGCTCAGCGCAAGCTGCGACGCCTGCGCGCGCAGGTCGAGCGTCGTCAGCAGCGACACCTTGTCGCCCGGCCGCGCGGACGACGACGACCACTTGTGGCCGAGGATGAACGGCTTGCCGGCGGTATCGATGACGACGGGCTTCCGGCACGTGAGCGAGAATCGCACGGTGTCCACCGCCAGCGCACGTGGTTTGATCGACTGGCGCGCGCCTCCGTTCAGCTCGCACGGCGCGTCAATGTCCGCGACGGTGATGTCGTAGTCGCCGAGTCGCAGGTTGTCGAACCGCGTCGCGCCGTTTCCGCCGCCGAGTCCAGCGCCGATGGTTCGCGTCTGGAAGTAGACGCGCTCATTGTCCGGCGTGCCTGGCTCGAGGATGATACCGGCGATCGTCAGCGCGAGGCCGTCGATATCGCTCGTATCGCCGAGCGTCGAATGCGCCACCACGATGCTCGCCTTCCTCGGATCTCGGCAGCTGACGATGAAGCTGATGTCGGACACCGTTTGCGTGCCCTCGTCGGTCACCGTGGCCTGCTTGACAGTGTCCGCCGACGTCGCCACGGCGCAGTTGGTCGCAAGCCCGCGCAGCGCAACCGAGTAGGCACCGCGTGCTACCGGTACAAGCCGCTCCGCCGTGACGCCCAGCGCCACCGACTGCGTGTCCCGCTGCCCGCGAATCACCGCCGTGTAGCCGTCGGGATCGACGGACTGCGGATTCGGGGACGCGGTGTTCGTGCGAATGAGGATGCCGGGCATCGGCGCGGTCTTGGTACCCGCGATGTTCGACATCGACGACCGCGCGCCGAATCGGTTCACGGCGCGCACGCGATATCCGTAGTACCTGTTCGCCTCCACCTTCGTATCGAACCACGCGATGCGCGCGCTCGCACTCGGCGGCACACTGCCCTCGATGACCGCGAAGTCGCCAGTGAGATCCGAGCGGCGCTCGACTTCATAGCTGGCGATGTCGTCACTCGCGGCGGCGCGCCACGACACGCGCACCGTGGTGGTGCCCACTGCATCTGCGCTCAGCTCTGACGGTCCCGGCACGGACGCGCCAGGACTGGTTGCGGATTCGCAGCCGCCTGCCAAGATCGCGCAGGCAAGGGCGAACCGGGCGACTTGGGCGTGCGCGCGGCTACCGCGCATAGCCGACTCCGACTTGTACCGTGATGCCCGGACGTGCCAGACCGGTTGAGACGAGGCCCGCTTCCACTTTCTGCACGAACTTCACGGGTGCATTGGTGAGGTTCCGCCCCGAGAGCGTCATCGTGAGCCCGCGCCCGAACGGCCGTTGCAGCTTCGCGTCGAGTGTGCCGCGCGACTGCTCGACGATGTTGGGGCCCTGCACCGCATCTACGCCGCCCGAGCTGCGAAAGCCGTATCGCACGATGCGGTCGCCGAACACGTTGTACAGCACGGACGCTGTAAATCCGCCGCTCTCTCCATACGACAGGCTCGCATTGCCGAGGTATGGAGACTGGCCTTCCAGCGCGAGATCCGGGTCGAAGGTACCGAAGCCCGGTCCCATGACGACGCGCGATTCGACGAGGGTGACGTTCAGCGCCGCGCTCAGGCGTGACAGCACACCCGGGAGGTACGTGAGATTCTGGCGGACATCGAACTCCGCACCGTAGTTCTTCGCCGAGAGCGCATTCTCGTAGCTGTACGCGCATCCGGTGAATCCGATCACGGTGCGCACGATGGGCTGGGTGAAGTCCTTGTAGAAGCCGCTGACGGAAAGGACCTCGCCAGATCGAGGGTACCACTCCCAGCGTGCGTCGGCGTTCAGCACGGTGGACCGCTGCAGGCTCGGGTTGCCGAACGTGGGGCAGTTGCCGACGACATCCGTGTACGCGTCCAGCGAGAGCTCACGCGTGTCGGGACGCGAGACGCTCGTAAACGCCGCGAGCCGCAGGTTCATCTTCTCCGTCAGCGACACCGTGGCATTGGCGGACCAGAGCAGGTCCTTGTTGCGCCGAAGCAACGGAAGCCTGGTGGTGTCTCCCGCGACGTAGCGCTCTCGTCCGCCGTCGAAGAGATCGATGCGCCAGTCCTCGGATCGCACGCCGCCCACCACTCGCGTGCGCGGCAGCAGGTCAATGTCGAGCATCGCGTACGCGGCGGTGACGTCATCGTCCGCGTCGTATGGCTGCGCGACGTTTCCGGGCCGCGTGAGACCGATGTAGCCGCCGATGTTCTCCGGTGTGAAGAGCAGTTCGGGCGGCAGGTAGGCAAGATCATCCGGGATCTGCGTCGAGCGCTGAACCGTGAACGTGACGAGGGAGGCGTCGAAGGCGCGCTGCTTGGCACGCATCAAGCCACCGGTCTTGAAGGTCATGGACCGTCCAAGCAGGCGCAGCGGCACCTGCCAGTCCACCTGCGCAGCGTACTGCCGGTCGGTGAGGGCGCGAACGTAGACGTCGCTGTTGGTGCCAACCGCAAAGCGATCGCCGGCATCGCGGACGTAGGTCACTTGCCGGTTGTCGGGCTCGTCGCGCATGGACCGGCTCATGGTTGCCTTCCACTCGAATCGAGAGGACGCGAGGGCGTCGATGAGATGCTCCCCGGCGAGCTGGGTCTGGAGCAGGTCGCGCTCGATGTACTGGAACTGGTACGAGCGCACGTCCCCATTCGCGTCCACATTGAAGCCGTCACTCGTGCTGTAGAGCTCCTCGGCGTTGCGCGTGTACAGGTTCTTGAAGCTCACCTTGGATGCGGTGCCGAAGCGCAGCGAGACGTTGGCCACGCCGCCCCAGTCCACGCCCGTGCGAACGTCCTGGTAGACGAACGCGCGGTTGGGCTCCGTCTTGGGGCTGGAATAGAACTGGAAGAAGCGGTCGGCTGAGTGCTCGGTGCCAGAGGAGTACGTCAGCGACAGCACGTAGCCGAGCGCGATCCGGTCCGACGGCCGCTGCCCGCCGACGTTGAGCCCGAGGCCGAGGTTCGGCAGGACGCGCGCGGGCCGAGGATTCCAATCGCTCCGAATGGATTCGGCGAACCGCTCGAGCGAGAACACATCGTCGAAGTCCGCTGGAATCGGAGGTGGTGCGCGGCGTCCGCTGCCGAATCCGAGGAAGTCCATGCCGCTCCGGTGCGGCGCCTGGAGCGTCTCGAAGGTCGCCTCCGAGTTATACGACTGCGAGATGCTGAACTGCCGGACGTCGTTATCGGGAAATTCTTTCGTCTTCACCTCTACCGCGCCGCCGGAGAAATCGCCGGGCTTGTCGGGGGTGGCGGACTTGGTGACGACGATGGACTCGAGCAGGCTCGCGGGAAAGATGTCGAGCGGGACGATCTTCTTTGCGGGCTCCGGGCTCGCGATCTCCGCGCCGTTGACCAGCGTTGTGCTGTAGCGCTCCGACAGGCCGCGCGCGATGACGAACTTGTTGTCGACGATGGAGATGCCGCTTACGCGCGTCGCCGCCTCGCCCGCATTGGAGTCCGGCGTGCGACGCATCTGCTCGGCGCTGATGCCATCCGACGCCGCGGGGGCGCGCTGCTGGATGGAGAGGAGGCTCGCTTCGCTCGCCGCCTGATCCGTGCGCGTGGATTGCACGACGATCGATTGCAGGGTGACGGACGCGACACCGAGTGTGACGTTGACCACCGTGGCCTCGGACTCGCGAACGGAGACGCTGTCCACCTGCTTCGGTTGGTAGCCAAGCCGGCGGGCGCGAATGGCATACCGTCCCACGGGCACGCCGCTGATCGTATACCGGCCGTCGAGATCCGATTCGGCGCCGACCTGACGGTCGACGAGGAGGACCTGCGCCTTGGCGAGCGGCTGGCCGGTGGCAGCGTCGACGATTCGTCCGGTGATGCGTCCCCGCGCCACCTGCGCCACCGCGAGCGCGTCCTGCGCGCGCGCGATCGGCGCAGTCACGGCCGAGGCGATCGCGATGGCGAGGAGGACCGCCGCGCTTGACGAGGAGTAATCATGAATTCGGCCGCGCATGCAGGCTCCGGAAGTGCCCGCGTCGCACGAGTTGGCGCCGCAGGGAGGGATAGACGGTGGAGCAGCAAGTATCCGTGACCATTGCGACGCGGGGACGTCGCGCGCGTCTCGATTGGGCAACTGTTCCACGACGGCTCGTTCGTCGCGGCAGTGCAGAGAGAGAAACGCGATCTTTGCGTGAGCGTGACGGCGCTGATTCACGACGACGCAACGTTTCACGGCATGCGAGTTCGCGTATGGGCGCGTTGGCGTTGGGTCGTCGCGCCGACGGTCGTGTTGGCGGGTTGGCTCTCGGGGTGTCGCGATCCGCTCGCACCCGTGCCGCTGCCCGATGGCGCCGTGGCATTCACGCCAGAGGCGGTGTATCGCGACTGGTGGGCGCAGATGGAGGTCTGCTCTGGCGTGAGCGCATCCTTCGACGACGTGCACTGGTACGTCGTTCGCGGAGAAGTGCCGTTCCGCGTGAAGGGCGTGGACTACCCGGTGGTGGGCTACTGGGACCCACAGGCCAATCGCATCGTGCTGCTCGAGTACCTGCCAAACCAGCGCGCACCCGTCATCCGGCACGAGGCGCTGCACGCGATACTGCGGCGCACCGATCATCCATCGGAGTACTTCGTGGACCGCTGCGGCGCGGTGATAGGCGGTCCGGATTCGCCGGACTGATTCCTAATTTGGCGTGACAGGCTTGTATGTCGTCGCGGGCGCGTCGAGATCTCTAGTGCTTCGAGAGGAGCGCGATTCTTGAAACTGCGACAAAAGGCCGATCTGAGGCGGACAACTGCCGACCTGCTCCGCGTGCATTCGTGAATCCGTACTCGGGTGCTCTGCTATTCTTGCTGCAGAATCGAGGGGCTGCCGTTGGCGTCGAGAGCGGCGCGAGTGAAAGTGGTCGCAGATTCTGGAAACACCGATGTGCCCTATCTGAACAAACAGATCACGCCGATACAGCATTGCTGCGGATACATCGACAATTTGCAGCGGACAGGTTCTTCGGGGAGTCGTCGCCGGCGCCCGGAGGGCGGAGGCACGGATCTGGAAGCAGCGGCGTGAACCCAGACGACGAACGCTGGGAACGCTGACACGACACGCTGAAAACGCTGGCACTGCTGGAACGGCGAGAGGCGCCCGAGCGCCTTCGCGACCTGACGACCCAAAAACGCAGGTCCTGCGCCCTTCTGCGTGCGCAGTATCAGCGTATTCAGCGTTCGCCGTCTGGGCTTGCTGTCGTCTGGGCTTGCTGTCGTCTGGGCTTGCTGTCGTCTGGGCTTGCTGTCGTCTGGGCTTGCTGTCGTCTGGGCTTGCTGTCGTCTGGGCGTGCCGTCGTCTGGGCGTGCCGCCGTCTGGGCCGGTTGCCGCCAGCACGGCAGTACGAGCTGGCCTAAAGCGCGTGCTCCCGGAATTCCCCAAAGAACCGGAAAATGAAACCCACCTAGTCAGCGCCCGCTCCTGAATGCTCGAATGTTCGCGAAACAGATCCGCAAGATCTGTTTCCATCGGCCCGAATCGGCGTTCACCAGAATCGCGCGCATGCTCGCCTCAATGTGATCGCGACGCGACCCGCAACAAGAGCAAGAACGGTTTCTGTTCAAGACGTAAGAATCGAATTCAGTAAACCGTCAGCCGCGTCGCCAGCGCATCGCCAGCTGTCGTGATGCCGATCGCAACGTAGCTCCCGCTCGATTGCGAGCCGAAGTCATACGTCCACACGCGCTTGATACCGTTGTCGAGCCCCACCGGCGTCGTCAACTCGCTCAGCACCCGCCACACATTCGGATTCACCGTGAGGCCGCTCGGCTCCAGTCTCGCGAGGATCACCCGCGCAAAGGGCGAGACCGCCTGGCCCGTCGCGCCGACCGTCTCGAACCGCAGCGTACCGGCGCCGGCGACGCGACGCCATTGCTGCACCTCGTTCGCCGTGCCCGCGAGCGCGAGGAAACCGGGAGTCGCACCGGGCGGCGACTCGACTGACGCTGGCGCGATCGCAACGTTGGCGGCGAGCGTCGCCGGCGCACCGGCGGGCGCGAAGTCACGCACCCACGCATTGGCCGACACCGGCTTCACCGTCGCGGCGGCGTATGCGTGCGGCGCATCCGCTGCGCTGACGGTCTCGAGGGCACGGATGAACCCAGGCATCGAAAACGCGGCGTGCGTGCCCGCGACCGGCGACGTCAGATTCGCGTCGAACGCCGTGCCGATGGGCGCGCTCGCGCCGGACTGCGGCGTTGCGTACGTCAGCATCTGCGCGCCGCCCGGCAGGTTCGGATACTCCACGAGCACGCCGCCGCGCGCGAGCTCGACGTTGTCCGTCGCGAGTGCGAGGAATGCGGCCGTCTGCCCGCCGAGCAACACGCCCGAGATTCCAACACCCGTCAACAGCGCCGCCGACCCTCCCGTGCCTGCGTCGAGCAGCGCGCGCTTGGTGCGCACCTCGCTGACGTTGCCCGCCTGGTCCATCACGGTCGCAGTGAAGGTGTAGTACCCCTCGACGGCGGTGCCGCCACCGACCATCGGTGTGGTGTGCTGGCGGTACAGGTCGGGGAGCACGCTCTCGAAGAGCGCCGGCACGCGCACGCACGCGCCGCCGCCACCAATGATGCACGTCGTCGTGCCCGTGAATGTGCCCGAAGCACTCGGCTGGGCCAGCCGAGTAAGAGAGATGAACACACGGTCGGTCGCGAGGCCTGAACGGTCGTCGATCGCATCGATGGCGAATGCGCGGGGACCAAGGCCGCCGGTGGCGGAATCGTAGATGGAATCGGCGCTCGCGGACACAAGCGTCTCCGCGGTGAGGGACCCCGTGGCGTAGCGGATCGTTGGCGGTTGGATGTCCACGCCGAATGTGGAAGCCGGATGTGCACCGGCGCCCGTGAGCGGGACGATACGAACGTTGCCCAGCCGGTCAGCGTACCGGGCAACGGCGTTGTACGCGGTGTTGGAGTTCGACGCCGGGAGATCGGCGCCCGTGGTGACCTGCGTGGTGTCCGTCAGCGAACCACCGGTGACGAGCACCGTAATGCCTGCGGACTCCACGGTAGGCGCAGCCGCCGGACCGGGGAGCCCGACTCCCACATCAGCGGTGATTCCCGAGATGCCCGACGCGAAGACGTACGAACCGTTGATCCAATTGTTGGTGTTCTGCAGCGCCGGCGAGATCACGAGCGTCGCCGGCGGCGGCGGCGAGTTGTCGACGCGGATGCCCTCGAGCCGAGCGCCGTTGAGGTAGCTCGCTTGCGCATTGAGCACGCCTGCGCCGCCGCGGCCCTGCGCGAGCACCGTCGCCGGCACGAGCGAAAGCGAATTGCCCTGT
Source organism: Gemmatimonadaceae bacterium (assembly GCA_031407575.1). Classification (GTDB taxonomy): domain Bacteria; phylum Gemmatimonadota; class Gemmatimonadetes; order Gemmatimonadales; family Gemmatimonadaceae; genus AG11. Next base: position 2,419 of record JANOIJ010000104.1, on the reverse strand, counting down.
GAGTCCGCGGCGACGATGCTCGGCAGCTCGCCGCTGAGGTAGCCATCGCCGGCGGCGGTCGTCGCGTAACCGGCCGGTAGCATCAGCGTGTCCACCGCCGTACCTGGCTTGGACGAAACGACGGCGCCCGCCGGAGCGGAGCCAGGAAACGAGATGGTGCGCGAGCCAACCGCGCGTCCCGAGAACGACACGGGAATCGTCGTCACGACGAGTCCGCGGCCGGTCTGCATCCACCGGCGCCCGTACGCGTCCACCGCGCTCGCGACGCCGGTGGACGAGAGGCCGCGCGCCGACACAAGAAAGCCGTCGGCGTTGTTGAGGTATGCGACGACGCCGCTCGACGCCTCCTGGCTCGCCGATCCGTTGCTCGTGCTCACGGCCACCACCTTGATGGAAGACGCGCCATTCCGAAACGCGGCCTTCCCTGTGACAGGGTCGTAGGCGTCGGTGCGGAAGCTCAGTACGAGCGTGCTCGCCGCGCCGTTCGCGATATTCGCGGCGAGTGCTTGCGAGACCCCGAAGGTCTGCGATGCCACGACGGTGTCGCGGCTGTTGTTGCGGACGACCAGGTCGATGCGCTCGAGCACGCCCTCGCCCGGCTCGACATTGACCAGCACGTCCGCCTGGCCGGTCACGTTCTGGAGGTCCACCGGAACGCCGGTGCCTCGGCTCGTGATGGAGTGCAGGCTCACACGCGTCGCCGTTGGCGCGCGCACGGTGACGGAGATGACCGTTGCCATGTTGGAGTCGGCGACCGACCGCGCCGTGATGCGCGCAGAGCCCTGCGCCCTCGCTGTCACCAGCCCCGTTGCCGACACCGTCGCGACTGATGGGCTGTCGGACACGAACCGCACATCGCGGCTCACTTTCGAATCCGCTTCAACGGTGACGGAGACGCCCTGCGCCTGACCAGGAATGAGGGTGAGCGCCTGCGGCGCAGCAACGACGCGATGCACACCGGTGTACGCCGGGATGACGCTCACCGGCACGATGGCGACGAGATTCGGATTTGCGGCCGACTGCGCGGTGACCACCGCCGTTCCCACGGAGATCCCCGTGAGGATGCCAGTCTCCGTCACGGACACTCGGCGCGGATCGGCGGAGCGCCAGATGATGGCGCGATCCGCGCCGGAGTCGGCGGCCATCGTCAGCACCATCACAAGGGTCTCGTCCACGCGCACTGTCGCGGGATTGGGAAACGCGGCGAGGGCCGTGACCTGGGGTGTGGAGGGGCCGGTCGTCTCACCTTTGCATGAGCCGAGCAGGAAGGCGAACGAGAGAACGCCGATGGCGAGCGATCGGCGTGAGGAGCTGCGCATGCGTGTCAGCCAGTTGGATGCTGCACGAAATCGTGCGAGGGTCGTCGGCGGAGTGGGAAGGTGAGGGTGCCCGGCTGACGACGCTACGCGAAGCGGCAGTCGTTTCGGCACCGTAACGCATCCGTGACTCATCGTGACGCCACCTATCCATTGATGGGGGTGCGCCTGGCGAGCGATCGTTGTGGGTGCACGCTGCGCTGGTTCACCGGTCGCGATGCTCCTCGCGCGAAAGGGCTACCGCGTCCTTGTGGAGGATCGTGCGACCTTTCCCAGCGACACCGTCTCCACGCACATCGTGCAAAACCTGTTCGACGCCATCAGCGGAAATCGGCAGGCGATGGACGGCTTTGCGCAGATGAACGCGGGTACGATCTCCGACTCAATGCTTCGCGCCGGAGAACGTGCAGGCGATGCTGGGAGATCCGGTCACGGTTGCGTGAAGGCGAGCAGGTCAGCGTTGAGGCGCTCAGCGTGTGTCACCGGAAGGCCGTGCGCGGCGCCTTCATAGACTCGCAACTCGCTTCCCGGAACGAGCCGCGCACTCTTGCGGCCCGTGAGGTCCAGACGGGCGGATGTGTCGCTGTCGCCGTGAATGAGCAGCGTTGGCACCGTCACCCGTCGCAGGTCAGGTGCAAAGTCCGTTTCAGTGAACTGCACGTGAAGGTCGAGCATCGTCTTCAATGAGCACTGGTCGACCATCATGCGCGTCCACCAGTCCATCGTCGCCTGCGAGACGGGGTTCTTCGGCGCGCCGAAGAACCCTGCGGCGCCGTTGCCAATCTGGAGCGCGCGGTCCTTCCTGAACGCCGCCCTGCCGCGCTCGAGCGCCACGCGCTCCACGCCGTCCGGATTGTCGGACGTCCTGACGATGAGCGGCGTGATGGTGGCCACGAGCACCGCGCGCGTCACCCGCCCGCCGCGGTCGCGCGAAAGGTACCTGACCACCTCGGCACACCCCATCGAGTGGCCGACGAGCGTGGCGTTTCGCAGGTCGAGCTGGTCGATCAATCGCGCGAGGTCAGTGGCCAGCGTATCGAAGTCGTAGCCGCGCCCGGGCTGGTCCGAGCGACCGTGTCCTCGACGGTCAAGCGCGATGCATC
>JANOIJ010000086.1:0-11429 GCA_031407575.1 Gemmatimonadaceae bacterium | reverse complement strand
TAGAGCGGCGCGTGCAGGTCGCGCAGCGACATGCCGTCGGCCAGTTCGCCCATCCCCGTTTCCTTCGGCGAGCGGTCGGCGCGCCAATAGCCGTTCCACTCGTTGATCACGTCATTCAGCTCGGTGTAGAGCCAGCCCGAGAGCTTGGGATGACGGCGGAACGCATTGACCGCGAGGTGGTAGTCCCAGCTCCAGTCGACGTCACCGGTGGAGCCCTTGTACCCCCACACGTTGCCGAACTCGGAGTTGAACATCGGCTGGCGCCCCTGCGTGTACCCGCGCTCGAAGTTCCACGGCGAGCCCGGCGCGGTGCTGTCGCTGATCATGCGGAGATGCTGCTCCCATTCCCAGCCGGGGAGATAGGCATGCCACGAGTTCAGGTCCGTCTCCGTGTGACCGCGACCGCAGCAGGGTGAGTTGTCCTCGACGAGACGCGTGGCGTCGAGCTGCTTCGCGAGCCGTACGGTCGCGTTCACCCGCTGCTGGGTCGCGGGGAGGTACACGTCCTTGCCGTCCACCTTGGTCGGCAGGCCCCACGCCTCGTTGAACGCGATCCACGAGAAGATCGAGGGATGATTGTAATCGCGCTGAATCATCTGCCGCATGGCATGCTCGTGCTCGGCGAACGCGGCCGAATCGGGCGGCCCCCACCAGTTGGGAACGTCGGCCATCATCAACACCCCAAGCCGATCGGCCCAGTACAACTTCCTTGGCGACTCGATCTTGATGTGCTCGCGGAGTCCGTTAAGGCCGATCATTCGCGCCTGGAGCACTTCGTGTCGCAGCGCAGAGTCTGTCGGAAAGGTGTAGAAGCCGGTGGGGTGATAGGCCTGGTCCAGCGCGAGCTGCATGTACAGCGGCTTTCCATTCACGGCGACGTACGGAATCGTCGTCCCCGGCAGGTTGACGACGGAGATCTCGCGCATGCCGAAGTACGTGTCGACGCTATCGGTCGCGAGGCCCTCACCACGCAGCGATACCGCGGCGTGATAGAGATGCGGGTCGTCCGGCGACCACAGACGCGCATTCGGAATGGCGACGGTGAATCGCACGTCGCGCTCCCCGCGTGCGACCTGCTGCACGACCGGCGATGGAAGCGTGGCGCCCGCGGTCGAGAGCGAGTCGTCGCCCGGTGTGAATGCAATCCGGAGACGCATGGCCGCCGGCGCGGGTTCGCGGAGCCGCGCCACGACCGTCACGCGACCATTCGCGATATCGGGCGTAAAGTGCACGTACTCGAGTGGGTGGGAACCGCGTGCCTCGAGGTAGGCCGTCTGCCACAGCCCGCGCGCCTTTCCGTAGCCTTGCTTTCCTTCGAGCTTGAAGGCGTGCGGGCGGTCGTCGACCCGAAGCGTCAGCCGCTGCGCAGCGCCAAAGGTGACATTGCGCGTGAGCTCCACCGAGAAGGGCGTGTACCCACCCTGATGGGTGCCGACGCTCGCGTCGCCGAGCCACACGGACGTTCGCCAGTCGGACGCGCCGACCACCAGGAAGATGCGCTTGCCTCGCCACCGCTCGGGCACCGTCACCGACCGTTGATACCATCCGATGTCCGCGCTGTCGGCGACTCCGGAGAGCGGCGCGCCCCACGAGAATGGGACTACAATGGCGTTCGACGTCGCCAGGGATCGACCGAACCAGCGCGCGCGCTCGCCCGCGTCGGCTGAGTCGAACTTGAACTGCCAGCGACCGTTGAGGTTCACCCAGTCGGCGCGATGGAAATCAGGACGTGGGTGTTCGGGCAGTGGAATCGTCTCTGATCGCGCTGCGGCGCCGCGCGCTGCGTTCTGCGGTGCTTGTGCCGAGAGCGGGTTGGCGGCGAGGAGGAGCAGTGCGCCGATGCAGGACGCCGACGCGCGACGAGCGGACAGGAAAGGGATGGTCATGTGCGACAGCATCGCACCGCCGCCGTGCGCTTGACAAGGGCACGCGCGAACGCGTACTCAGGTCGACCTTCACTCACCGACGCGTCCCCATGGTTTCTTCTTCAATTCCGACGAATCTCCGCCGCGGCTTTCGCACGGCTGCGCTTGCGCTTGCGCTCGTCGCAGTCGCCGCTTGTGAGCGCAAGAAGGCCGACGAGTACGTCGTTGGCTTCTCGCAGATGGAGAGCGACAACCCGTATCGTCTCGCGGAGACCAAGAGCCTCAAGGACGAAGCGGCAAAGCATGGTATTCCGATCGTGGTCACGGACGCGCAGGGGCAGACGTCGAAGCAGGTGTCCGACGTCGAGGACCTCATCGCGCGGAAGGTGAGCATCATCGTGCTGGCTCCGCGCACGTTCGACGGTCTCACGCCAGCCTTGCAGGCGGCGAAGGCCGCGAAGATTCCGGTGATCCTGGTGGACCGTTCCGCGGCCGGCGTTCCGGGTGAGGACTACGTCACCGAGCTTGCGTCGAACTACGTGGAGCAGGGGCGTCGCGCGGCGGAGTGGCTCGCGAAGCAGTCGAATGGCAAGGCGAGCATCGTGGAGTTGTCCGGCACGCCAGGCGCGTCCGTCGCCGCCGACCGCGCCAAGGGCTTTCGCGACGAGATCGCGAAGCATCCCGGCATGACGATCATCGCGTCGCAGACCGGCAACTTCTCACGCGCCACCGGCCAGGGCGTGATGCAGAACATCGCCCAGTCGCTCGGCAAGAAGATCACGGCGGTGTACGCGCACAACGACGAGATGGCCCTTGGCGCGATCCAGGCGCTCACGGCGTCCGGCCTCACGCCCGGCACGGACGTCACGATCGTTTCAGTGGATGGGTCGCGCTCCGCGCTCGAGGCCATCGAGCGGGGCGAGCTCGGCGCAACGGTGGAGAGCAATCCGCGCTACGGACCGCTGGCCTTTGAGACGATCGCGAAGCTGCGCAAAGGCGAGAAGGTGCCCACGAAGATCCTCGTCAACGATCGCTTCTTCGACAAGTCGAACGCGAAGCAGTTCATCGCCGACGCGTATTGAATGGAGCACGCGTTCTGCCGCTTGCGTCGCGTGTGACGATGGACGGCGCTGGTCCGCTCCTCCGCATGGAGCGCATCACCAAGCGCTTCGGTAGTGCACCCGCGCTCGACGGCGTGGACTTCAGCCTTCGTGCCGGCGAGATCCACGCGCTCGTGGGAGAGAACGGCGCCGGCAAGTCGACGCTCGTGAAGATCATCACCGGCGTGTATCGGCGCGACGCTGGCGACATGACGCTCGCTGACCGCGCCGTGGACTTCGCGAGTCCCGCCGCAGCGCAGTCGGCGGGTGTGTGTGCGGTGCATCAGGAGATTCACCTCCTCCGGCTGCGCACCGTGGCGGAGAATCTCTACCTCGGGCGGGAGCCGCGCCGGTGGGGACTCGTCGACTGGTCGCGCTTGGACGCCGACGCGGGCGAGTTGCTGGGTCGCCTGGGTGTCGACATCGATCCTCGCGCGCCACTGGGCAGCCTCAATACTGCTCGACAGCAAATGGTCGCCATCGCGCGCGGCGTGTCACTCGGTGCCACGCTGCTGGTGCTCGACGAGCCCACAAGCTCTCTCTCGGAACGCGAAGTGGGGATCCTGTTCGGGCTCATCGGTCGCTTGAAGGAGCAGGGAACGGCAATCGTCTACATCAGCCACCGCTTCGATGAACTGTACGCGGTGTGCGATGCCGTCACCGTGCTGCGCGACGGCAAGCTCGTCGTGACGCGACCGCTGGCGGGACTCGACCGGCTCGATCTCGTGTGCGACATGCTTGGCAAGTCGCGCGACGCGCTGCGCGACGGCACGACGGGCTTTGCGCGCGCGCGTGAGCGTGACCGTGCGTTCTTGCGTGCGAGCGCGGCCGAGCCGGATCCGAGTGCAACGCCACTCTTTCGCGGCGAGCACCTCGCGATGCCGCCTCGGCTTCATGACGTCACGGTCGACGTCCATCGCGGCGAAATCGTCGGGCTGGCGGGCTTGCTGGGCTCCGGTCGCACGGAAACGGCGCGCATCGCATTCGGTGATGTGCGCCTGGACGATGGGCAGATGCGGCGCGACGGAGCCGCCTACGCGCCTCGCTCACCGCGCGACGCGATGGACGCGGGCGTCGCATTCGTGTCGGAGGACCGGAAGGCAGATGGCATCATTCCCGACCTCTCGGTGCGCGACAACCTCACGCTCGCAGCGTTGCCGCTGCTCACTCGCTTTGGCATCGTGTCGCGCGCGCGGCAGGCCGAGTTGGTCGATCGCTACATGCGGCGCATCGGCATCAAGGCCACCAGCGCCGATCAGCCGATCCGCGAGCTCTCCGGCGGCAACCAGCAGAAGGTCCTGCTCGCCCGCTGGCTCTGCACCAACCCACAGTTGCTCGTTCTCGACGAACCCACGCGCGGCATCGACATCGGCGCACGCGGAGAGATTCAGCACCTGCTCAACGAGCTCGCTGACGCCGGCATGGGCGTGTTGATGATCTCGTCCGAGCTCGAGGAGCTCGTCGAGGGAGCGACGCGTGTGGTCGTGCTGCGGGACGGACGCAACGTGGCGGCGTTGCACGGCGATGCGATCACCGAGCATGCAATCATTCATGCGATGGCCGCCGGATGACGCGATGGGCCGTTCGCGCGGCACCGCAATACGTCGCGCTGAGCGCGCTCGCGATGCTCGTCGCGTTGAACGCGCTGTTCACCCCCAACTTCGCGACCGCCGGCAACCTGTGGAACGTGTTGCTCCAGGTCTCGACCGTCATGCTGGTGGCGATTGGCATGACGTTCGTGATCGCGACGGGTGGCGTCGATCTCTCGGTCGGGTCGACGATGGCCATCGCCGCCGCGCTCGGTGCGGTGCTCGTGGATCAGGGACTCCTGGTGGCGCTGATCGCCGCTCTCTTGGGCGCGTCGATCGTGGGTGCGCTCAATGGCGCACTCATCGCGTCGCTTCGCGCGCAACCGATCGTCGTGACCCTGGCCACGCTCATCGCCGGCCGCGGCATTGCGCAGATCATCAGTCGCGATGGCGAACTCGTGTCCATATCGCATCCCGCGCTGCTCGCGCTTGGCCGCGGACATCTCGGACCTGTGCCGCTGCCGGTGGTCTGCGCAGTGGTTGCCGTCGTCGCGGCGGGTTTCGTCCTCCGCACGACGGCGCTTGGTCAACAAATACTGGCGACGGGTGGCAATCCAGCCGCCGCCCGGCTGGCGGGCGTGCCGGTGCGGCGCACACTGGTGATCGTCTACACGCTCTCCGCCGCGCTCTCCGGCGTCGCAGGTCTCATCATCGCCGCTCGGCTCGGCGCCAGCGACGCCGCGAAGATCGGGCTGAACATGGAGCTCGACGCGATCGCGGCGGTGGTCGTTGGCGGAACGGCACTGGCGGGTGGGCGCGCGACCATCGCGGGGACCGTCGTGGGTGCGCTCATCATGCAGGTCATCGCGACGGGCTTCAACATGTTGCTCGTGCCGTACGCGCTCTCGCTCGCCCTCAAGGCGGCGATCATCCTGATCGCCGTGTATCTCCAGCGACCGGCGCGCGCATGAGACGCGTGCTTCGTCACGGCGCGCTCGTCGCGCTCGTCGCCGTGTGCATCGCGGGCACGGCGCGCTACGAAGCGTTCCTCACGATGGAGAATGTCTCCAACGTCCTTCGGCAGAACAGCATGCTCGGCCTCGTGGCGCTCGGCATGACGTTCGTGATCCTGAGCGGAGGCATCGATCTGTCGGTCGGCGCACTGCTCGCCGTCGCAGGTGTGGTAGCTGCCATGCTTGCTCCATTCGGGGCCGTGGTGGCCGTTGCGGGTGGTGTCGGCGTTGCGACGTTCCTCGGCGTGATCAATGGATTGCTCGTCACCAAGGCGCGCATCCAACCCTTCATCGTCACGCTCGCGATGCTCATCGCGGCGCGCGGTGCGGCACTCGCCATGACGGCGGAGCAGAGCATCAGTATCGACGCCGCGGCGACTGGCTTGACGTGGCTCGGACGCGGGCGCATCGGTCCCGTCGCGACTCCCATCGTGCTGCTCCTCACAGCGTACGCCCTCGGAGCATTCGTCCTGCGGTATACGACGTTCGGTCGTCATGTGCTCGCCATTGGCGACAACGAGGACGCGGCGCGCGTGATGGGTCTCCGCACCGATCGCATCGTGGTCGGCGCCTATGCCCTCAGTGGCGCACTCGCTGGTCTCGCGGGCGTGGTGCTCGCCGCTCGGCTGGGCGCGGGCCAACCCGTCGCAGGAACGGGATGGGAGCTTGACGCCATTGCGGCGGTGGTCGTTGGCGGGACACTGCTGTCCGGTGGCCTGGGAGGTGCGGGGTCGACGCTCATCGGCGTGCTGCTGCTCAGTGCCATCTTCAACGTGTTCAACCTGGAAGGGACGATCAGCCCGTGGTGGCAATGGGTGCTGCGCGGCGGCTTCCTCATCGCCGTCGTCGTGATGCAGAGCCGCCTGGAGCGCTCCGTGCGTCCAGGCGCGCAAGATGGATGATTTAACCCGGTGACCTCAATGCGCCTGTTCTCTATCCTCGGGATTCTCGCGGTGTTGACCGCAACCCGGCCCGCACATGCCCAAGGGGCTCACGCACTGATCATCAACGCGGATCAGGGGCGTGACACCATCAACCGCCACATCTACGGGCACTTTGCCGAGCATCTGGGACGCGGCGTGTACGACGGATTGTGGACGAAGGACGCGACGGGCGCGTGGCGCATTCGCGACGACGTCGTGAAGGCGTTGCGCGCGATCAGGATACCCAACCTTCGCTGGCCGGGTGGCTGCTTTGCCGACTACTACCATTGGAAGGATGGCATCGGCCCGCGCGCGTCGCGGCCGACCGTCGTGAACAACAACTGGGGCGGCGTCACCGAGGACAATGGCGTCGGCACCCATGAGTTTCTCGCGCTCACGCAGCAGCTCGGCACGGAGCCGTTCATCGTTGGCAACGTCGGGAGCGGTACGGTGCACGAGATGCAGGAATGGTGGGAATACCTGAACCATCCCGGTGCCAGCCCCATGGCTGACCTGCGTCGCAAGAATGGCAAGCAGGAGCCCTTCAACGTTCGATTCTGGGGTGTCGGAAACGAGAACTGGGGATGCGGCGGCAACATGCGCCCCGAGTACTACGCGGACGAGTACAAGCGGTATGCCAGCTTCCTGCCGCAATACGGCCCGCTGAAGCCATTCCGCGTCGCGACCGGACCGGCCGGCGACGACTACACGTGGATGGACGTGGTGATGCGCGACGCCGGTCGCATGATCGACGGCATCGACGTCCATCATTACCTGCTCACCGGAAGCTGGGCGAAGAAGGGAAAGGCGACGGACTTTACGGAGGGCGAATGGGCCGAGTTGCTGCAGAAGGCCACAGGGTTCGACGAACTGTTGACGCGGCACTCGGCCATCATGGATCGCTACGACCCCGCGAAGCGGGTGTGGCTCATCGTGGGCGAGTGGGGGACGTGGCACGAGGGCGAGCCAGGCTCCAACCCCGGCTTCCTCTACCAGCAGAATGCGCTGCGTGATGCGCTCGCCGCGTCGGTGTCGCTGGACGTGTTCAACAAGCATGCGGCCCGCGTGAAGATGGCGAACATCGCGCAGACGGTGAACGTCCTCCAGGCGATGGTGCTCACGCAGGGCGACAAGCTCGTGCTGACGCCGACGTATCATGTGTACGAGATGTACGCCGTTCATCACGATGCCGTCCTGCTGCCGATCAGTCTCGACGCAGGACGCTACCTGCATGGCGAGCGATCGATGCCCGCGATCAGTGCAACGGCGTCGCGAGATGCCAACGGCCGCATGCACCTGACGGTGACGAACCTCGACCCGAACCAGCCGCGCACGATCCGCGTGTCCATCCGCGGGCAGGCGGTGACGAGCGTGACTGGACGCATCCTCACGGCAGATCGCATGAACGCATTCAACACCTTCGAGCAGCCGAATGTGGTGCGACCAGTCGCCTTCGGCGGCGCGCGGCTCAGTGGCGAGACGCTCACGGTCCAGCTCCCGGCCAAGTCACTCGTTGCGCTGGAACTGCGATGAGAATCGTGTCCTTCGCGATCGCGGTCGCCGTCCTCATCGCGGAAAGTGGCGTCGCGCAACAGACACCCACCGCGCCGCCGCGCACGCATCTCTCGACGGTCGGCGTGGGATGGGCGAGCTCCTCGGTGAACGCGGTGATCTTCCGCACGAGCAGCGTCGTCACGCATGGTGCAGTCCAGTACACGGCGTACTACGACGACAGCGCGCGCGTCGTGCTGGCGCGCCGACGCGTGGGCACGGATCGCTGGGACGTGCGCACTACGGCGTTCACGAACAACGTGTCCGACGCGCACAACGCCATCGCGCTCGGCGTGGACGGCCGCGGCGTGCTGCATGTCGCATGGGCCGAGCATGGGCGGGCGCTGCACTATGCGCGTGCGGTGCGGCCTGGCGCGCTGGAGCTGGGCGCGTCGCAGGCGATGACCGGCCAGCATGAAGGGCGAGTGACGTATCCGCAGTTCTACGCCATCCGGGGCGGCGATCTCCTGTTCCTCTATCGCGACGGACAGTCGGGCCGCGGCGACGTGATGGTCAACCGTTGGCATGTAAAGCGTGGTACGTGGGCGGCAGTGGCGCATCCCCTCATCTCGGGTGAAGGCGTGCGCAATGCGTATCCCAACACGCTCGCCGTGGACGCGCGTGGCGGGTGGCATCTCTCATGGTGCTGGCGCGAGACGCCTGATGTCGCCACCAATCACGACGTGCTGTACGCGTACTCGCCTGATGAGGGCCGGACGTGGACGAAGACGAACGGCGATAAGTACGTGCTGCCGATCACGGCCGCCTCGGCGGAGGTGGCGTGGGCGGTGCCGCAGGGGCGTGAGCTGATCAACCAGACGACGATGACGGTGGATTCGCGCGGGCGGCCGCTCATCGCGACGTACTGGCGGCCCGAGGGGAGCGACGTACCACAGCTGCAGCTCGTATGGCGCGACAGCGCGCGGTGGCGCGTGAGCCAGGTTGGCACGCGCACGCTGGCTTTTCGGTTGAGTGGGGGAGGCACGAAGCGCATTCCACTCTCGCGTCCGCTGGTGGTGGCCGGTGCGCGCGGATCGGTGCACGTCGTGTTCCGCGACGCGGAACTCGGCGGCGGCATCTCCGTGGCGTCGGCAGCGTCCGCGAGTGGCGCGTGGCGCGTGTCGTCGCTCTGGGCCGCCTCGGTGGGGCAGTGGGAGCCGACCCACGATCCCATCGCGTGGCGTGATCGCCGAGCGTTGCACCTGTTCGTCCAGCGGGTTGGTCAGGGCGACGCCGAGCAACTCGAGCCGATGACGGCACAACCCGTCTCCATCCTGGAGTGGCTGCCGAGATAGCACGCGTTTCCCCTCGTAGCAACACGATGAAGACGCTGGCGCTGGCCAGAGCAATGCCCGATAATGACGCCTATTCGGCCCTTGAGCGGCCAAACGCAGGTCCCGCCCCAGGGTTCAACCCCATCTGGATTCGTCCGGAGGTTCGTTATGGCAGGATTTTTCCGCAGCGCGTTCGCATGTGCAGGCGCACTCCTCCTTGGCGCGTCGAGTCTCTCGGCGCAAACGGGCACGATCGCGGGCCGCGTGACGGAGCAGTCGTCCGGCGAGGCCGTACCGCGCGCGCGCATCGAGGCGTTCAGCGGAACGACGGGCAGCCTCATCTCGGCAACCACGCGGGATAACGGGAGCTATACGCTCCCCAACCTCGAGCCCGGCGTCTACACGGTGACCGTGCGCGCGCGCGTCGGTCTCGCCGCGCAGCGCATTCCCAATATCACGGTGCGCTCGGGCGCCACGACGACGCTCGACATCGCGGCACTGCCGAACCCCACGCAACTCAACGAGATCGTCACCACCGCGACGCGCGGCGCAGTGTCCGAGAAGATCCTCGACTCGCCGAACTCCATTTCCGTCGTGCCGGAAATGCGCATCACGGAGCGCGCGGCTGTCACCGTGACGGACCACATCAAGGGTGTCCCGGGGCTCTCCATCTCCACGGGTGGCGTCCTCCAGGCCAACATCGTGTCGCGCGGGTTCAACAACGCGTTCTCCACGAGCATGCTGATGCTCCAGGACTATCGCTTCGCCGGCGTGCCGTCGCTCCGCGTCAACGTGCCTGCGCTGTTCACGGGCACGAACGAAGACATCGAGCGCATCGAGGTGTTGAACGGCCCCGCCGCGGCGCTGTACGGCCCGAACTCCGGGGCGGGCGTGCTGCACGTGATCTCCAAGTCGCCATTCAATTCTGTCGGCAACACCATCACCGTCGCGGGCGGCGAGCGGTCGCTCGGGCGCGTCAGCGGCCGTCATGCCGGCATCTTCGGCAGCGGCAAGCTGGGGTACAAGCTGTCCGGCGAGGCATTCACGGCCGAGGACTACAGGTACATCGATCCGAATGAACCGGTCACGTATTCGGCCACGGACGCGCGCATCCCGTCGTCACGCCGTGGCAAGGCCGTCGCACGCGACTTCGATCTCCGCCGCTACAGCGGTGAGGGGCGTCTCGACTTCAGGCCGAACGACGACACGGAGCTCATCAGCACCGCCGGCTTCACGCACTTCGGGAAGGGCATGGAGATCACCACCACGTTCGGCGCCGCACAGGTCTCGAACTGGACGTACATGAATCTCCAGGAGCGCTTTCGACACAAGAACTTCTTTGCGCAGGTCTTCTACAACAAGTCGAATTCCGGCAACAAAACCCCCACGGACACTGAGGGGTCCTACTACCTGCGCACTGGCATCCCGGTAGTCGACCGGTCGAGCGTCCTCGTCGGCCAGGCGCAGCAGGGGCTGCAGCTGGGCCGGACGAAGTTCGTCGTTGGTGGCGAGTACGTGATGACACGTCCGCAGACGGAAGGCACGATCAACGGCCGCAATGAAGGGAACGACGACATCAATGAGTACGGGGGCTACCTGCAGACGACGACCGAGCTGTTGCCCAAGCTCGACCTGCTGCTCGCGGCGCGCGGTGACGTCAATTCGCGCATCGAGGGCTCGCAGTTCTCTCCGCGCGCAGCGCTGATCTTCAAGCCTGCCGAGACGCAGAACCTTCGCGTCACGTTCGGTCGTTCCTTCAATTCGCCGGCGTCGTTTGCGTTCTTCCTCGACCAGTATTCCGGACAGACGCCGGCGCCGGGGCTGCCGGTGCAGATTCTCGGCAACCCGTCCAAGCAGGGCTGGCAGTTCGCGCGGAACTGCACGGGCGGCGCAGCGGGCGACCTGTGCATGCGCTCACCCTACATCCCAAACACGTTGGCGCCTGCGTCAGCCGCCGCCGCGTACGCGGGCTTTGCGGCAGCGCTCCAGGGCATCGTGACCGCATTGCCCGTGAGCAGTTTCGGCACCGCTGGTGAAGCGGGACGCCAGGGCATCCTCGGCATCCTCGCTGGGCCTGTCGGCGGTATTGTGCGGAGCTTGCGTCCCACGAGCGCGCAGGTCGGCACGAGGCTCATCGACCTCGGCACACGCGACTCTGTTCTCGCCGTCACGGA
>JANOIJ010000067.1:0-2257 GCA_031407575.1 Gemmatimonadaceae bacterium | reverse complement strand
GGTTTTCGCTGCAGCATCGGCGAATTACTCCCGGGTCACCAAAGAGCACTCCATCTACCCAGGCGACTACGTTTTTTCGGAGTGCGTCATGCCCAGATCTTTCCTATCGTTTGCGCGAGAACTCGCGCACGCTGCCGCTCGTTCACCCGAATCCCATATCGCCCACCGTTCTGTCGATCCGAAGCGTCTCGTCAATGCGACCGAAGCCGCGGAGATTACAGGCCTTTCGATCGAAACCCTGCGCGTCTATCGGTGCATTGGACGCCTTCGCGCTGTCTCGAAACGTTACGAGCGCCCTCAATACCTCGTGCGTGACCTCCAAGCGTACCTAGCCAAGCGCTGGGGGAGGAGGTCATGAATACCAACCGCACTACGGCCTCCATCCGTAAGCTCCCCCGCGTCGTAGACATTCTACAAGTGGACTTTTCTGGCAGGTGACGTTCTCCCCGTTAGGAGACAGTTCTAAGTTGGAAATCGGTCACCTCAAACCCAACTCTCCGACCTGATTTGGCGTATTCACTTGGGGTCAGATGGCCAAGTGCGCCATGTGGTCGCTGCTCGTTGTAATCGATTCGCCAGGCCTCAATCTTCTGTCGCGCCTGATCGATCGTCTCGAACTCGTTCACGTTCAGGCATTCATCGCGCAACCTTCCGTTGAAGGATTCGCACAGGCCATTATCCGTCGGCTTTCCCGGTCGCGTGAAGTCGAGCTGCACGCCGTTCTCCCAGGCCCATTGGTCAAGCGCCTTGGAGGTGAACTCGGTGCCATGGTCGACGGTGATCGAGCGCGGCAACGAACGCTGCTGGGATGCTTCGGCCAAGGCCTGGGTGACGCTCTCGCCCGTGAGCCGGAAACCGGCCTCCAGCAACACACTCTCGCGACTCCAGTTATCGACCACGGTCAGCACCCGGAATGCCCTGCCGTTGGCGAGTTGATCGTGAACGAAATCCATGCTCCAGCGCTCCCCAAGCGAGGTCGGCCGCGGCGCCGGGCCGCGATGCAAGCTCAGCCGCTTGCGCCTCCTCATCCGCATCCGGACCTGCAGACCTTCGAGCCGATAGAGGCGGTGCACGCGCTTGCGATTCACCTTCCAACCCTCCCGAAGCAGAATCACGTGAATGCGTAAATACCCAAATCTCGGACGGGCGAGCGCGATCTCCCGGATGCGCATGCGCAAGCCCGACTGATCCTTCGCCGTGCTCTTGCGATACCACCCTGCTCGACTCAGGCCTCCCAGCCGGCACGCACGCACACAACTGACCTGGAATCGCTCATGAATCCAACGAGCGGCCTCCTTGCGGCGTGACGGCTTCAGAGCTTTTTTGCGATGACTTCCTGCAGGATGTGCTTGTCGAGCGTGAGATCCGCCACGACGCGCTTGAGACGTGAATTCTCATCCTCGAGCTGCCGCAGCTTGCGCAGCTCTGTAACGCCCATGCTCGCGTATTTCTTCTTCCAGACGTAGAACGTTGCCTCAGAGATTCCCATGCCCCGGCAAACATCCGATACCGGCGTGCCCGACTCGGCCTGGCGCAACACGTAGGCGATCTGCTCTTCCGTATACCTCGACTTCTTCATCGCTTCTCCTTAGCCCTTCCTGCGGGGCGCCGAAGCGACCTTACTCCAGTTCTAAACTGCCTAAGTTTATTGGGAGGACGTCACCGCCATTCCGGCTGGTTCGTAGACAGCGAGCAGGCGCGACAAGTGAACATGCGCTTGGGGATGATGGCTGCGTTTTATGAGTCGGGGGCAGATTCACACGGTTGTAGCGACACTTGAACCAACGAGGGGGCGGCGATGCCGCCCCACGGTGGCCTGGCGCGCGGTCTGAAGGCGGTGGCCTGGCGCTTGGGGCGGCAGTACCCCCATTGCTAGCCGGCATTTTTCATCTTTTGGGTCAATGGTGCGAGAATCGCGCCATGTCCGAGGAACGGCGTGTCGTAACGATCCTCTTCGCCGACGTCACTGGCTCGACTGCCATGGGCGAGTCGAACGATCCTGAGGACGTGCGCGCCCTGCTGGGGCGCTATTACGCGATCGCCCGGGAAATCATCGCCGCCCACGGCGGCACTCTCGAGAAGTTCATCGGCGACGCGGTGATGGCCGTGTTCGGCATTCCGCAGGCGCACGGCGACGACGCCGAGCGCGGCCTGGTTGCGGCTCTCGCGCTGCGCGAAGCGGTCGCGCGCGATCCGGCCACCGCTGCGCTGGTGCTGCGAATCGGCGTGAATACCGGCGAGGTGGTCGCGGCACGGG
>JANOIJ010000017.1:0-6450 GCA_031407575.1 Gemmatimonadaceae bacterium | reverse complement strand
CAAGGGACAACTCGCGCAACGTGGCGATGCATCGGCTCGACAGGACGTCAACAAGGTGGCGGACAAAACCGGCAAGGGCTGCGAGGACATGGAGATGCAGACCGCGGCCCTCAACGCCCTTCAGCAGATGGACCCCGAGCGCGTGCT
The DNA here is from genome assembly GCA_031407575.1 of Gemmatimonadaceae bacterium. Classification (GTDB taxonomy): domain Bacteria; phylum Gemmatimonadota; class Gemmatimonadetes; order Gemmatimonadales; family Gemmatimonadaceae; genus AG11. Next base: position 6,303 of record JANOIJ010000017.1, on the reverse strand, counting down.
GCCGTTGCTGAAAAAGGTGCTTGCGCGGCGCGACGCGTGTTCGAAGCCACTTCGCAAGAATGCGCTCTTCATCCTCGCCCAGAAGTCTGGTGTCGACCGTGAGAAGATCCTGCTCGACGTCGTCAAGACGGATCCCGATGCCAGCGTGAAGCAGGACGCCGTGTTCCACCTTCAGCAGGCGAAGGGCGACGCCGCCATCGACGCGCTCGAGTACCTCCTGCTCAACAGCGACGACCGCGGCGTGCGACAGAACGCGTTGTTCGCGCTGGCGCAGAACAGGGGGGATCGCGCGCGAAGGTTCCTCAAGACCTTCGCGCTGTCCGACGACGCGCCTGCGGCCATGCGCAACGACGCCATCTTCCATATTGCGCAAAGTCGCGACGCGGACGACGCCAGCTGGCTGCGCGATGCATACGCGAAGATTGCCGACGCGAAGGTACGCTCGAACCTCATGTTTCACATCGCGCAGAACCCCAGCGCGGAGACGACGCGCTGGCTGGCGTCCGTGGTCAACGATCCGAAGGAGCCTGTGGAGCAGCGCAAGAACGCGCTCTTCCACCTGGCCCAGCGCAAGAACGGAAACCCCGCCGAGCTGCCGGCTGTGTATGACAAGGCGGACGCAGCGCTGAAGAAGGAGATCATCTTTTTCCTGGCGCAACGCCGCGACGACGCGTCACTCGACAAGCTCATCCAGATCGCAAAGCGCGATGCGAACCCGCAGTTCCGCAAGGAAGCGCTGTTTCACATCGGACAATCGAAGGATCCCAAGGCACTCAAGGCCCTCGAGGAGATCGTGAACCCATGAACATGCGCCCACTCGTACTGGTTCTTGCTGTCGCCGCGCAGGGTGCACACGCCCAGTCGCTGGACGATCGAATCGGCTCAGCGCGCGGTACCATCGCGTTCGAGGTCATCACTCGCCGGAACGTGTGCGGCAACGGCGTCAGCATCTTCATCAGTCGCGACACATCGCCGGGGTGGACCACCAGCCGCCAGCGGAATGGTATGCACTTCGGCCGGACTGGCGTGGCAGAGGATGGCATCTGCGAGGAGACACCGGCGCGCGTGCTGCTCACGCGATCCGGAGGAACGGTGACTGACCTGCGGGTCACCGTCGGAGGACGCGAGACCGCCGCCGACACCGACCTCGGCATCGTCAAGGCGGCGGACGCGGTGCGCTACCTCCTCACGCTCGCGCCGCGACTCACTGGCCGTTCTGCCGATCACGCCGTGTTGGGCGCCGCCATTGCGGAAGGGCCGTCGGTCTGGCGGCAACTGCTTGCGATCGTGCGCGACAACGATGCGTCCGAAACGTCGCGCAAGGCGTCGCTCTTCTGGGTGAGCCAGGAGGTGAGCACCGTTGTCACAGCGGGCTTGACCGACGTGGCCATGGACGACGCCAGCGGCAACGCCGTACGAAGCGACGCGCTCTTCTATCTCTCGCAGCGACGCGATGGCGAAGGCGTACCAGCGTTGATTCGCGTCGTCCGCGAGTCGAAGAGCATGAAGCTCAAGAAGGACGCGATCTTCTTCCTGTCGCAGAGCCGCGACCCGCGAGCACTGGACCTGTTTGAGAAACTGCTCGCGGGTCGATAAGAGCGACGACAGCAAGCCCAGACGACAGCAAGCCCAGACGGCGAACGCTGAATACGCAGACACTGCGCACGCAGAAGGGCGCAGGACCTGCGTTTGACGTCGCGACGTCGGAAAGAGGAAGGAGCGCGTGCGCGTGTCGCCGTTCCAGCAGTGTCAGCGTGTTCAGCGTGCGCCGTGTCAGCGTTCTCAGAGTTCGTCGTCTGGGTTGTCGCTCCTTCGCGCAGTGTACCCTGAGCCCTTGGGCTTCGCTCAGGGTGAACTTCGTCGAAGGGCTCAGGATGACAACCTGTCTTCGATCCGCAGGTGATCCGCAGTGATCCGCCAAATCCGCGGCCCCGACGAAAAACGCCTTTCCAATCCGCGCCTCGCGCGACGCCGTGCACTCGCGACTTTCTCGAGCGTGGAGCTTGCCACGACGCTGATCAGCCGGTAATTCAGCGGCAGATCTCCCACGGAGCTGCAATGTTCACGTCCTCGTTCGTTCGTCGAGCGCTGATCGCCACGCTGCTCGCCGCCACACCGACCGCCAACGTCAGCGCGCAGACGCCGCCGGACACCGCACGACGGCCCACGGCGCCGAACAGCGACCTTCCCCTCATCCCCACGCGTCCCCTCAAGTTCACGACGGACGAAGGCACGTGGATGTCCGTGGATGTATCGCCTGACGGGCGCACCATCGTGTTCGATCTCGTCGGCGACCTCTACACCATGCCGATCTCGGGAGGCTCGGCCACGCGTATCACGAGCGGGTCCGGCTTCGACGGGCAGCCACGCTTCTCCCCGGACGGCAAGTCCATCGTGTTCGTGAGCGATCGGTCCGGCAACGAGAACCTGCACGTCGTCAATCCAGACGGCACGAACATCCGTCCCTTCACGCGCGGCGCGAACCAGGCGTTCATCTCTCCCGACTGGACCCCCGACGGACAATACGTCGTCGTCTCGAAGAGCAACGATCTCTGGATGTATCACAAGGGCGGCGGCAGCGGGCTGCGACTCACCGGCCAGACGCCGGCGCCTGGCGCCGCACCGGCTCCGCCCGCGGGTACGGCGCCGGCGAACTTCATGGGCGCGTCCGTCTCGCCGGATGGGCGCTACATCTACGCCGGCGCACGCACCGGTGCCGCGGGCTACAACCAGATGCTCGGCACCACGCAGGTTGTGATGTACGATCGCGAGACCGGCCAGCTGCTGCGGCGCACCCTGAACCTCGGCACGGCGTTTCGTCCGGCGGTGAGCCCGGACGGCAAGTGGCTGGCGTATGCGTCGCGACGCATGGCGACGACGGGCCTCAAGCTGCGCGAGCTCTCGTCGGGCGACGAGCGCTGGCTCGCCACCGACATCCAGCGCGACGACATCGAGTCGCGCGGCTCTCGCGATCTCCTCCCCGGCTACTCGTGGACGCCGGACTCGAAGGCGATCGTCCTCGCGCACCACGGCAGGATCTGGAGCGTCGACGCCGCCACCGGACGCCAGACGCCGATTCCATTCACCGCAGAAGTGGATCAACTCATCGGCGACCTCGTTCGCTTCGAGTATCCGGTCAACGACTCCATTCTCACCGTGCGCCAGATCCGCGGCGCGCGCCCCTCGCCCGACGGGAAGCAACTCGCCTTCTCGGCGCTGGATCACCTGTGGATCATGGATCTCCCGGCCGGCAAGCCGAAGCGGCTGACGACGTCGAACGATGGCGAGCATGCGCCCGTCTGGTCGCCGGACGGCAAGCACATCGCGTACGTGTCGTGGACGGAGGATGGCGGCGACATCTGGCGCGTGCCGTCGCGTGGCGGTCGTCCCGAGAAGTTGACGACGCAGTCGGCATACTACGACGACATCATGTATTCGCCGACGGGGTCGCGCATCGTTGCGGCGCGCGCACCGCGCACACAGCGCGCGATCGTCAACGACGAGATCAACCCCGCGCTCGTCATCACCGATCTCGTGTGGCTGCCCGCTGCCGGTGGTGCCGCGAACTTCATCACGTCGATCACCAACGCCGGCCGTCCGCACTTCTCCGCGGACACCAATCGCGTATGGATGTACGAAGCGGCGGATGGGCTCATCTCCATTCGATGGGATGGCACCGATCGCAAGGCGCACCTCAAGGTGACGGGGTATCTAACGCCAGGTGGCGGACCGACCGCGCAGCCGAGACAGGCGTCGGAGCTTCAGGTCGCGCCGGATGGAAGCCGAGTGCTCGCGGTGGTGGACAACAAGCTGTTCGTGGTGCCGCTCGCGATGACTGGCGGGCCGACGCCCACCGTCTCGGTGCAGCAAGCGACGGGTGGCGCGCTGCCGTTCCGTCGCCTGTCGCGCATCGGTGGCGACTTCGTTGGATGGAACAGCGATTCGCGCAGCGTCTTCTACTCGATGGGGCGGTCGTACTTCCAGTACGATCTTGCCCGTGCGGACTCGCTCGCCGCGGACTCCGCGGCTAAGGCGCCGCCACCTCGCGGTGAAGGTCGCGCGGGCGGCGCGGGCGCGGGTGGTGGTGCGTCAGGCCCGAACAAGCCCGTCTACGACGCCGCGCGCACGGACATCACCATCACGGCCGCAAAGGATCGCCCAAGCGGCAGCGTAGTGCTGCGGGGCGCGCGCATCATCACCATGAAGGGCGATGAGGTGATCGAGCGCGGCGACGTCGTGGTCACGGGCAATCGCATCGTTGCAGTCGGCGCGCAGGGAAGCGTCGCCGTTCCCGCCGGCGCGCGGGTGATCGACGCGAGCGGCAAGACGATCATGCCGGGCCTCATGGACATTCATGCGCACATGTGGCCGCAGTGGGGCGTACATGCGCCACAGCCGTACATGTACACGGCCAACCTCGCGTACGGCGTCACCACCACGCGTGATCCGCAGACCTCGACGGCGGACGTCGTCTCCTACGGCGACGCGGTGGACGCTGGACAGATCATCGGGCCGCGTATCTACGCCACGGGCCCCGGGATCTTCGTGCAGGATGACGTGACGAGCGCGGATGACGCCAAGGACGTGATGAAGCGCTACTCCGAGTTCTATCTCACGGAGACGATCAAGCAGTACATGGCCGGCGACCGTCGTCAGCGGCAGTGGATCGCGATGGCCGCGAAGGAGCAGCGCATCACGCCCACGCTCGAGGGCGGGCTCGATTTCAAGAAGAACATGACGGAGGCCATGGACGGCTACGCGGGCATCGAGCACACGCTCCCCATCGCGCCGATGTACAAGGATGTGCTACAGCTCTTCTCGGCGAGCGGGACGACCTATACGCCGACGCTGCTCGTCCAGTACGGCGGCCCGTGGGCGGAGAACTGGTGGTACGAGCACTACGACATCATGGGCGACGCGAAGCTCGCGCGCTTTACACCGTACTCGGAGCTGGAGCGTCGTGGCCTCCGTCGGCCGCAATGGTTCCGGGAGAGCGAGTACTCATTCAAGCTCTTTGCGGAGCAGGCGAAGAAGCTGGTCGAGGCCGGCGGTCGCGTTGGCCTGGGCGGTCACGGCCAGCTCCAGGGACTCGGCGTGCACTGGGAGCTGTGGACGATCGCGTCTGGTGGGATGAAGCCACACGATGCGTTGCGCGTCGCCACGATCTTTGGCGCCGAGGCTATCGGGCTGCAGAAGGACCTCGGGTCGCTGGAGGTGGGAAAGCTGGCGGACATCCTGGTGCTCGACGGAAATCCGCTGGACGACATCAAGAATACCAACACCATTCGTTACGTGATGAAGAACGGGCGGGTGTACGACGGGAATACGCTCGCGGAAGTGTGGCCGCGCCAGCGCGCGCTACCGAAGCAATGGTGGATGAGCAACGATGCGCTCACGCCCTAGTCGCGTTGTCACCCCGAGCGAGCGAAGCGAGTCGAGGGGTCTGCACCTCACGACCAGGTGGAAAGTGCAGATCCCTCGACTTCGCTCGGGATGACATCCAAGGACGGACACTAACTCACGCTTCCACGAAGGACGCCGTCGATGAAGATCAGGGACGCACGGTCACACACGCGAGCGCTTGTCGCCACGCTGTTGCTCGCGTGCGGCTGCTCGCTCGCGATGGGCGCGTCGAGTGAGGGTCCGTTTCCGTCGGTAGTGCTTCCGGGCGCACCGCCGCGCTACGAGTTGCGGAACGGATATTGGTTCAATGGCCGGACCTTCGACGCCATCACGCGCTACTCCGTGTACGGTGCCATTTCGGATCGCCAACCCGTGCCGGTCGACTCGGTCATCGACCTTGCGGGCGGCTACGTCGTGCCGGCGTTCGCCGAAGCGCACAATCACAACGCGGTCGCGTCGGACACCGGCATCGTCAATCGCTACCTGCGCGCCGGCATTTACTACGTGAAGAACCCGAACAGCTTTCCGCAGGACCGTCTCGACGCGAAAGGCCGGTTCAACACGACGACGAGCATCGACGTCACCTTCTCGAACGGTGGACTCACGGGACCGGGCGGACATCCGGCAGGTCACGTGCGTCGCAACATTGCGCGCGGCGTGTTCAAGCCCGATGCCGGCGAGGGCAGCTTTTACGTCACGATCGCGTCTGCCGCTGATCTCGACGCGAAGTGGCCCGCTGTCATCGCCGCCGCGCCCGATTTCATCAAGACGTATCTCCTCTACTCCGAGGAGTACGCGCGGCGACTCACCGATAGCACGACCTTTGGCTGGCGCGGCCTGGATCCAGCGGTGCTGCCGCTCATCGTGCAGCGCGCGCACGCGGCCAACCGGCGCGTCAGC
>JANOIJ010000003.1:0-14961 GCA_031407575.1 Gemmatimonadaceae bacterium | reverse complement strand
TCACCAATGCAGTCACCGGTACGGTCGTGCGCAACTGGCCAACTGGAAGAACGGTGGAATCCACGCCAGTCATTGCCGGGACGATGCCGGACGGCGTGTACTGGGTGGACGTACGTGCCATGAATGGACAAGGCACTACGTCATCGATCGTTCGCTCCGGCCCCGTCTACGCTGATAAGTCGCCGCCCCCAGCACCGACGATCGTTGTCGAGTCCAGACGGCGCGCGAACGGAGCGCCGTTGACGTACAGGCTCGCGGCATCCGCGGGTCCAGAGTCCGGCATCGAACGCGTGGAGGTTTCCCTCGGGCGCCAGCCTGGGTCGCATGACATGCGGCAACCGAGCATTCACTTCAGGGGACCGCCAACGTCATGGAGCACATGTGCGCCGGGGGCGCCGTCCGCTTGCGCTGCAATGGTGGTGTCGTCCGACTTTGCCGCTGGTCGTTTCGATCGCGCCTACAGTGTGAGCGATCTCATGCCTGCCACCCGGGGAACGACCATGTATCTCACCGTCAAGTCGTTCAACAAGGCTGGACTGTCGACGGTGACGACGCAGAAGGTCGAACTCATCCCTCAACCATGATGAGAGTCATCGCCCTTGCCGTGCTCGCCGTCTGCTCGGCGGCAAGCCACACGCTTGCCGCCCAGGCCACGCCCGCCCCTTTGATCGGCGTTGCGAGCGGAGACTCGGTGCGCCTGTTCATCCTGGCGCCACCAGTGCCGTTCGATGGGTTTGTCGTCTATGGCGGTCCCGTGGGCAGTACCCTCGCGCGATTGACGCCCGAGCCGGTGCGTCCAATTCGCGACTTGTCGCAGGCCGTCGCCACCATTGGTGCCGACCGCAACGAAGTGCTCCGCGCGCTCGGCGATGAAGACGACTTTTCCATGCTGCGTCACCTCAACCGCGACGCCCTTACGGCGAACCTGTTGGGCTTCGTATATCCCGGTGTTGCGACGGTCCTTGGGCGAAGCTGGGTGGACGCGGGACGCGCCGCCGGCAGCGAGATGTCGTATCGCGTCGAGTTCGTCGATTTTGATGGTCGCGAGACACGACGCAATGCGTCGGTGCGAGTGCGAATGGCCAACGTGCTACCGGGCACGCCCACGACGCTGCGTGCGGAGCGGAACGATCTCGCGGCGCATCTCACGTGGAGCTTTCCGCCGCACACAGGAAATGCGAGCGACCTGGTCATCGGCTACAACGTCTACCGCGCGCGGGGAGACAGCGCGGCACGGCGCATCACGGACCGGCTCGTCGTTCGCAATGAGCGCGAGGCGCCCGTGTTCGACGACGCGAATCTCGTCGCGGGTGCGACCTATCGGTACACGGTGCGAGCCGTCGATGTACTGCTTCGCGAGGGAGCTCCATCGGCGGCGGTCTCCGTTATCGCCGCCGATCTCTCGGTCCCCGCCGCCGCGGCGAGCCTTGCCTACGTCGATGGAAACAACATGGTGAGTCTCAGCTGGCCCATGGCGCCCGAGCCCGATGCTGCGGGCTACCATGTTGAACGGACGCTCGGGCTCGACAAGCCGTACGCGCGAATCACCACGCGCCTCGTGCCGGTGGACGCGCCTGCGTACGTGGACACGACAGTGGTTGGTGGAACGCAGTACTTCTTCCGCGTGATCACGGTGGACTCGAGCGGCAATTCGAGTGTGCCGAGCAACCCGGCGTCCACACTGCCAGTCGATCGCACGCCGCCGGCTCCGCCGACAGCCGTGACCGCGGCCGTCGTCGCCGGCTCGCGCAGGCTTCAGGTGCAATGGGCGGCGTCACCATCCAGCGATGTGATTGGCTACTACGTCTATCGCGGCAGGCAGCGCGGACGCTTGTCGCGCATAACGGACAAGCCGGTATCCGGGTTGTCCTTCGTTGACATCGGCTTCGACAGTGTCGGACTGAACCCGGGCGGCAAGTACCAGTTGTCCGTCACCGCGGTGGATGCCGCATTCAACGAGTCGCCGGAAGTGAAGGCCACGTACCAGGTGCCCGACGATGAGGCGCCCCAATCGCCCACCGGATTTCAGGCGGCGAACGTCCGAGGGCGCCACGTGGACCTGTCGTGGTCGGCCAGCCTGTCGCTCGATGTCGCGCAATTCACCGTGGAGCGGTCGGTTGACGGCGCACCGTTTGTCGCGCTGGCGTCCATCCCGGTAAAGGCCGAGCGTGCGTTACGAGACACTGCGGTGCGGCACGGCCACGCGTACAACTATCGCGTGGTCGCCGTCGATTCAGCGAGCAATCGCAGCGTGCCAGCAGTCGACTCGGTCTGGTTCGCTCGCTCCACCGCACCGCCGGCACCGCGTAATGCGTCCGCACGCGCGGCATCAGCCGGTGTCGAAATCAGCTGGGAGCGTGTGGTTGACGGAGAGCTCAAGGGATACATCGTCTATCGCTCGGAAATCCCTACAGGAGTCTTCGAGCGGCTGACCGCGGAGCCGGTCATCGGGCTGAAATGGGTGGACGTCGGCACGAACACCACCCGCTACTACATGGTTCGCGCGGTTGATATTTCTCGCAATGAATCGGCGGCAAGTCCGGTTGTGCGGGCGGCGCCACGATGAAGCGACAGCGTCGGGTGCACTGGGCATGCATCGCGACCGCACTCGTGGCGTTTCAGGGGGCTGGCGCGCAACGCGCGGTCCGTGTGACACCGCCCACGGTTGCCAGTACGGTGACGCCCACCGCCGATAGCGTGCGCCTCCGCGCTGCGCTGCACGCGAGCGTGAAGCGGCTCGTGGCGCTCGACAAGCAGGTCGCAGGCGCGATGCCCGTGGGGCAGCTCGATGCCGCGGCGGCCAGGCGCGTGCAGCCGATCATGAGTGATCGCCAGCGGGCGCGGGAGAAAACCGAGGCGTTGCTCGACACCGTAGTGTTCGGAGCGGCATGGGGGCCGCGCGAGCTGGCGGTGCTTCGCCGCGAGTATCCGTTGAGCCCAACGGTGTTGCGTGTCTCGGCCAGGCTCGCGGAGCGAGAAGAGCGGCTGGAGGAAGCACTCGCGATCTATGCACGGCTGCTGCGCGACGACGCCACCAATGTCGAGCTTCAACGCGCCAGCGCCAATGCGAACGCCAGGGCAGGGCGGTCCGAGGCAGCGCGGCTCGGCTTTTCACGCGCGCTCGAGTTGGCTCCGGACGATTCGATCTCCTTCCGCGAGCTCGTGCGGCTGCACGACGCGGCTGGCACGTTGCCCGATCTGCTCGCCCGGGTTCGACGAATCGCACCCCGACAGGCCAACGCGCGCGTCGCAGACGACCGTCAGATCGAGCTGCTGCACCGACTTGGGCGCACCACGGAAGCAGATAGCATCACTCGCGCACGCAAGCTGGCGGGACGAGGTGGAGCATGAGACATCGTATCGGTATCGCGGTGGTGTTCGCGACGAGCGCAATCGCGCTCACCGCTGAAGCGCAGCTCGCCGGGCCTTCGTCTTCGATCTGGACCCGGCTTCCCGGCGTGTTCGCCGGCGAGATCTCGACAACCTCCGAGTTCTATCGCCACGGCGGCACCACCGACGCTCGCCGGCCGGGAGCGCTGTTCCGCGCCGTCATGAGCCCGCAGCTGACGCTCTTCGGCTCGGTGAGCATGGGTGTGTCGGCCGCGCTGTCCACAGAGGGCAGCGAATTCCGCCAGAACATCAACTTGCTGGGCTTCAACCCGTCGTATCGCGGCGTGACGGTCCACGCGGGTGATTTCACGCGCGACTACTCCGACTACACACTCACGGGCACGAACGTGCGCGGTGCCGGCGTGGATGTCGCGCCAGGCAACTTCCTGTTCTCCGTGCAGACCGGGCGCGCGCAACGCACCGTCGCCGCCGGCAGCGATGGCGCTGCGTATCAGCGGCGCTTGCTGGCCGCGTCGGTGGGCTATGGCCAGACCGGTGGCAATCGGCTGGCGATCACGATGCTCAAGGCCAAGGACGATCCCAACTCGCTCGAGCAGGATCTCGTCATCATCGATACGACAGTCCGCGACACGATGCTCGTGCCCGAGCCGCTCAAGTTCGCCGCCAGTCCGCAGGAGAATCTCGTGCTGGGCCTGGAGAGCGAGCTGCACCTGTTCAGTGACATGCTCACTCTCAAGGGCAAGGTGGCCGCATCGCTCTTCACGCGCGACCTTCGCAGCCAGATTGTAGACGACGCCGGACTTGGCGCACTCGGCGCGGTGAACACCCTGCAGCCGATCCGGCTGTCCACCTCCGGCGACAACGCGTACGCCGTGGAGGGAGAATTCAGGAGAGGAATTGTGGGGCTGCGCGGCGGCGTCGAGTTGATTGGGCCCGGCTTTACATCGCTCGGCCTTCCCTCGCTCATCAGCGATCGCAAAGGGTACAACTTGGGCGGGAACGTCGTGCTGTTCGGCAACCGTCTGGCGCTCCTGGGAGAAACGCGCTCGCAGGTCAACAACATCCAGGACCAGCGCGCGGCGCGCACCGATCGCGGCACCAATATGCTCAGCGCCGCGCTGTCGCTCACATCGTCCACGTCCACGTCACTGACAGTTCTCACCAACACCGCGGCCACTGAAGTGTCTCCGCTCGCGACCGGCATCGACATGCGCATGGCGGCCGTGACCGGCGCCATCTCGACACGCGCATCGCTGCTGGCGCGACCAACGTCGCTCAGCATTGCGTACGGCTACCAGACGTCGCGCGATGCGTTGCCAGCGACGTTGGTACCCAACGTCGTCGGCCAGAACATCACGGTGACGGTGCTGAGCTCCATCACGAAGAACGTGAGCCTTGGGCCATCCTTCTCCGGCGTGTTGAATCGCATCGGCGACAAGGATCCCGAAACCAACCTGCTCTTCGGGTTCTCGGGTCGAGCGAGGTTCTTTCCCGAGCGGCGCGGCGGTGGCCTGAGCACGTCGGCGAACCTCTCGAACACATTCAGCGCGGGCCGGCAGGTGCGCTCGGCGCGCGCCGATGTGTCCTATGCGCTGCCGTTTGAAACACGCCTGAGCGTGCAGGCGCGTCACACCAGCTACACCGCATTCGCGACGCGCCCCGCATTCAACGAATCATTTCTCACCATCGGAATGACGCGCAGCCTTGAGCCGTCGCGCGGGCCGTGAATCACGCCAGCGGAAGTCGAGTGGGATAACCCTCACGAATGCGTTCGGCGCGATGTGGAAGCCGTGCTCGCTGCTGTCTCAGCACGAGACGTGCGCAGTATCGAAGTGGTCAGGAATGTTTTCTGCGCGAGAAGAGCAAGCGCGCGATCACGCAGCCCTCCGCACCTCTGCGTCACCTTCGATGGCGCGTCGCCACGAAGACGCCCACGCGGGGCTCGCTCGCACGAGTACGCGAATCAACACGAATGCCGCGCACGCTACGCTCCCGAGCACCACAAACCCAAGCTGGAAGGAACCGGTCGACTGCTTGATCTGCCCGAGCAACGTTGGCAGGAAGAAGCCACCAAGCCCCCCGATCGCGCCGATCAAGCCGGTGGCGATCCCGATCTGGTTCCGGAAGCACTGCGGCACGAGTTGGAACACCGCGCCATTGCCAAGCCCAAGACACATCATGCCGACAACGAGGATCACCATCATCGGCTGCAGCGCGGGCAAGCCGGCCGCCATGAAATACGTCGCACACACTCCCGCAAGCATCAGCGAGAGCAGGCGCGTTCCCCCCATCCGGTCCGCAACATATCCGCCGATCGGCCGAAGCCCACTCCCCGCCACTGCCGCAAGCGCCGTCAGGTAACCCGCATTCACCGGCGTCACCGCGTACTGGTCGCGCAGGAACACCGGTAAGAAGCTCGCGAGCCCGACAAAACCGCCGAACGTGACGCTGTACAACAAACAGAACCACCACATCTCCGGCTGCTTCACGGCATCGAGATAACCCACGCTCGACTGCACGCGCGGACGCGGACTGTCCTTGGCAAGCAGCGTGAATGCCACCAGCACCAACGCCAGCGGAATCATCATCAGCGCAAGGACGCCATTCCATCCGACCACCGCGGCGATCCGTGGCGCCAACAGATTCGCCACTACGGTGCCGCTGTTTCCGGCCGCCGCGATGCCCATCACCAACCCTTGCCGCTCCGGGGGATACCATCGGCTCGCCAACGGAAGCGCGACGGCGAACGACGCACCGGCGACGCCAAGCATCAGCCCGACGCCGATCAGCACCGGCAGTGTCGTCCCCGCCTGCCAGCCGAGCGTCAGGGGGACGAACAGCAATGCCAGCATGCCGATGCCCACGCGGCGCCCGCCGAACTTGTCGGTGAGCATCCCGACCGGAATGCGCAGCAGTGAACCGCTGAGCAGCGGAATCGCGACCATCAATCCCTTCTGCGCAGCGTTCAGTCCGAGACTCTCCCCGATCGAGACGCCGAGTGCGCCCAGCAGCACCCAGATCATGAAGCAGAGATCGAAATGCAGGAACGCGGCGAACACCGTCGGCTTGTGGCCGATCGGCACCGCCCCATCGGTTCGTTGTTGCGGCAGAGCTGGTGTCATCGAACGATCACCGAAGCAGAAGTGTGGCGGCGCTCGGCGAGCCGCGCCCCGATGGCCGTGATGAGCGGCCGCATTCTCGGCGGCGACGCCGTCACGTGTGGTGTGACGCCGAACTCCTCGAGCACGGCGGTGCACGTCGGTCCAATCGACCCGACGGTCGTGCGATGCCGCAGCGCATCGAGCATCGCGTCGCGGAGCTGCATGTCCTCCGCGACACGGACCAGGTGCCGCACCTGCACCTGGGTCGTGAACGCCACGGCGTCGAGACCGTCGTCGAGGAGCTGGCGAATCAACTGCTCAATAGGCGCGCGATCGACGGGCAGCTGCCACTCGTAGCTAAGAATCTCCTGCGTGCGTGCGCCGCGTTGGGCGAGTGATGCGAGCAACGCGTGATTGCGGCCGCCGTCGCCGACCACCACCACGCCTCGGCCTTCCACTCGCAGCGGGGCCAATCCGGCGAGCAGTTCGGGCGTCGTGTGCGGGGCCTTGATGCCGATGCGGACGGGGATGTCATGACGTCTTAGCACGGCCGATGGCTTCGGTCCGCGACACACTCTCGTCGCGATGGACAGCGCGCCGACGAGGCTCTCGAGCTCGCCGATCTCCTCCGCCTGCACGAGCAGCGACGACACGCCCGCGCCTGTGAGATAGACGACATACGAGATGCGCTCGAGGCGAATGTCATCGATGAGCGCGGGAATGAGGGACGAGACATCCAGTCGCGCCTCGTACACGGCAGGCGCACACACAGGCTCGCCGCCGTCACGTCGGACCAGCTCGGCCATTTCGTTCGCGAGACGGGCCTCGAGCAGCCCGACGCGCGCGCCCGCCAGCGTCGTCATCATTCTGCGCTCCACGCCGACGCCGCGTCATCGATCCACACCTCGACGTGCATCGCACTCGTGACGACGGTGCGATGCGTGGCGAGCGCAGTGCACGCATTGCCCAACGCCTCGCCCGTGGCGAGCGCGAACTTGTAGCCGTGCAACGGGCAGATCACCTTGCCGTCGCCCACGAGCCCGTCCGCAAGACGACCGCCGCGATGCGGGCACATGGCGTCCGTGGCGAACACACCGGCGCGCGTCCGGAACACCGCGACGTTGCGCAGGCCGAGATGGAACGTGCGTCCTTCTCCGAGCGGAATGCGCTCGAGCGGACCGAGGTCGAAGCAGGTTCCGCGATCCGACGGTGCTTGTGTGCTCATGTGGTTTCCGCCCAGGCGCCGCCCGCGCGCGCGCCCACGGGCTCAAGCACATTTGCGAACTGCGACGGATGCACGGGATCGCTCGCCTCGAGCCACGGATCGACGTAGGCATCGGTTGCGTCCTGTATCGCCGCATCGAGTCGCGCGCAGATCCCCTCGACGTCGTCGATCAGGAGGCGGCGCAGCCGCTCGATTCCGATGCGCTCCACGAAGCCGAACGTGCGCTCCAGGTACTTCGCGTGCTCGCGATAGTACTGGATGAACCGGCCCATGTAGAGCAGCACATCGTCGTGTGAATCGACGACGCACAGGATGTCGCCCTTACGGACGCGCGTGCCCGCCGCACCTCCGATGTACAACTCCCACCGCCCGCCTTCGATCGCCACGGCGCCGAGGTCCTTCGTCGTCGCCTCCGAGCAGTTACGCGGGCAACCGGCGGTCGCGAGCTTGATCTTGTGCGGCGTCTCGATGCCCTGGTACCGACGCTCGATCTGGATGCCGAGCGTCGTGCTGTCGCCGACGCCGTACCGGCAGAACTCCGTCCCGATACACGTCTTGCAGGTGCGGAACGTCTTCGCGTACGCATGACCCGACGGCATGCCGAGATCGCGCCACATGTCCGGCAACTGTTCCTTCGCGACGCCGACGAGGTCGATGCGCTGGCCACCGGTGATCTTCACCATCGGGACGTCGTATCGATCGGCGACGTCCGCGATGCGGCGCAGCTCCGCCGCGCTGGTGACGCCGCCATAGATGCGCGGGATCACGCTGAACGTGCCGTCCTTCTGCACATTGGCGTGCACGCGATCGTTGATGAACCGTGCGTCGCGCTCGTCGTCGTAGTCTTTGCCCCACAGCGTCCGCAGCAGCGACGCGAGTCCAGCCTTGCTCGCCGGGTCGTCGCGACCTCCTGCCAGCTCGGTGAACACCGCCGACACGCTGCGCAATCCGCGCTCACGCACCGCGTACACGAGATCCGGCTTCGTGAGCGCCACGCCCGGCACGTAGTAGTGGACCGACGGATCTTCCTTCAACGATGCGCCCGCCACCAACTCGAGCACCGACTGCACCTCTGGCTTGCACGCGCCGCATCCAGTGCCGGCGCGCGTCGCGTCACACACGGCCTTGAGCGTGCAATGACCTGCCTGCACAGCCGCGCTGATCGCGCCCTTCGACACACCGTTGCAATTGCAGATCTGTGCCGAATCGGGAAGATCCGCCATGCTCGGCGCTGCGGTGGCGGCCGACAACTGGAAAAACAGCTCCGCACGATTGTCCGGAAGCTCGGATCCACGATCGAACGCCTGGAGAAGCATCGGCGCCGCCCCCGCGTCGCCGAGCAGGATCGCTCCGCTCAGTCGTCCATTGCGCACGATGAGCTTCTTGTAGATGCCGCGCTTCGGCTCGCTGTATGTCACCACCTCGTCCGATGGCTCCGACGGCTCGCGATCGCCCATGACAGCCAGGTCGATGCCCATCACCTTGAGCTTCGTCGACACGCGCGACCCGGTGTACGTCGCAAGCGGACTGCGACCGGACAGACGGTCGGCAAGCGCGCGCGCCTGCTCCCAGAGTGGCGCGACGAGCCCGTACATCTGGCCGCGGTGCTGCGCACACTCTCCAATCGCGTAGACGTTCGCATCGTTGAGGCAGCGCATCTCGTCGTTGACCACGATGCCGCGTTCGACGGTGAGGCCACACTCCAGCGCGAGCGAGACATTCGGGCGAATGCCCGCCGAGACGACGACCATGTCGCAGGAGAGGGTGGTGCCGTCGGCGAAGGCAAGGCCTTCAACGCGCGACTCACCCACGATCTCCGTCGTCTTTTTCTCGAGGTGGACGTGCACACCCATCGTCTCGAGCGTTGACTTGAGCAGCGCGCCCGCAGCGGGGTCGAGCTGCATTTCCATCAGGTGTGAGCAGAGGTGCACGACGTGGACGTCGAGTCCGCGCTCGAGCAAACCACGCGCAGCCTCGAGACCGAGAAGGCCGCCACCGATGACAGCTGCCGAACGCGCCTGGGGAACGCGCGCGAGAATCCGGTCGCAATCGTCGAGACTGCGGAACGCGTACAGGCCGTCCTTCAGCTCCGTGCCATGGCCCCTGAGTCCCTTGATCGGCGGCACGAAGGCGGAGCTTCCCGTGGCGATGACGAGCACGTCGTACCGCTCGAACACCCCGTCGCCACGCACCAGCGAGGCAACGCGATCGATTGTCGTGACGCGGACGCCGGCGTGAAGCGTGATGCCATTGTCGGCGTACCAGGACAGCGGGTTGATGTACGTGTCCTGCGTCGCGTGCGTGCCGGCGAGAATGCCCGACAGCAGGATGCGATTGTAGTTGCCATGCGGCTCGTCGCCGAACATGACGATTTCGTACCGGTCGGCCGCGCCGCGTGAGAGCATCTCTTCCACGAAGCGCGCTCCCACCATGCCGTTGCCGATAACGACCAGGCGCAGCTTTGGAGTGCTGTGGACTTCTGGTGTCATGATCATGAGCTGCGTCTCACTGATTCAGAATGCGATTCGAGGCGCACGGCGCACACCTTGAACTCGGGCATGCGGCTCGTCGGATCGAGCGCGGGATTGGTCAATCGGTTGATCGAGCTCTGGCCGCCCCAGTGAAACGGCACGAACACGGTGTCCTCGCGGATGTCGCGCGTGAGTCGAGCGCGCGCGACCGCTCGGCCACGTCGCGTCACGAGGGCGAGCAGCGTTCCATCGGAGA
Organism: Gemmatimonadaceae bacterium; assembly: GCA_031407575.1. Lineage (GTDB taxonomy): Bacteria > Gemmatimonadota > Gemmatimonadetes > Gemmatimonadales > Gemmatimonadaceae > AG11. The sequence continues at coordinate 4,557 of JANOIJ010000003.1, read as the reverse complement.
TGCCGGCTCGTCGCGCCGCAACGGGATTGATCTCTGCGAGCGGCTCCGGCGCCATGGCCGCGAGGCGGCTCACGCGACGCGTCTGCGTGCCGGACTGGTACTGCGCGAGCACACGACCCGTGGTGAGATAGAGCGGATACTCCGCGTCGGGCTCTTCAGCGGGCGGCAGGTGGCTGACGGGATGGAAACGCGCTCGCCCATTCGCGGTGGCGAATCCATCGGTGAACATGCGCGGCGTACCGGGATGATCCGGCGAGGGACACGGCCAGAAGATCCCACCGTTCGCTTCGATCTTCTCCCAGCTCATGCCCGAGTAGTCCGCGGGCCCGCCAGCGGTTGCGCGACACAGCTCGTCGAACACCTCCGACGTGCTCGCGTAGCGGAAGTACTCGCCCTTGCCCAACCGTTCTGCCAACGCGCACATGACGTCGAGGTCGGTGCGTACGTCGGCCGGCGCGTCCATCGCGCGACGCCGCATGATGACGCGTCCCTCCAGATTCGTCATCGTGCCCTCCTCCTCGGCCCATTGGGCAGAGGGGAGCACGACGTCCGCGAGCTGTGCCGTTTCGGACAGGAAGTACTCCGACACCACGAGCAGGTCGAGCGCGCGAAAGCGCGACTCGATGTGCATGGCATTCGGTGCGGAGACGACGGGATTCGAACCGACGAGCATGAGCGCGCGCACGCCACCGTCCGTGCCCATCGCATCGAGCATCTCGTACGCCGAGCATCCGGCGTGGGGCATCTGTTGCTCGTCGATTCCCCAGACTGAGGCGACGTGTGCGCGCGCCTTGGGATCGTCGATGCGACGATAGCCGGGCAGTTGATCGCACTTCTGTCCATGCTCTCGCCCACCCTGCCCGTTGCCTTGACCGGTGAGCGTCCCGAATCCGGTGAACGGCCGCCCGCGCTTGCCCAGCGCGAGCGCGAGGTTGATGTACGCCAGGGTGTTGTTGACGCCCTGCGCCTGTTGCTCACCGCCTCGTGCGGTGAGGATCATCGGTCGCTCCGCATGACTGAGCAGGCGTGCGGCCTCGGCGATCTGGAGCTCGGCGATGCCGGTGATGCGCTCGGTGCGCTCGGGCCAGTAGGTCGCGACGACGCCACTCACGGCGTCGAACCCGTCGGTGTGCGTCGCGAGAAACTCGCGATCGACGCGTCCACTGCGGAGGACCAGGTGTAGCAAGCCGTTCGCGAGCGCCGTGTCTGAACCGGGCGTGAGGCGCAGGTGCAGCGTCGCGGATTGCGCGGTTATCGACCGCCGGGGATCGACGACGATCAGCGATCCGCCGTTGGCACGCTGGCGCTGGAAGTACTGCATCAGCGGCGGCATCGTCTCGCTGGGATTGCTCCCGACGAGGAGGATGACGTCGGCGTTCGCGATGTCCTCGACGGGGAAGGGAAGCCCGCGATCGATACCAAAGGCGCGAATGCCTGCGGCGGCCGCGCTCGACATGCAGAAGCGCCCGTTGTAGTCGATGTTGCGCGTGCCGAGCGCAACGCGGGCGAACTTGCCAAGGAGGTAGGCCTTCTCGTTGGTCAGCGATCCGCCGCCGAATACGCCGACCGCGTCGACTCCGTAGCGGGCCTGGGTTGCGCGGATCCCGTCGGTGATTCGGTCGAGCGCGTCAGCCCATGACGCGGCCGTGAGGACGCCGCGCGCATTTCGCACGAGGGGCGTGAGCAGGCGTTCCGGGTGTGCAATCGTCTCGAGGGCCGTCCAGCCCTTGATGCAGAGCGCGCCCTTGTTGACGGGAAACAGGGCATCGCCCTCGACGTGGGCTACGCCGTCCGCGACGGTCAGGCGCATCCCGCATTGGAAGGCGCAATAGGGACAATGCGTTGCGACGTCGGTTGCGACGGCACCAGAAATCGCCACGAAAGTTGCCTCTGGAAGTCAAACCCTCTCCACAGGCACCATAGGCCGACATTGCCCACATGTCAACGAAACGTGCACAAACAGCACGTTTCGCTGCACAAAACGTCAATTTGTCGGCAATTAGTGCAAAATCGCCACTCGGTTTGTGCTAATCAAGCACAAACTCGCCATCACAATGTCAAACCATCGTGGGCCAGACCACAAACTGACGCAGCCACGGAGTTCTTGGTGAGGCGCGTCGAGTCCAATCCGTCGGAAGCTGGCTCCCGTTTTCTTGAACGACCAAAGGCGCCGAACCTGCAGCCGACTGAACGCCGAAGCCACGAAGGGCGCGTCTCGCCGCCAGCGTCACCGGAGAGATGCTTTGCTTACGCGCGTGGAGAGATGAATGCGTGCGGAGCAGGTCGGCGTGTTGTCGGCACCAGATCCGCGCCCTTGGTCGTTCACGAACTGCGCCCTCTTTCATTCGCAGAGTTCTGGACGCAGCCGCGGAGTCTTCGTGCGGCGCGTCGAGATGCCTCGGCGCACTCGCGACCTGCCCGGTTGCGTCGGTCGTCTAGCGCCAGAGTGTCAGTGGCAGGAGCCCCCACGCCGCCAGCACCAGGCACCACTGCAGCGCCGCCGAAAGCGCCACCGCGTCGAGCATCGCGCCAGGCGTTCGCATGCCCATACGCACGCGCTGGACGAGGGATACCGCGATGGCGATCGGCAGCAGCCCGGTGAGAAGCGCCAGCCCGAGGTTGCCCGGCGTTGGATCGCCGATCGCGAGGAAGGGCTGGCCCAGAAAGAGGAGCGGTGCGAGGACCAGCAGCAGCACGACGACGGCCGCCCACCTGAGCGCCTCACTGCGCAACTGCCGCCGCCGCCATGCGATCACCGTGCGCGCTGAGCCAACCAGCAAGAGGTATAGCAATGCCATGGCCCCCAGCGCGGCACTGATCCACCGGAGCACGACCCGCCAGCGCGGGACCTGCTCGAGCGTGCGATGGCCATCGGTCACGATTCGTCCGCTATCCGGTGCGCGCGTGAGAACGTGTGTCGCTGCACGACGTCCATTCTGTCGAAAGAACGGGCCGCCGACGGGAAGCAGCACCCGCGGTGCGCCCTGCAGCGGGCGCAGCACGAGCTTTCGGCCGTCCCAGGCGATCCGGGTAACGCCGGCGACTTCATCGAGGTACGCGAACTGTTCGAACCGGTTGGGGCGGACCACATACCAGCCGTTCCACGCCGCCGGATCGACGCCGGGCGCCGCTTCGGGCGTGAGGACCGTCTGCGGCACACCCAGCGACGAGGCAATCAGAGAGTCGACGCGGTCGAAGTTCGCTTCTTCCGGATCCGTGTTGTATGAGACGAAGAAGGCGCGCTGATGCTCGGCGTAGACACAGATGATCGCGCGGAACGTGCCCATGTTGCCAGTATGACACCTGCCGGTGATCCCCCATCGCTCGCGGCGACCGAGGCCCTGGGCATACCCCGAGGCAAGTCCGGCCTGCGCGGCCTCGGTGGTCGTGGGCACGGCCATCGCACGCAAAAGCGCCCCGTCCACGAGCCGCCGCCCGTTCACCTCCCCATCGCTCATGAGAAAGCGCGCAAAGGTGGCCATGTCCTCGGCCGTCGTCGTGAACTGAACCGACGGCCGCACGGGCACTGCGTAGGAGGCATTCGGAGCGACACCATCGAAGTGGCCCATCGCCAGCGTGGTGTCGCCGCGCGCACCCAGCTGGGAGACGAAGGCGAACGTGCTGCGCCGCATTCCGAGTGGTGCGAGCAACTGCTGGTCGAGCCACTCCTCGTAGCGCATTCCCGTGACGCGCTCGATGAGCATGCCCAACAAGAGATAGCTGGAGTTCGAATAGGAGAACCGGGCCCCGGGACGATGCCGGACGCGCACCCTCGCTGCGCGCGGTCCAAGTGCCGCGCCGAGCGGCGAGTCGGGATCGCCGCGCAGCGTGAAAACCTGCCACAGGCGAACGTCGTCAAGGCCGCCGGTATGGTCGAGCAGATGCCTCACCAGCAGCGGTACTTCCCGCTCCCACGGGTTGTCGATCGGCAGGTCGGGGAGATACCGCGCAACCGGCGCATCCAGCGCGACACGGCCCTCCGTCACGAGCCGCAGCACACCGGTCGCGATGAAGGTCTTGGCCACCGAACCCACCTGCACCCGGTCGGTGGGCCGCATCGGAACGCCACGCCGGAGATCCTTCATGCCCGCGGCTCCCAGTGTGACCCCGTCAGGCGTGACGACCGACCAGGCGGCGCCCACGAGCCCCTCCGACGCGATGGCGCTGGCCATCCTGGCCGTCAGCGAATCGCCGGACTGGGCGTGTAGGTCTGGTGCACCGATGGTGGCCCGCGATACCAGCAGCAGGGTGGCCATGGCCGCACAGCATTTGTAAAAAGGGTTCATCGGGGAATCACCCCAGCCGACTGCGAACGCGCGCGCCGTAGCGCCGGCTCATCGGGAGCGGCTTGGCCAGATCCCGCATGTACACGAGAAAACTGGAATGGGACCATTCCTCCACCCGAACCACATGATCGAGGTTGATGATGGTCGAGCGGTGAATGCGGATGAAGTAGCGTTCCGGAAGCCGAGCGTCCCACTCGCGCAGGGACCTGGAAGTGCGAGCGGGCGACGGTTGCGCCACCAGGTGGAGCATTGAATCATCACCGGCCGCCTC
>JANOIJ010000414.1:0-4018 GCA_031407575.1 Gemmatimonadaceae bacterium | reverse complement strand
TGCCGACGTCCTTGTACGCGATGTCGGTGATGATGTCGGTGCGGCTCGCGGCGCTCGTGTAGCCGGCGTTGAGCACCAATTGCACGACACGGTTGGAACGCGGCGTGTTGAGGGTGGAGAGCATGTAAACGTAGAGCGTTCGGTTCGTGGCGAACGCCGGATCGAGCGCAACACCATGCACTCCGCTTTGCCCCTCACACACGAGGTCGGGCGCGACGAGCGCGGATCCGCCCGTGCCAAACAGTCGAGTGACGGAGCCATCACTGCGCCGAACCGAGAGGCCGCGGCACCGCTCGGTGTAAAACATGGCGCCGTCTGCCGCGAGCGCGACGTCCCAGGGACTGCTCAGCCCCTGCATCACCACGGTGCGCGTGAGCGTCGGCGCGTTGCCAGTCGTTGGCGTGGTGCCCAACGGAGGCGACTCGCTCGCGCCAGCGCCGCACGCCGCCACGAGAATGACGGTGGCCCAACCGAAGAATCTCCGACGCGTCGAGGGTCGGCTGAGTTGCGGCCTCTTCACTGCGTTGGTGCCGACTACGTTCATGACAACCTCCGAGCCTGTGTGTCACCGCCAACGTCGATGCGGTTCATTCGACGCATGCACGATGCGCGCCCGATCCACAAGTGAGCGGCCGTGGGGCGCAACGGCAGGGCTCGACGGTCCTTCCTCGACGATCTTCAACTCGATTCGCGAACAGGAAGGCTAACCAAGCGCGTGGCGCTCGCCACGGAGCATCGCGATCCCGTCGATCGCATGCTCATCGCCCAGGCACTTTACAAAAATTGGCGTGGTTTCGTGAGCCCGGAGTTGCATGGAGCCTTGACAACCTCGACTCCCGAGAGATGTTCGGCAGCACGCGTACACATTAGTTCTTCCACCAAGAGTGTGTGCGCAGTTGCTCGCTCGCTGCTGAGCGAGGTAGACCTCCGGAGCGCCCGTGGCGTCAAATTCCAACCCGCAGTCCGAGTCTCGTGCCGTCGCCGCCAGCGACGCGCACTTGATCGCACGCGTGAGGTCCGGCGACGACGTGGCGTTCGAGACGATCTTCCGGCAGCATCACGACGCGCTCTGGCAATTCGCCTATCATCAGGTGGGTTGCGCCGAGACCGCGCGCGACATCGTTCAGGATGTGTTCTTCGCGCTCTGGCGAAAGCACGCGGAATGGGAGGTCACGTCCTCCATCTCGGGATGGCTGTACGGGGCCGTGCGCCACCACATCCTCCGTCATCGGCGCAGCGAGCGTTCGGTCTCGCGTATCACGGACCGCGCGGCCCGAGCCGCGATCACAGAGTACGGTGAGTCCGTGGCAAGCGACGTGATCGCCGTTGGAATGGGGATGCCCAACCGGGACGCGCACTCCCTCATGGAGGCGCGGGAGCTGGACGACGCCGTGACCGAGGCGCTCGCCGCGTTGCCGGAGCGCCGACGGCTCGCGATGACGCTGCGCTGGAAGCACGACTTGCCCGCGCCGGAGATTGCCCGCGTGCTGGGCACGACGCCTCAAGCAGTGCGTCACTTGCTGTTGCGCGCTCGTGAGGAGTTGGCCGCGCTCCTGAATTGCCGGCGCGTGTAGCGCAGGAAGGCGGTGTGGAACAGTTGGGCGTCGAGATGGCACACGGTCGATGTGATCCCATCGCGCCGACACTCCGCACCCGCCCATGCCTGACCGTCCCGAGTTCGACGGGATCGACGCCGACCTGATCGGGCGATACGTCTCGAGGGAAACCTCGGAGGACGAGACAATCCTCGTGCGCCGGTGGCTGATGGCGCACCCCGAGGCAGCGGACCGGCTCAGGATTTTCCTCGCACGCCTGGACGACGAGGCCGTTCGTCCGCTTCCGCCGAGTGTTGACGCGGACTGGAGCGCGCTTCAGGCACGCATTCGCGCGCACGAGCGCGACGAGGACCGCTCCGCGGAGCCACGCCCCGCGTCCGTCGCTCCACACGCCGCCGTTCAGGGCTCACCGTGGTGGCGTCGCGGTCGCACGCTTGCCGCCGCAGCGGTGATGCTTGCCGCGGCGCTCACGTACGCCGCGTTCGTCGATCGCGTGCCCGTGGCGCGTCCCTCCGTCGCAGACCGGAACACGTACGTGACCGTCGCTGGCGAGCGCTCGGATCTCCTCCTTGCTGATGGCACGCGCGTGCGGCTCGCGCCGGGGAGCCAGGTGCGCGTCGCGGCAGATTTCGGGTCCGCTCGCCGCGATGTGTACCTCGATGGCGAAGCGTACTTCGAGGTGACGCACGACGATGCGCGCCCGTTTACGGTGTACGCCGGGAACACCAGCATCCGCGACATCGGGACCGCGTTCTCCGTGCGCAGCTACGCCGCTGACAGCGCCGTGCAGGTCGTCGTGCGCGAGGGCGAAGTCGTCGTGGCGGGGGTTGGACGCCTCCGCGCGGGCGACATGGGTCGCGTCTCCAGCACGGGAGAGGCCACCGTGCGTCGCGCCGTCGACGTCGAGTCGCAGCTCTCGTGGACGTCGGGACGCCTGATCTACGCTGACACTCCACTTGGTGCTGTGCTCGACGACCTCCGTCGCTGGTACGGCGCCGACGTGCAACTCGCCGACTCGGCAAGCAGTCATCTCCCCTTTACAGGCACGCTCGCAGACGTCGCGCCCGACGAGGCGGTGGCGCAGGTCGCAGCGACGATGGGCCTGCTGATCCAGACCGACGGCAAGCGCGTCATCCTGCGGCCCGACCCTCGAAAGTCGCCGCGCACACCGTAACGCCCTCACGCGCCACCGCCGCACGGCGGAGGCATTCGCACGCATTCGGTACAAACTCTGGAGGCACGAAATGGCGTCAGTTCAACGGCTAGTCGGGAGCATGGGTTCCCGCCCTCGCTTCGCCATTCTCGCCTGCGTCGCGTTGCTCGGGTCCGCCACGCCCCTCGCCGCGCAGGAATTGTCGGTCCCGCGCGCTGCGTATGTCGTGCGGCTGAGCCCTACCCTTACTCACACCGAAAGCGCGCCCGACGTATTGCGGCGGCGGGTCACGCTGCACCTCAAACAGGTCACCGTCGCGCAGGCGCTCGATGAGTTGATCGCGCGCACGGGCATCTCACTCTCCTACAGTCGCGCGTTCATCCCGGCGCACCGCATCGTCTCCGTCGACGTCGACAGCGCATCGGTTCTGCAGGCGCTCGTCCAACTCCTCGGCGACAGTACCGTGGAGGTGTGGGTGTCGAGTAACGGACGCGTCGCACTCGTGCCAGCGGACGCTCCACGTCCGTCGCTGGCCGTGGACAGCGTGCGCACCGAGATCGTCGCCGCGGTCATCACCGGCCGGATCGTCGACTCGGCGTCCAGCCGCCCGCTCGCGAACGCGCAGGTCGTGGTCGTCGGTACAGCGCTTGGAGCGGCGACCAACGACGCCGGACGCTTCACGATCGCAAACGTGCCCGCGGGGACACACACCATGCGCGCAACCCTCATCGGCTTTGCGCCGCAAACGCGCACGATCACCGTGGCCGACGGCCAGTCGGCGGCACTCGACTTCACTCTTGCCCGTCGGGCCATCGAGCTCGAGGCCGTGGTGACAACGGGATACGGGACGCAGAGTGCGCGGAACGTCACTGGATCCGTCGCGAGCATCAACATGTCGCGCCTGGAAGGACAGGCGGTGGAGGGGATTGACAAGGCGCTCGCCGGCCAGGTCGCGGGGGTGCAGGTACTCCAGAGCAACGGCGTTCCCGGCGGCGGACCGCAGATCCAGGTGCGTGGAGTTGGCGCGATCGGTGCCGGCAGCCAGCCGCTCTTCGTCGTCGACGGCTTCCCGTTGTCGCAGAACGCGTCCGAGACGCGCAACCCGCTGAACCAGATCGCGCCAGGTGACATCGCGTCGATCACCGTGCTGAAGGACGCCTCGAGCGCTGCGATCTACGGCTCACGCGCGGCCAACGGCGTGGTCGTCATCACAACGAAGTCCGGCGCGAACCAGGCCCCCACGGCACGGATGGACTATGCCGTCGGCATGCAGACGGTGCCGAAGCGCTACCTGCCCGACGTCATGAAC
>JANOIJ010000413.1:0-1800 GCA_031407575.1 Gemmatimonadaceae bacterium | reverse complement strand
CGACTGGAGCTCGGCGGCGGCGCGCTGTACATCGACAGCGGATCGGAATCCCCCGAACTGGAAGTCCACACGGCGTTCGGAATCGTGAGGGACATCGGTACCCAGTTCGAGATTCGCATCGACGCGGCCTCGTTGCGCGTGCGCGTGCGATCGGGCGTCGTCGAGGTGCACCGCGGGGCCGACATCCACTCCGCGCGCCCCGGCACTGAGCTTGTCATCAGCAGCGGGTCCGTCGCCAGCCGCAGCGTCGCGCCGCACGGATCGGCCTGGGGGTGGACGGCGCATGTGGGACCGTCGTTCGAGATCGAAGGCCGGCCCTTGACGGCGTTCCTCGAGTACCTCTGCCGCGAGCAGGGGTGGACCCTCGCCTACGCCGACGCGGCCCTCGCCCGAGCCGCGTCGGGAATCATCCTGCACGGATCGACCGACGGGTTGTCGCCTTCCGACGCGTTGGCCGTTGTGTTGACGACCGCCGGCCTCACGCATCGCATCACCGACGGCGAGCTCGTCATCACACGGATCCTCGCTCAATGACCAGGCGAATCGTTGCCGCCGTGTTCTGCCTGTATCTCGGCCTCACGTCGGTCGACGCACAATCCGGTCAAGGGGCTTTCGTCGGCCGTCGTCTGGAGGACGTGCTCCGCGTGCTGCAGACGCGCGGCCTTCGTCTCGTATTCAGTTCGGAAATCGTGACAACGGATATGCGCGTCCGCGTGGAACCGCTCGCGAAGGCGGGGAGGAAGCAGCTCGCCGAGATCCTGGAGCCGCACGGTCTTGGGGCCGAAAACGGCCCCGGGGGTGTGATTCAAATCGTGCGGCGGAAGCGGCCGGCACGAGAACGGCCGCGCGATTCTGCCGCGCCACCGCGTTCGACGACGGGTGACGCCCCTCGGAGCGAGGGGCATGCCATCGGCGCGACCTACAGAGAGCGCGTCACGGTCACCGCGGACGAGCAAGGGCCGCGTGACGTGAACGGTGGCGGTGTACGCACGCTCATCTCGGAGGAGCTCCGCGATTTCGGTGGACACGTCGCGGACGATCCGCTCCGAATCGTCCAGGCGCTGCCGGGTGTTGCCGGCGGAGACGACTTCCGCAGCGAGTATTCCGTGCGAGGCAGTCCGTATCATCACGCAGGCGTCGTCATCGATGGCGTGATTGCTCCGTGGCTGCGGCATGCCGCCCTCGGCCGTGGCGACACGGGCACCATGAGCATGCTTCCAGGCGACGTGATCCAGGAAGCGACGCTGTCGGTCGGGGCGTATGCGCGCCGGGATGGCGGCCAGCTGGGGCCTCAGTTGAGCCTCGCGCTCCGCGAAGGATCGCGCGTGGCGCGGCAGTTCCGTGCGGGGATGAGTGGAACGACCGCGACTCTTACAGCAGAGGGTCCTCTCGGATCGTCGGCGCGGGGCTCATGGCTGGTGGCTCTGCGCCGGAGCAACGTCGAATGGCCCGTCGGCCGCGACGACCACAACATGACCGTGTTTGGTTTTGGCGATGTGCAATCCAAGTTCGTCTACGACGTGCGGCCGGGTCAACAGATCAGCCTGACTCTTGTTGGCGGTGTGTCGAACATTGAGCGCGACGATCCGAATCTCGTCGCACTGTCGGATGGCGTCAACCGCGCCGCGATGGCTACCGTGGCCTGGCGGTCGATGGTCGGCTCACGCACGGTCGTCACGCAGCGCGTGTCATCGCTCGCGCACGAGTACCTCAACCGCGATCAATCCGCACTGCCCGTCAATCGCGGCACCAATAGCGCCGGTGGGTATCGCGTCGACATCGCGCGGACGTTGTTCCGCG
>JANOIJ010000348.1:0-3755 GCA_031407575.1 Gemmatimonadaceae bacterium | reverse complement strand
TGGTGCGGACGGAAATCGGCATGACGTTCGCCGCGGCGCTCAAGGCGTTCCTGCGGCAGGACCCGAACATCATCATGGTCGGCGAGATCCGCGATCTCGAGACAGGCGGCATCGCCATCAAGGCCGCACTCACCGGCCACATGGTGCTCTCCACCCTGCACACCAACTCGGCGCCGGAGACGGTGACGCGCCTGATGGACATGGGCCTCGAGCCGTTCAACGTCGCGTCAGCGCTCAACCTCGTGCTCGCGCAGCGACTGCTTCGGCGCATCTGCGGCAATTGCAAGGAGAAGTACATGCCGAGCGACATAGAGTTCGACGTCGCCAAGGTGAAGCCGGACATGACGCTGCGCGACCTGCGCTTCACGGCGGAGACCATCGAGAACGCGAAGGCGCGCGCGACCAAGGAAGCGGCGCCATACCTCGCGAACATCACGCTCGACACGCTCGTCCAGAGCCTCCCCTTCTTCAAGGGCCGCGGCTGCGACGCGTGCGGCGGCAGCGGCATGAAGGGGCGTCAGGGTGTGTACGAGGTGATGCCCATGAGCCCGCACCTGCGCAAGCTGATCCTCCAGAACGTGGGCGCGGCGGAGATCAAGGACGCCGCCGTGGACGAGGGCATGCTCACGCTGCGCATGGACGGCTGGATGAAGGTCATGAAGGGCATCACGACGCTCGAACGGGTCGTTCGCGAGACCTCTGTGTAACCGGGTCGTCTAGAGACTGTCGTCCCGAGCGCGCGTTTGTCATCCTGAGCGCAGCGAAGGATCTGCACCTATAGTTCTCCCCGTCCAGACAAATGACCGCACCCGCAGCAGCCACAGGCGTCAACCTCCGCGTCCTCCTCGAGGAGATGATCGAGCGCGACGCGTCCGACCTGCACGTCACCGCAGGCGAGCGACCCAAGCTGCGCATCGACGGCGAGATCACCAACTCGAACCTCGAGTTCGTGATGACGCCAAAGGATACGCTCCAGCTCGCCTACTCGGTGCTGACGGAGAACCAGAAGAAACGCTTCGAGATGGACGACGAGCTCGATTTCTCGTTCGGCATCCAGAACCTCGCGCGCTTCCGCGGCAACTGCTTCAAGCAGCGCGGCTGCGTGTCCATGGTCATCCGGCAGATCCCGTTCAGCATCAAGACCTTCGATGACCTGAAGCTCCCCGACGTGATCAGGAAGATGGCCGAACGGCCGCGCGGACTGGTGCTGGTGACGGGACCGACCGGCTCGGGCAAGAGCACCACGCTCGCCGCCATGATCGACAAGATCAACAAGGAGCGGCGCGGCCACATCATCACGGTGGAAGATCCCATCGAGTTCATCCACCGCCACCAGGGTTGCATCGTCAACCAGCGCGAGGTGGGAACGGACACGAAGAGCTTCCAGGCGAGCCTCAAGTACGCGCTGCGCCAGGACCCCGACGTCATTCTCATCGGCGAAATGCGCGACCTGGAGACCATCCAGGCTGCGCTGACCATCTCCGAGACGGGCCACCTTGCCTTCGCCACGCTGCACACGAATAGCGCGGCGGAAGCGATCAACCGCATCATCGACGTCTTCCCCGCGCACCAGCAGAGCCAGGTACGCGCGCAGCTCGCCTTCGTGCTCGAGGGCATCATCACGCAGACGCTGTTGCCCAAGGCCAAGGGACGTGGGCGCGCCATGGCGGCGGAGATCCTCGTCGTCACGCCAGCCGTGCGCGCACTGATTCGGGACGACAAGATCCACCAGATCTACAGCACCATGCAGTCCGGAAAGAAGTACGGTATGCAGACGATGAACGACGCCCTCTATGGGCTGTACATGAATCGTGAAGTGGCGTTGGACGACTGCCTGCGCGCGTCGCACGACCCAACGGAGTTCCTCCGCATGATCGGCCAGTCACCAGAAGACGAGGCGAAGAAGCCCGGCGGCGCGATGGCAGGAAAGCGCTAGCGATTGTCATCCTGAGCGTAGCGAAGGATCTGCACCTCCTGTCATCCTGAGCCCTTCGACTTCGCTCAGGGTAAACTTCGCGAAGGATCTGCACTTTCTAGGCTTCGCGAAGGATCTGCACCTTTAGTTATCGAGAGGTATTAGCACATGCCCGCCTTTACATACACCGCCCGCGCCCTCAACGGCGACCTCCGCACCGCGACCATCGAAGCGCCGTCGCGCGATGACGTCGTCGCGCAGCTGCGCAAGCAGCGCCTGAACGTCGTCAAGATCGACGAGGCCGCAGTCGCAAAAAAGAAGAAGAAGGGTGGCAAGATCAAGATGCGCGACATCGTGATCTTCACCCGGCAGTTCTCCACGATGATCAACGCCGGTCTTCCGCTCGTGCAGGCACTGGACATCCTCGCCAAGCAGAGCGAGAACCCCGCGCTCAAGGACGTCACGCACGCCGTCGTCTTCGATGTCGAGAGCGGGCACACCGTGGCCGACGCCCTGGGCAAGCACCCCAAGGCGTTCAGCGAGCTCTATGTGAACATGGTGGCGGCCGGCGAGGCCGGTGGTATCCTCGACACCATCCTCATGCGCCTCGCGACGTTCATGGAAAAGAACGACGCGCTCGTGCGGAAGGTGAAGGGCGCCATGATCTACCCTGGCGTCATCTCGAGCGTCGCGTTCATCGCCATCAGCGTGCTGCTCATCTTCGTCATCCCGGTGTTCGAGAAGATGTTCGCCAGCGTCGGACTGCCGCTACCGCTGCCGACGCGCGTCGTCATCTCCATGTCGAACTTCCTGCGCGGCATCGGCGGATTGCTCTCGGTGGCCGTGGTCGTTGGAGCCTTCTTCATGCTGAAGAAGTACTATGCGACGAACGGCGGGAAACTCGTCATCGACAAGCTGGCGTTGAAGGCGCCCGTACTCGGCGACGTGTTGCGCAAGTCGGCAGTGTCGCGGTTCACGCGGACCCTCGGCACCCTGATCGGATCCGGCGTGTCGATTCTCGACGGGCTCGAGATCACGGCAAAAACGGCAGGCAATCGCGTGATCTCGGACGCCATCATGGAGTCGCGCACGAGCATCGCTGGCGGTGAAACGATCTCCGCGCCGCTCCAGAAGTCGAACGTGTTTCCGCCGATGGTCATCTCGATGATCGCGGTCGGCGAACAAACCGGTGGCCTGGACGAGATGCTCTCGAAGATCGCGGACTTCTACGATGAAGAAGTGGATGCCGCGGTCTCGAACCTGTTGTCGCTCATGGAGCCGGTGATGATCGTGTTCCTGGGCGTGGTGGTCGGCGGCATGGTCGTCGCCATGTACCTGCCGATCTTCGACATGATCAACGCGGTACAGTAGGATCTAGTCCCCTCGCTCCAAACGGTATCGCTCGCGGGCCCGACAGTCAGGTGTTGTCGGGCCCGTGGTCGTTCTGCCGTCGCTTCGGTCAGACGAGCGGCTCGGCAATGTCGGCTTCGTAGGCCGACTGCAGCCTGGCGAAGACCGACCGCGTGGGCGCCGGTGCCTCCAGGTGGAGGTGCCGCAGCTCCTGCATGAACTCGGACCACAGCGTCGGGCCTCCGTCCTCGAGGATCTTCGCGCGTACGGAGAGCTCTCGCGACGCGGGTGTATGACGCAGGCCCCAGCCGCCCATGTGGGCCAGCAGGGGCACCAGGGCAATGGAGGCTTCGGTGCCGATGTAGTTAATGTCTTTACGGATAAATTCTGAGTGAAGTTTTTTTGTGCTGTCATAGACAAAGTAACCGCCTTCCCGCACCGAGGCAACATCTTTCATCTGGCTTTGCGGATTTACGGCCACCATCACGTC
>JANOIJ010000314.1:0-21211 GCA_031407575.1 Gemmatimonadaceae bacterium | reverse complement strand
CAGCTCGATCGTCGGCAGCGCCGCGCGAATGCGCGTGTCGTCCGTGATCTGCCGCTGGTCGTCGAGGGGGACATTGAAGTCCACGCGCACGAGCGCCCGCTTGCCGCGGAGCTGGTCAGCCCGCAGATCGCGAACCGTCATCTTGTTCATGCAGCTCAGTTGCCGAGGCGAGCGCCGATGTACTTGAGGAGGTCGACGCAGCGCGAGGAATAGCCCCACTCGTTGTCGTACCAGCCGGACACCTTGAGCAGCAGACCGTCCACCACGTTCGTGCACTTCGAGTCGAAAATGCACGAGTGCGGATTGCCGATATAGTCGCACGACACGAGCTCGATGTCCGTGTACTGGAGGATGCCCTTGAGCTCGCCCTCGGACGCTGCCTTGAACGCGGCATTCACTTGCTCCACCGTCACCGCCTTCTCGACGACCACGGCAAGGTCGGTCATCGAGACGTCAGGCGTGGGCACCCGGAACGCGATGCCGTCGATCTTGCCCTTGAGCTCCGGGATCACCAGGGACGTCGCCTTGGCCGCACCGGTCGTGGTGGGGATGATCGATACCGCTGCGGCACGTGCGCGACGCAGGTCCTTGTGCGGCAGGTCGAGGATGTTCTGGTCGTTCGTGTAGCTGTGAATGGTCACCATCGATCCGCGCACGAATCCAAAGTTGTCGCGCACGACCTTCACCATCGGCACCAGGCAGTTCGTCGTGCACGACGCGTTGGAGATGATGTTGTGCGCCTTCGGATCGTACTTGGTGTGGTTGACACCCATGACGATCGTGATGTCCTCGCCCTTTGCGGGCGCCGAGATGATGACTTTCTTCGCGCCGCCCGTGATGTGCGCCTGCGCCTTGTCCGCATCGGTGAAGCGGCCGGTGGCCTCGAGCACGATGTCCACGCCGAGGTCCTTCCACGGCAACTTGCCCGGATCCTTCTCGGCAAGGACCTTGATCTCGTCGCCGTCAATGGTGATGGAGTCGCTGCCCGCGACGACGGTGCCGGCGTACTCGCGATGCACGGAGTCGTACTTGAACAGGTGCGCGAGCGTCTTGGTATCCGTGAGATCATTCACGGCCACGAAGTCGAGTTCCTTGATGCCGGCCTGCTTGGCGGCCCGTACCAGCTGCCGCCCGATGCGGCCGAACCCGTTGATGCCTACACGAATTGCCATGGTCTCTCCCGAGGGTTCACCACCGGTCGCCAAGGGCAGGCGCCCGGCCGAAGGTCACAAAACTGAGAATGCGCGCACCGCCATCGTGAAGCGCGGCGGCGCACGCGTTCAGGGTCGCCGCCGTGGTCACCACATCATCCACCAGGATGAGGTGCAAACCCCGCAACGATGCACGATCCGCGCATGCACGGAACGCGCCCGCAACGTTGCGCAGACGCTCTCCCGGTGTCAACCGCGTTTGCGTGACGGTTGCGCGACTTCGCGCGAGCACATCCTCGCGCACCGGAATGCCCCACGCAACCGACAAGGGATACGCGAGTGCCGCGCTCTGATTGTAACCACGTTCGCGCAATCGCGAGCGCGACAGCGGCACTGGAACAAGCGCAGCACGCTCGTGCTCGACGTCGGCGGGAAAGCGCAGCGTCGCCATCCGCCGAGCCATCGGTATGGCCACGGACGGCCAGCCCTGGTACTTGAGGGCGTGCACGATGCGCTCGGCCTGGCCACCGGGAAGCGCGTATGCCGAGCGCACGGCTCGCACGTATGGAGGCAGCAGCTCACACCACTGGCACTTGGCGTCGCGACGAGTGGGGTGACGCGGGTGCCCGCACCGGTCGCACCGCGGGCGTGGGAGCTCGGTCGCGCGCGTCCAGCACGTGCCGCATACCAGCTCGCGCTCGCGCTCCGTGCGCTGTACGCCGCAGATGGCGCATGCCGGCGGCAGCAGCAAGTCGAGCACAGCCGAGGCGGCCGAGCGAATTCGGTCGCGCGCGCCGTGCGTCTTGAGCGCGGGTCCTGCTAGCTCAGCGCCTTCCACATCGCGTTGCGATCGGGCGGAATCCCGAACCATCGTTCGAATGCGATTGCGCCCTGCTCGATGAGCATGCCTTCGCCATCTGCGGCGCGGTGTCCGGCGGCGCGAGCGGCGCGCACCCACGCAGTTTCGCCAGGAGCGTACGCGAGATCGAACACGGCAGACTCCGGCGGCAACAGTTCGATGCGCACCGGCATCGAGTCGCCGTGCAAGCCCACAGGTGTCGCATTGATCACGAGCGCCGCGTTCTCGACTGCACCGCCGATGGACGCGATGCAACGCGCCATCGGGGCAAAGCGTGCGGAGAGCTGCTCGGCGCGTGGCATGTGGCGATTATACACGCGGACCTCGCGGACCCCGCACCGTTCCGCCGCCGCGAGTACCGAAGACGCGCTTCCCCCTGCTCCGATGAGCGCGACAGTCGCTCCGGTGATGGCGTCGCCAAGCAACGCGCGGATCATGCTTTCGGCGCCGCCGACGTCGCTGTTGTCGCCAATCAGTTGCCCGTCCTCGTGCCAGAACACGTTGACCGCGCCCACGCGCTCGGCGAGTGGTGAGCGGCGGGCGCAGAGTGCGGAAACCGATTGCTTGTGGGGAATCGTGACGTTGCCCGCCGCGCGCTCCGCGGCGAGCGCGGTCATCACCTGCTGGAGCGCATCAGGGTGGACGTCGAGCGCTTCATAGGTGAGCTCGATGCCCGCGGCCTGAAGCGCGGCATTCTGGAATTGTGGGGAGATTGAATGCGCGACCGGGTGCCCGAGCAGCACCAGTCGCGACGGTGCATCCATCACGACGCGCCGGGCACTCGTTCGGCCAACCCGTCGAAGACTCGGCGGATCTCCGACTCCAGTTCGTCGGCCGTGGCGCGATAGACATCGAGATCGCCACCAACGGGGTCGCCGATCGTGCGTCCCGATGTTCCCCGCATCGGGTAAGCGGTGAGCATGTAGCTCCGTCCGGCGCCTCCCAGCGCCTCGACGCGCTCGAGGTGATGCGGACCCATCGTGAAGATCAGGTCACTCGATTCCACGAGCGCCGGTGTCACCTGTTGCGCTCGGTGGCTCGTGAGATCGAGACGGCGTTCCAGCCCCACGAGTACCGCCCCATCCGAGGCGGCAGCACCATCCCACGCGCTGGTCCCCGCGCTCGCGACATCCACGTCCACCAGCCCGCGCTCAATCGCAAACTTGCGCGCGATGGCCTCGGCCATTGGTGATCGGCACGTGTTGCCGGTGCACACGAACAGCAGCTTCATGGAATCACGCATCTCCGATGAGACCTGGGGCCGTCTCGCGCAGCACGGCCGCGGGAATGGCACCAGGGCGAATGACGCGCGGTGCGCGCCCCGTACAGTCGACGACCGTCGAGGGCGGCGACGGCAGCAGTGTACCGCCGTCCAGCACGCGCAGCGTGCCCCGCGCAATCACGCCGCCCCACTGCTCCCGAATTTCGCGCGTCGATATGGCAGGGGGAACCCCGGGTCGGTTCGCGCTGGTCGACGTGATCGCCTCACCGTGCGCGCGAATAAGCGACTGCAGCGCGAGATGCGACGTCCATCGCACCGCGATGCCGCCTTCTGGGCCGCGGAGCGCCTCCGGCACGCGCATTTGCCCTCCCGGGAGCACGAGCGTGAGCGGACCAGGCCAGTGGCGCGCCACGAGGTTCGTCGCGTAGCTCGGCAGGCGGAGATCGAGTCTCGAGAGCATGTCGCTGCCGGCGATCAGCAAGAGGAACGGCTTGCCCTTGGGCCGGCCTTTCATCTGGATCAATGCGTCCACCGAATCGCGATCGATGCCGCCGCCGAATCCGTACACCGTCTCGGTGGGATACGCGAGCACGCGCCGCAATTCCATCTGCTCGAGCGCTGGACGAATTGCCGCGGCGATTTCGGCGTCGGCCCAGAACGGAATCGCCAGCGGAGCGCCGCTCACTCGACGAGCCCGAACATCGCGTCGACGCGCTCGAAGTCGCGCGCCTCTGTCACCTTGAGCGCGCGCTCGCTGCCGCGTACGACGCGGACCGGAATGCCAAGCCGCTCACAGAGCGCCGCATCGTCGGTGGCGGAGATGTGCTCGACACTTGCTCGGCGATGCGCGTCGACGATGAGCTGTCGCGGAAAGCCCTGCGGCGTTTGGGCCCGCCACAACCCCTCGCGATCGACTGTGCGGGTGATGACGCCGCTCTCGTCGACCTCCTTGAGCGTATCCACCACCGGCAGCGCGGCGATGGCGCACGACCCGCCGCGCACCTCGGCGACAACGCGGTCGATGGTCGCGGCATCCACCAACGGCCGCGCCGCGTCGTGCACCAGCACGACCTGCGCCTCGTCCGGCAAGTCGTCCAGCCCATTCGCCACGCTCTCGCTGCGCGTCCGTCCGCCCACCGATACGAGCAAGCGATCCACGTCGCACTGAAAGAGCCACGGCGGCGGGTCGCCCGCGTAGCGCTGCGGCAATACACACACGACCATCCCCACATCGGGCCGAGCCATGAAGGACTGAACGCTGTGCAGCAGCATGGGTTTGCCCGCGACCCAACGGAACTGCTTCAGCTCCTCGCCGCCGATGCGCGAGCCGCTGCCGCCCGCCACGATGACGACGCCCACGTCGCGCACAATCACGCGAACACCCGCTCGAAAAGGTCGCCGATGGTGCGCACGCCAACAGCCTGGAGACCCTTCGGAACGCGCTTTGGAACGGCGCGCTCGGCCATGTAGACGATGGTCATGCCCATGTTGGCCGCCTCAGCGAGCCGACGATCGGCTTGCGACACCGGGCGGATCTCGCCGCCGAGCCCAACCTCGCCAACGAACACGGCGTCGTGCACGAGCGCGCGATCGTACACGCTGGATGCGAGCGCGGCCGCGACGGCAAGATCGCCAGCCGGCTCCTGGAGACGCACGCCTCCCACGACGTTGAGAAAGACGTCGAGCTGCCCAAAGGAGAGTCCGGCACGCTTGTCCAGCACGGCGAGCAGCAGCGCAAGACGCCGACCGTCATAACCGGTGGCCACGCGTTGCGGCGTGCCGAAGCCCGCCTTGGCGGCAAGCGCCTGGATCTCGATGAGGATGGGCCTCGTGCCCTCGAGCAATGCAGTGACGGCGCTCCCCGACGAGTGCATGGACCGGTCGCCGAGAAAGAGTTCGGACGGATTGGCCACGGGGAGGAGGCCATCCTGCGCCATGCGGAAGACGCCGATCTCGTCCACGCTGCCGAAGCGGTTCTTCGTCGCGCGGAGCACGCGATGATCGAGGTAGTTCTCACCCTCGAAGTACAACACCGTGTCGACGATGTGCTCGAGCGTCTTGGGGCCGGCGATGCCGCCGCCCTTCGTCACGTGACCCACGACGAACACCGCAGTACCGCTCTCCTTGGCGAACCGCATCAACCGCGCGGCGCATTCGCGTACCTGCCCCACATTGCCCGGCGCGCCCTCGAGGTCGTTCGTGAAGACCGTCTGGATGGAATCCACGACGAGCACGGTCGGCGCGACGGCGCCCGCGGTGGTGAGCACCGTCTCGAGATTGGTCTCGCTGAGGAGGCTGACGTCGCCGGCATCCTCGCCGAGGCGGTCCGCGCGCAGCTTGATCTGGAGCGCGCTCTCTTCGCCTGATGCGTAGAGCGTGGCGTGTCCCGCGCCTTGAAGACGTGCGGCCACCTGGAGCAACAGCGTCGACTTGCCGATGCCGGGCTCGCCACCAATGAGGATCATCGAACCAGGGACGATGCCGCCGCCGAGCACGAAGTCGAACTCATTGATGCCGGTCTTCCAACGTCGCGCCTCGGATCCACTCACATCGCGCACCCGTGGCGTGACGGCGATGCTGCCGCCCTCTGCGAGCGTGCGCGCACCGCCGGCACGACGACTCGCGCCGCCGACCGGCGCTGTCCGCGACGCCATTTCCTCGACGAGCGAGTTCCACGCGCCGCACACGTCGCATCGCCCCGCCCACTTGGGATGGTCGGCGCCGCATTCGGTGCAGCGGTAAAGGGTCCTGGTCTTGGTGCTCATGCGGAGGGAGTGGGCATCCGCGGGGAAGTTAGCGCGCGCGCATCAACGCCGAACCGGTGGGGGCGTGGCAGAATATCGCCAGTCGAATCTCGATCCTGCACCCGAAGCGGTAGTCTCGTGAGGCCACTTTATCCGACCCGACGCTCCTGCCCGCCGGGCCCAATGCGGCCGGCCTCCGTGCCGCCGCCACTCGGCCCCGGGCTCCGATGCGAGAAGTTCTCGAAGCGCGTGTAGTTCTTGTGGAAGTGCAGGTTCACAAACCCGATGGGGCCGTTGCGCTGCTTGCCGATGATGATCTCGGCTTTGCCCTCGAGGGAGTTGCCATCCTTGTCCACCGGGCCCTCGTACACCTCGGGGCGGTAGATGAACATGATCAGATCGGCGTCCTGCTCGATGGCCCCCGACTCGCGGAGGTCGGACAACTGGGGACGCTTGCTGTCGCCAGCGCGTTGCTCGGGGGCGCGCGACAACTGCGACAGCGCAATCACCGGCACCGACAACTCCTTGGCCAGGGACTTGAGCCCGCGCGAGATCTGCGACACCTCCTGCTGGCGGCTCTCCGAACCCGACGGACCTTGCATGAGCTGCAGGTAGTCCACCACGATCATGTCGAGTCCCTGATCCGCCTTGAGACGCCGTGCCTTTGAACGCATCTCCAGCAGCGTGATACCCGCGGTGTCGTCAATCCAGATGGGTGCAGTCGTGAGGATGCCCGCGGCACGCGCGAGGCGAGGGAAGTCGTCGTCGCGAAGCATGCCCTTACGCAGCTTCTGCGCGTCGATGCGCGCTTCGGCTGTGAGCATGCGCTGCACGAGCGACTCCTTGCTCATCTCCAGCGAGAACACGGCGATCGTCTTTTGCTTCTCGATGGCCGCGTACTGCGCGATGTTGAGCACCAGCGCCGTCTTCCCCATCGAGGGACGTGCCGCCACGATGATGAGGTCGGACGGCTGGAAGCCGGACGTGAGGTCATCGAGGTCCGTGAAGCCGCTCGGCACGCCAGTGATGCTTTCGCCACTGGCGGAGATGGCCTCGATGCGCTCCATCGTCTGCCACGCCAGCTCCTTGATGCGATGAAAGCCCTCGCTCGTGCGCTGCTGTGCCACCTGGAAGATCTTCTGCTCGGCGAGGTCCAGCAGCTCGTCCGCCGTCTGGCCGCCGCTGAACGCCTCGCCCACGATCTCCGTGGACACCTCGATCAGGCGCCGGAGCAGCGCCTTCTCCTTCACGATCTTCGCGTGGTACTCCACGTTCGCGGCGGTGGGCACCGCGTCCACGAGGAAGCCGATGTAGTCCTTGCCGCCCGCACTCTCGAGCTCACTCTTGCGCGCCAATTCGTCGGCCAGCGTGAGCGGGTCGACGACACTTCCGCGCTCCGTGATCGAGATCATGGCGCGGAAGAGCCGGCGATGCCGCTCCGCATAGAACATCGTGTCGTCCACGACCTCGACCGCACGCATCACAGCGTCCTGGTCGATCAGCATCGCGGCGAGCACGGCCTGCTCGGCGTCCTCCGAATAGGGAGGACGCCGGTCACGGTAAGGATCACGCCCCTGAGGCGTCTGTTCGATCGAGTATTCGTCGGGCAAGCTGGACGTCTTCCCAGGTAGGGCGTTTCCAGGCCGGGTTCCGGAGGAGCGCGGCGGGATGGTAGGTCACCACGAGCGGCACGCCGTGATACCGGTGCACCTGCCCGCGAAGTTTGCCGATGGTGATCTTCGTCTCCAGCAGAGTCTGCGCGGCAAAGGTACCCAGCGCCAGAATGACCTTTGGCCGAACGAGCTCGATCTGCCGGACCAGGTAGGGGGAACAGGCCGCCACCTCGTCTGGCAGCGGGTTCCTGTTACCGGGAGGGCGATGCTTGAGGACGTTAGCGATAAACACGTCCTCACGCTTGAGATGGATGGCCTCGAGGATTTTCGTCAGCAACTGGCCCGCCTGCCCGACGAACGGCACGCCCTGCTCGTCCTCGTTGGCGCCCGGTGCCTCGCCCACCACCATGAAATCCGCGGCGACATTCCCGGAGCCCGGCACGGGATTCTTCGCGGTCGCGTACAACGGGCAGCGCTTGCAGGTCGCCACGGTAGCGGCGATCTCTGCGATGGAACCGAGGCGGTAGATCGCGTCGTCGCCGCTGAGGCGATTGGCGCCCGTGATCACGATGCCGACCGGCATGTCTTCCAGCGCGGTCACCGGCGCCGGGCTCTCGTCCGTCGCGGCGACGGGAGGCGCAACGACGGCAGCGGGTGGTGCCAGCGACGCTGTGATCGCGGGGATGCCGGGCAGCGAGGGGCGCGCCTCGGGCGCCCCTCCGGCGGCGCGAATGGCGGCGCGCCAGTCGGTGGACACCGGAGCCGACGCCTTTGGCGCCTTCTTCGCCGCGCCCAGCAACTTCATCGCCTCTTCCACACTCATTGAGTCTAGGACGAGCTCCGTCTCGCCCAGCTCGCGTCTCTGCTCGAGGTACCGCCGCAAGGCATCGTTAGCGTCCATGCAGAAGCACCTCCACGCGATCCAGGATGGCGTCGGCGACATCGCGCTTGGCGAGCAGCGGGAGCTGCTCCGGCTCACGGCCGCCCGGCCGGACGATCGTCACCCGATTGGTGTCCACACCGAAGCCCGCACCTGGCTCGTTGGCGGCGTTCAGAATGACCATGTCGAGTCCCTTGCCCTCGAGTTTCTTCGTGGCGTTCGCAAGCAGGTCGTCGGTCTCCAGGGCAAACCCCACGACGACGCTCCCGGGCCGCCGCGCACCACGAGTGCTCAGCAGGATGTCGGGAGTCTCGCGAAGATCAATCGAGCGACTCTCTCCCGTCTTCTTCAGCTTCTTCTCCGATCGGGTCGCTGGTTGATAGTCCGCCGGCGCCGCACTCATCACGAGCACGTCCGCCATGCCAAGCCGAGATCCCACGGCGTCGCGCATCTCGGTGGTGGATTGTACGGGAACGTGCGTCACGCCGACAGGCGGTGCCACACTCAGCGGGCCGGCCACCAGTGTGACGTCCGCCCCACGGCGCCACGCGGCCGCCGCGATCGCGACTCCCATCTTGCCGGAGCTGTAGTTGGAGAGGAAGCGCACGGCGTCGAGCGGCTCGCGCGTGGGTCCTGCCGTCACCAGCACATTGCGGCCGCGCAGCGCATCACCGCGCTCGAGTAGCCGCCCAGTGTACGCGAAAATCGTCTCGGGTTCCGGCATGCGGCCAGGTCCGCTGCCCTCACCGGCGGCGAGCATGCCGTCATCGGGGTCGAGGAGCGTGTGGCCAAGCGCCCGAAGGTGCGCTGCATTGGCTCGCGTTTGCGCATGGGCCCACATCCGGTCGTTCATCGCCGGAACCATGAGCACGGGTGCGGTCGTCGCCAGCAGGCACGCCGTCAGGAGATCGCCCGCCTGGCCCGTGGCGGCACGCGCCATCAGGTCCGCAGTCGCGGGCGCAACCACCACGACGTCCGCCGCCTGCGCCAGCCGGATGTGATCGAGCGCTCGCCCGGGATCGAAGAGGCCCGTGTGGACCGGCCGGCCCGTGAGTGCCTCGAACGTAACGGCACCGACGAACTCCGCGGCAGAGCGCGTGAGTACCACGTCCACCTCGGCGCCCGCCTTGGCGAGCAACCGTGCGAGCCACGCGCTCTTGTAGCTCGCGATGCCCCCGGACACGCCGAGCAGCACACGACGTCCTGCATAGGGGCGCAATCCGGTATCAGCCACGACGTGCGGGTGGATGAAGGTGTTGTCGTCCCCCGCGCGCGCTATGCGCTCCGCGGGGACGACAGCCCGTTACTCGGCCGAGCGACGACGCGGAATGACGCGATAGTTGATGTCGCCACGCGATAGCTCCTCGAGCGAGCGCGTCGTGAGCTTCTTGTCGCGCGACCCGGAACCGCCCGGAAATTCGTTCAGCGCACGAGCGTACTTGGCAGCCACGAGAACGCCGAGGTACTTGTTGGCGGCGTGCTGGGCGATCTCGACCGGTGTGAAAACTCGCATGTCTCGTTGATCAGGGTGTGTGGTTCTCAATTTCCAACTCGAGCCGCTCAATGAGCTGCCCGACCTGCTGGCGAAGATTCTTGACCCGTTGGCGGCTGACGGTCTCCGCATCAAGGATTGATCCGACGCTCGCCACGGCGCGCTCCAGATCGTCGTTCACGACGACGTACTCGTACGTTCCAACCTGCTGAAGCTCCTGCAGCGCCGATTGCAACCGCGCCGCCAGCTGCGCTGCGCTCTCGGTGTTTCGTCCGCGCAGCCGGTCGAGGAGTACGTCCGCGGACGGTGGCAGGATGAAGATGGTCACGGACTCGGGAAAGGCGCGCAGGAACTGAAGCGACCCCTGCACATCGATGTCCATCACGACGTGCTTCCCTTCCGACAAGACCCGCTGCACCTCGCGTCGCAACGTCCCGTACAGATTGCCGTGCACCACCGCCGATTCAGCAAAGGCGTCCTGCTCCCGCTCGGCGATGAACTCCGCGCGGCTGATGAAATAGTAATCACGTCCCGGAATTTCGCCGGGTCGAGGGCTCCGCGTGGTGCAGGAGACCGAGTAGCCCAGGTCGGGCCGTCGAGCCAGGAGCGCCTTGGCGATGGTAGTCTTGCCCCCGCCGCTAGGAGCGCTCAGGATGACGGGGAATCCGCTGCCGCTCATTCGAGGTTCTCCACCTGCTCTCGAATGCGCTCGAGCTCCTCCTTCACGAGCAGGACGTCGGCGACGATTGCCGAGTCGTTGCCCTTGCTGCCGGTGGTGTTCGCCTCGCGAAGCATCTCCTGCAGCAAAAAGCCCAGGCGCTTGCCGACACCGTCCGGCTGCGCCGACGCCAGGCCTGCCCGAAAGGCCGCGATGTGTGCGCGGAACCGGGACATCTCTTCTTGGACGTCCAGTCGGTCTGCCAGCAGCGCGATCTCCTGCGCCAGCCGGTGCTCGTCCACCGCGAGGCCTTCCGTGAGGTCCTTCACCGCGTTGCGAAGCCTGTCACGCTGTTCCACCACCCGGACCGGCGCGCGCTCGGCAATCCTGGTCAGCGACTGCTCGACGAGCGCGATGCGCGCCTCGAGGTACTCCACCAGCCGCGCGCCTTCCTCGGCACGCATGGCGAGGAGCGCCTGAACCGCATGATCGACGACAGCCACGAGCTGCGTCACGGACTCTGGCGGAAGATCCTCGCGCGAAGCAGCGACGAAAACGTCCGGCAGCCTCAACACCGTGGCGACGTCCAGGCTGTCGGTCAAACCGTGCCTCGCCTGGAGATCACGCAGCTGTGCGACGTATGCTGCGAAACGGACCTCGTCGATCGGGAGGGCGGCTCCCTCTACCTCGCCGTCCCGCTCGAAACGCGCAAACAGCGTGACGTGCCCCCGTGTCACGCCCCGGCGCATGGCGTCGCGCACGTCGCCCTCCCAGCGCGCGAGCGCGCCAGGCAGCTTGATGGACGGACTGAAGAACCGATGGTTCACCGAACGCACTTCTACGCTCACGCGACCACCCGCTACAACGCCGTCGGCTGCGCCGAACCCCGTCATGCTCCGTATCATATCAAGTGGCGTAAGTTACGGTGCTGCAACGAGATTGTCAATTCCAAAAGTCCCACCGTACCCCGTAGAACTGTGTCTGGCGAGGCATGTTGAACCCCGGAATCTGTTGATAGCGCTCCTGGAGTAGGTTGCGGAACTGGTAAGAAAGCACCGCCGTCTGGATCCGAATCTCCAGCTTGAAGGCGAGCGCGCGATAACCCGGCGCCGCGAGCACCGAGTCCGCCGAGATCGGAAAACGCGAGCTCGACCGGTATTCGTGCGCCAGCGAGGCAAGGATTCCGAAGTTCCCCGATGGAAACTTGCTCAGCAAGCTCGACTGCACATACAACTCGCCGCGAGTCTGGTACTTCGGTCGGTAGAGTCCTGTGGAATCGTCCCACGCGACTGCCCACGCGTCTGCGTGTATCGCCTTGTAGAGGCGCCCACGTACGCTCAGCGTCCGCGCGGTGGCCTGCGAGTCCGGCCGCACGACGGCGCTGCCGATGTACCGCTGCGCCAGTTCAGCCGGCGCCAGCAACGTGGTCGGACCGCGACGCATCACGCCGCCCGCGATCCACAAGTCGCGGACGCGGACGCCGGCCTCGGCACGCACGTTCGTCCGTGCGCCCATGCGATATCGCGTCACTTCGATGGTATCACGCGTCGTGAGCGAGGCACCGGCAACCGGCTGAAAGACGCCCGTCTCATCGTACACGGCCCCGGTTCGAGGCTCGACGAACAATCGGTCGAAGGTACCCTCCCCAGTGCGAGACGCGGATGCGACCACGGCGAACCGGCTGAACGGCTCCACGCGCACCGTGCCTTCCACGCGTGAGGGATTCAGGTAGCTCCTCCCTTCCCCAAACGCCGACACGGCCAGCAGCCCCGAAGTGAATGACGCGCGACCGGACGCCACGTGCGACGTGCGTTGACCACCCACGCGGAAGCGCTGCGCACCGCTCAGCTGGAAAGGACCGCGCGTGACCCCACCCGTCAGCAGATACTGGCTTTCGGAGGAGACGGAATCCGCGTCGATGCTAGCCGTATCCTGCGCCGCATCAAAGCTGGACCTTGTCACGCTGCGCGGCGATCCGGTGTACGCGTGCGCTGACGCCATGAGCTGGAACCAACGGCCACGATCCGGGTCGCCGTTGCCGAGTCGGACGTATGCGGTTCGCCTGTTCGTCTCGATGCCCGGCACAGTGTCGGTTGCTTCGTCGGCATTGCCGGTGCCGATCCACTGTGCTCGATTTCGGTGACTTCGCTCCAGGAATGCGTCGACGCTCCACGGGCCCTTGGTGATTCCCGCACGGAGCATGATGTTCAGGACATCCGACGACGGCAACGCACGGTTTGCCTGGGTGGTGTACTGTTCCGCGCTGACCTGCAGCGCCTCGCCACGCGCATAGCGTCGCCCGAAATACGCGCGATACAGATTCGAATTCTGGTCGCCGGTGGCAATATCGGCGCGTGTGTACGGGTTCGTGCGGTCCACGCGCCAGCTCCGCGCGTACACGCGCACCTCCTCCGCACCGCGCTCGATCCGAACTTCCTCGAGTGCGTGCAGCGGCAAGTCGTTCACCGGAGCCACGCCGCGCGCTCGGCGATCCATGGGATCCAACTCCAGGCCGTCGAGGAAGAGGCGGATGCGACGCAAGTCTCCTTGCGACGCAAGCACGAGTGGAGCAGCGAGGAATCCTGTCGTGTACTCAGTCAGGCCGGGCACTCGGCCCAGCAGGTCGCCAAGGGTGAGCGCACCCGTGGCAAACAGTGCCGAGCGATCATAGATGCGACGTGGCCCGATCTCGAGTATTGCAGGCGCCTCGGCGCGTGCCAGCGGCGCCTTGATTGAGTCGGGCTTCACGACGACGGGCAGCGGAACGATTCCCCTGTTGAGGGAGTCGTTCTTCAACATCGAGTCGGCGCGCAGCGGAATCGGCACCTTGATCGTGTCCTTTCCCGCCGGTGGCACGTTCTTGCGACCCGCCGTGTCCACCTTGGTTGGGAGCGTGTCTCGACGTCCACCCACCGTGTCTCGACGCACAGGCACCTGTGCGGCGAGTAAGGCGGGCAAAACGGCCCCGGCAATCGCGCCGAGGCCGAGGAGTGCGAGCCACACCGTCCGGCGAACAGTCACCCGGCGCGCCCTCGCACGAACTCCACGAAGGTGCCGACCGGTACGCCGGTGGGTCCGCGAGGCACCGTCGGCAGATCTGATTCGGTGTACGCCGTTCCAGCGATGTCGAGATGGACCCACGGGTAGTCGCCAGCGAACTCCGCGAGGAAGAGTGCCGCACTGATTGTACCCGCCGGCCGGCCACCCGCATTGCGGATGTCCGCCACGTCGGACTTGATGAGTTCCTTGTAATCATCCCACATGGGAAGCTCCCACCCCGGCTCCCCCGCCCGTGTTCCCGCGCCCAGCACTTCCTTCACGAGATCGCTGTTGTTGCCCATCACCCCGCTGGCCGTGTGGCCGAGCGCAATGACGCATGCGCCGGTAAGGGTTGCGGCGTCGATGACGGCGGCCGGCTTGTAGCGGTTTGCGTACGACAACACGTCCGCAAGCACGAGCCGCCCCTCGGCATCCGTATTGATGATCTCGATGAACTTGCCGGACATGCTCCGAACCACGTCACCGGGCTTGACCGCGGTGGCCGACGGCATGTTCGTGGTGGAGCCGATGAGGCCGACGACGTTGATAGACAGCTTCAGGCGCGCAATGGCCTCCATGGCACCGAGCACGCCCGCGGCGCCGCACATGTCGAACTTCATCCATTCCATGCCCTGCGCTGGCTTGATGGAGATTCCACCGGAATCAAAGCACAGCCCCTTGCCGACGAGACAGATTGGCGCGGCGCCCACTGCTGCTCCGTTGTACTCGAGCGCGATGAGCTTGGGATCTTCCGGAGTGCCCTGCGCCACACTCAACAGGCTTCCCATCCCGAGCTCGGACATCTCGGCACGACCGAGCACCGTGACACCCAAACCGTGGCGCGACGCGATATCGCGAGCGGTATCCGCGAGGAACTCCGGCGTGCAGAGGTTACCAGGCATCATGCCGAGCGTTCGCGCCAGCGAATGCCCTTCAGCGATGGCGATGCCAGACGCAATGCCCTGCTCTACCGTCGCCAGGTCGACGCCGAGGATGACGCCGCTGCGCAACGGCGCACGACGGTCGGCTTCCGGTTGCGGCGTCTTGGTGTCCGTGTACTCCCACGCGCCGGCCGACAGTCCGAGGACCAGCGCTTCCGTCTCCGTCGCGGTGAGCTCACCGGCGTAGAACGCCAGGGAGCCAGTGCCCAGTTTCATGGCGTTTCGCGCGGCGACTGCACCAGCGCGCCGCAGCGCCGCGATGCGATCGGGCGCCTTCCCGAGCCCCAGCAGGAGGATGCGAGCGGGACCCGACGCTGCGCCGGAGAGGTGGAGGGTCTCGTCGCGACCAGCGCGGAAGTCGCGGCGCGCGAAGCTGCGCGCGAGTGCACCGGCGAGCAGGCTGTCGAGCGCCGTCAATGAGTCGTCCAAGCCTGTTGCGGCAGGGAGCGCGATAACCAGAAGCGGGGTATCGAGCGCGCCGAGATCGGCGAGCCCCGCTGTGAGCGATAGCGTCATGAGCCGGAGTGGAGGTCGATTGTCGGACGGTGCGCTACGCGCCCATCCCCTTGATGATCTCGTCGCCGAAGGACGACGTGCTCACTTCCGTGGCGCCAGGCATCTGACGCGCAAGATCGTAAGTGACCCGCTTGCTTCTGATCGCATTCTCCAGCCCACCGACAATGAGCTGGCCCACGTCCTTCCATCCCATGTACTCGAACATCATCACGCCGGAGAGGACAACGCTGCCGGGGTTGATCTTGTCCAGGTTGGCATACCTGGGTGCAGTTCCATGAGTGGCTTCGAAGACTGCAATGCCATCACCGACGTTGCCGCCGGGTGCCAGGCCAAGTCCGCCGACCTGCGCCGCGGCAGCATCCGAGATGTAATCGCCGTTGAGGTTGGGCGTGGCGATGACGTCATATTCGTCAGGCCGCAGCAGCAGTTGCTGGAACATGGCGTCGGCAATGCGGTCCTTAACCACCAGGCAGTCCGCGCGCGCGGCGTGTCCCCCCTTGGAGAGATCCGATTCGGTGCAGAACTGTCCGGCGAAATCGCTCCGTGCCACCTCGTAGCCCCAGTCGCGGAAGGCGCCTTCGGTGAACTTCATGATGTTCCCCTTGTGCACCAGCGTGACGGAACGCCGCCCGTTCTTGAGTGCGAACTCCATGGCCATCCTGACCAGGCGCTTGGAGCCGAACTCTGACATCGGCTTGATGCCGATGGCCGACTTCGCGCGAATCTCCGCGCCGAACTTCGTGCGCAGGTAGCAGCTGATTTCCTCGGCTTCCGGCGAGCCTGCCTTCCATTCGATGCCGGCGTAGACGTCTTCTGTATTTTCGCGGAAGATGACGACGTTGAGCTTCTCCGGCTCCTTCATCGGATTGCCCACGCCCTCGAAGTAGCGCACCGGACGAATGCACGCGTAGAGATCGAGTACCTGGCGCAGCGTGACGTTCAGGGATCGGATGCCGCCGCTGACCGGCGTGGAGAGCGGTCCCTTGATGGACACGCGGAACTCCTTGAACGCGTCGAGGGTCTCGCTGGGTAGCCACTCACCATGGATGGTGTGTGCTTCCTCACCCGCGTAGACCTTCATCCACGACACTTTCCGTGCATCGCCGTGAATCCTCTTGACCGCGGCGTCGAACACGCGGACGGAGGCGCGCCAGATATCGGGACCGGTGCCATCTCCCTCGACGAATGGGATGACCGGAAAGTCGGGAACGCATACGACGCCATTCTCAAACGTGATCGCGTCGCCCTGCGAGGGACGCGTCGCGTAACGGTAGCTGGCCATTCCTGCTCGGAGTCTCCGTGAACTGTGCCTGTAGCCGGAGAAAGGTACCCGAGCCACGGAGACGCAGCAAGCGAAACGGTCACGCAACATGCAGGAGCTACCGAATACCCGGGACGAGACTCGAACTCGTAAGACCATCGCTGGTCGGGGGATTTTGAGTCCCCTGTGTCTACCGATTCCACCACCCGGGCCCAACGCTGATCGTGTAATCTAGCGCCGTGCGGAAAATATCACGCGGTCGCTGAAATAACACAGGGCGCCCGGTCGAGGCGCCCTGTGCTTTGCTACACGTGCGTCAATCGTATGCCCTATGGCTTGTCCGGGCCAATCGTGATGTCCGCGGTTTCTCCCCGCCTGCCCTTGGGGATCAACGTGATGGTGTTGTTCAAGCCAGGACGCATCGCCGACTTGATGTCCACGGTACGGACTTCATCGTCGTGCAAGCGCTTGACCTTGAACGTCGTGCCGTTCACGACGATCTCGAGCGCCCTGAGCCCGCCATTCTCGATCGTGACGTAGCGTTCTTCGTAGGGGACGCCGTAGAACGTCTGGTTCCCTTCATCCTGCTTGAGCTTCGTGACTGTGGTCTCGATCGGATCGCAGGTAACGGTGTTGCCATTTCCGTCTGTCGCCTTGACGGTGAGCTGCGAGGCGACGCCAGAGGTCTTCTTCACCGCCGTGACCTTGATCACTCCCGTCTGGCCGGTGAGGAACTTCACGCTGGTGCCTGACGGCAGCGTGCCGCCATTCACCTGCGCGCCCGAAAAGATTGTCCCGGCCGGCGCGGGGCTGATGGTCACCTTGAAGTTGCTGTTCAAGTTCGTCGTCACGTCGAGCCGCACGATGCCACTGCCGCCGTCCTGGTACGTCATGTACGCGGGAGACGCATGCGCAAAGACAGCGCAGACCGGCGCCGTGATGTCGGGCGGGGTCACAACAATGGTGCACTGGAAACTACCCTTGTTGCCGTTCTTGTCCGTGATGGTGACGGTGTACGTGAAGGTGCCGCTCACGGTCGGCGTTCCGGAGATGACACCGCTGGAGGAGATGACGATTCCTGCGGGCAGTCCGGTGGCCGAGAAGGTGTAGGGTCCGCCAGCGCCGCCTGTGCCCACCAGCTGCGTTGACGAGATGGGCTTGCCCTTGATCGCCGTGATGGCGATGCAGCTGGCCGACGGCGGCGAGTTCACCACGACGGTGCAATTGATCGTGCCTGTGTTGCCGTCCTTGTCCTTGATGGTGACGGTGTAGGCGAACGAACCGCCTACCGTTGGCGTGCCGGAAATGGTGCCACCAGTCGACATCGTGAGGCCGGCCGGCAACCCCGTGGCGCTGAACGTGTACGGTGCGCCTGTTCCGCCTGAGCCAGCGATCGTGACGCTAGCGATCGCGACGCCCTGCACCGCGGTGATCGCGACGCACGTACCCGACGGCGTTGGGCGATAGAAGCCGAAATCCAACGTGGTGTCGGTGTTGCCAGCAATGGTTGCGGACGCGCCGCTGCCGTTGCTGTCCGTGCTGGGTGTGCCTGCGCCAGTGGGCGATGCCAGATAGCCAGCCGGCGTCGCGACCGTCACCGTGTAGGTGGCCGGCGGCAGGTTGCTGAATGCGTAGAACCCATTCGCATCGGTCGTGGTGGTTGCGCCATTGCTCAGGTTCACCGTGATGCCGGCAATTCCGGGCTCCCCGGCGTCCTGGACTCCGTCCGCATCGGTGTCATTCCAAACGAAGTCGCCCAGCGCGCCGAGCTTGTAGAAGCCGAAGTCGATCGTGTTGTCGGTGCCGGTGAGCACCGTGACCGACGTCCCGCTGCCGTTGCTGTCCGTGGAAGGCGAGCCGACAAGACTCGGCGACGCCGCGAATCCAGCGGGCGTCCCGACGTTCACCGTATACGTGCCCGCAGGCAGGCCGGTGAATGCATAGCCGCCGTTGACGTCGGTGGTGGTGGTTGCCCCGTTGCTCAACATCACGGGGACATTCGGAATACCCGGCTCGCCGACATCCTGGATGCCGTCGGCATCGAGATCATGCCAGACGAAATTGCCAATGTTCACGAGCTCCGGCTCCTGAGGCACCGGCGTGTTGGTGAAGACGATCAGCACACCCGGGATTCCGACGCCGCCCGTGATGGCAGTCAGCGTCGTGGCAGGCGTCGCTGGATTCGTCGTCGTGACGAAGCTCGAGCCAACCTGGACTCCAGTGGATACCTGACTCGTGGCCGTGAACCCCGGGGGCACGAGCTCCTGGATCGTCACCGTATCCGGAATGGAGGTGCCGCCTGGCGACCACCAGAGCTTCAGGCAGGTGTTTGGCAGCAGTGTATACACGATGTTCGTCGGGCTACCCACCACGTTGTGCGTGATCACGTCCAGCTTGATCTGCACCGAGGGCGGGTTGACGGTGCCGGCCGGGTACTTCTTGCAGACCCGTACTTCCTCGGGCGCCACGATCTCGGCAGCGGGCGCGCCGATGCAGCTCGCCAGGTCGGTGCACGCATCGGGAAATGCGTCGAAACTTGCGACACCTGGCCGCAGCGGACTACTCGAGCTGGCGACGGTGGTTTGCTCCTGACCACAGGCGCCCGCAAATACCAGCATCGCGGCGAGAACCAGTGCCGGCATACGCCGAACGGAGAAAGACATCTGTAAGCTCCATCGTGGGGAAGTTTGACTGCGCCACCGGCGAGCGTGCTGTTCTGCAGATTCCCGATGGCGTCTCCCATGAGGGCAAGCAACAAGCCTCAGTTCGCTAACCGTCTGCTTCTGACAAATCACTTGGTGGCAGACAGCCTAAGTTGTTGTGGCGGTGTTAATTGGACGCCTGTCGGGCTTCCGCGGTTGCGAGTCTCAGTTCTGGCCCAACCTCATGCCTCACTGCCGCACAAACTCAGCAGTTCGTAGTGCCGGCGCGATCAACAGTCGACAAGCTCAGCATTAACGCACGAAGCCACCGGAACAGGCTCCGGTGGCTTCGTGAACATGCGGCCTACTTGTCTTGTTGCGGGCCTAGCTAGCTAGGTGCGACCTGTTTTCTTGTCGGCCTTCGTTGATCAGTTGCAGTGCGGCGTTCCCAGCTTGCCGTTGTTGTAGTCGTCCAGGATCTTGGCCCACGCCGTCGCCTGCGAGTCCTTGAAGTTCGGCACCGCACCGTTCGCCGGCGTCTTCGCGATCAACCAGGTCTTTGACTGGTTCAGCACGGCCAGAACATCCGCCCGCATCGGCGCGCCGCTCTGCCAGTTGAGCGTTGCAGCGATCCACTGGTGGGCCAACTGCATGTACGAGTTACCGCCCGTGACGCTCATGCCCATCAACCCATCCCACGTTACTGGCGTAAGGTTGCCCGGCTGCATCCAGCGGGCCGTGGGAGAATAGGGGGCGGGCCACTTCTCCTCGTGATTCTTCCAATAGCCCTGCGTATACCCGCAGGAACTCGTACCGCGCGTCTCGAAGACGCCAAAGTCCACGGACAGGTCGTTGTTGCCGGCGATGACCACCGATACGCCGCTGCCGTCGCTATCGATGGCGTCGTTGGAGCCGACATTGGCGGGTGACGCGGAGAAGCCACTCGGCAAGGCGACACTGACCGTGTAGGTGCCGGCCGAAAGGTTCGGGAACAAATAGTGGCCGTTCGCGTCCGTGGTCGTGGTGGCGGAACCAGCACCACCCAAGGTCAACACCACGCCAGCGATGCCCGCCTCGCCAACGTCCTGGAGGCCGTTGCTGTTCGCGTCATTCCAGACAAAGTTGCCGATGCTGCCAAGGACCGGCGGCGGAACGGGCGTGTTCGTGAAGATGACTCTCATCGCGTCCAACGTAAGGCTACCCACAGCCCCAGTGACCACCGTCTGGTTCGTCGGAATATGGTATGTGGTGTCGTTAGAGATATGCTGTGGGTCGAAAACATACGGCGCCGCGGCGTAGGGGTTCGCCTTGAAACCCGTTGCGGTGGTCACCTGACTGGTCGTGGTGTAACCTGGGACTGGAAGCTCCTCGATCCGAACGGCATCCAGTGCGTGGCCGGCACCCCCCGTCCACCACAGCGCGCGACACTGGTTCGGCTGCAAGGTGAAATCATGGCTCGTTGGACTATCGTACTCCCCGGGGTCGCCTGGGAGGTTGCTCGGGTTCACTACAACACTGAACCGGATCGTGACGGCAGGATGAGCCGCCGTGCCATCCGAGTACTTCTTGCACACGAGCACCTCTTCGGGATACACGGCCTCCCTCCTCACCACGCCGGTGCAGGCGGAGAGGTTCGAAGTCGTACAGGCTGCCGGGTAGACATCATAGCTCGCAGCACCTGGACGCAGCGAGGTGCTGCTCGCTGATGTGGGTTGCTCCTGACCACATCCAGCGACGAACAAAAGGGCGCCGATGAGGAGAGACGGCAGACGACCAATGAGACGAGACACGCGAATGACCCACGTCGATGAGTGCGCCCAACAAGCGGAAACCAAAAGTCAGTTGGCGCGGCCAGATTGTGGATCTGGCTGATCGTCCGGGAAGCAAATGCTGCACCGAAAGCGACCCCGAGCTTTGATCACAAAAACGTCGGGTCGTCGAACCGCTAAACCGTTGCACGACGGGATGTTACGCAGACTCAACGAAGGCGATCCCCTGATCGGGGCCGACTACACGCAATACAGTTGATGTAAACAATCGGCGTATAGTGTAGCGGCAGTGCATCAATTCAATGGTGGACCGAAAGACGCCGCGCTGGTACAACACCCGCCGCGGGTTAGCGGTCGTCTGGCGGTGGAACAGTCCCGGAATCTGGGCGCGCGCGAACGAGTTCCTGCAGCCGGCGCCGCACCT
>JANOIJ010000169.1:0-2887 GCA_031407575.1 Gemmatimonadaceae bacterium | reverse complement strand
AGGAAGTACGTCTCGAAGCCGCGAGCGCCGCCGGGGTCCTTCCAGCTGGGGTTCGCGGCGTTCACGTGGATGCTCACGAACAAGTCCGCGCGTGCGTCATTCGCGATGCGTCCGCGATCAGACAGGGCGATGAGCGTGTCGCGTGTTCGCGTGTACTTCACATCGATACCGCGCTCGCCGAGTGCGGCTCCTACGCGCTTGGCAACATTGAGCGTGATGTGCTTCTCGAGGATTTCCGGACCGCCACCGATTGGCCCGTGCATGCCACCGTCAGGACCACCGTGGCCGGCGTCAACCACCACAAGCCGCCGACTCCGAAGCGGACCCAGCGCGGCGGTGCTGTTCACGACGGCGGGAAGGCGGTCCGTGCTGCGACCCTCGGCGGGAGGTCCGCTCGTGCGCACGGACGACGATCGCGCGGGAGCGGCAGCGTCGCGTGCGGCAAACTTCCCAACGGAGGAGAAGGCGCGGAGCTCGAACTTGTCGGCATCCCAGACGAGGTTCGTCGCGACGCGCGGCACGATCTCGGCAACGAGCTGAAGCGGAACGTACAGTGCGCCCTTCCGTACTTCTGGCGCGGCGGTGAGCTGATACGTCTGATCGCCGACCTTCGCGAAGCGAATTCCTTCCTCGACTTCGATCGCCGTGCCGTTGACGATGAGCATCCACCTCGCGCCCGTGAGGTGCGAGACGGTGAGCGGGACTATGGGGCGCAGCTGGTCAGCGCGCAGGAGGGGACCGGCCTCGGAGGCGAGCAGGGCGACCTTTGCCGAGCGGCTCGCGTCCTTCACCACGAGCGGGCCGATGGGACCCGGCGCCGGCGACGCCGCAGCGAGCTGGAAGGCTGCGACCAGCGCGATGATCATCGCGTTCGTACCGCGCGCGCCATCTCCCGATCAGCGTCGCGTGCTCGCTCGGTGTCGCGCTTGTCGTGCAGCTTCTTCCCCTTGCCCAGAGCCAATACCACTTTGGCGATCCCGCGTTTGAAGTACAGCTCGAGCGGTACCAGGGTGAGGCCCTGTCGCTCGATGGCACCTATCAGACGCCCGATCTCGCGCTTGTGCAACAAGAGCTTTCGGGTCCGCGTGGGCTCGTGGTTGTTGTAACTGGCTCGCTCGTAGACGGAGATGTGGAGATTGATGATGAAGATCTCGCCGTCGCGCACGATGCCGTAGGAGTCCGACAGATTGGCCTTGCCCTCCCGCAGCGACTTTACCTCGCTGCCGGTGAGGACCAAACCGGCCTCGAAGGTGTCGAGGATGATATAGTCGTGCCGAGCGCGCCGGTTCTTCGCGATCGACTCGACTTCGGTCTTTTCCTCTGACTTCGCCATGGATTCAACATAGAAGCGTCACGAAGCAGCGGCAACGCGCGTGCGTTGACGTGGCACTGCGCGACGGATTAATTTGTGTGTCTGTTCCCAGTGCGCTCGGGTGGTGGAACTGGTAGACACGCAGGTCTCAGAAGCCTGTGCCTTCACCGGCGTGGGGGTTCAAGTCCCCCCTCGAGCATCGACAAAAAAGAATGGCGCCTCGCAAATGCGAAGGCGCCTCTTTTTTCGTCGTGAGGACTATCGAACGACCATGCTTGGCGGAACGTCATCCGGCAGGTGTACCTTGCCGAAGCTTTCCTGAAGCGCGGCGTTGCATAACGCCAGGTAGTACGTGGCCAGGGCGGCTCCACGTATGACCGCAGGATCATCGGCGCGAAAGGGTCCCCCGGAGAATGCCAGCAGATTTTGCGCGATGCGCATGGCGGTCACGCCGTGGCCACGCGACATGAAGGCATCGCGATAGGCGCTCAACCGCGCATTGAACTGCCGCTCTGCGAGCTCGAGGAGCTCGCCATCGACGTTTCGATCCTTCTGCATGCGATGGACAAGAGCCCGCAATGCCTCGGATGGCGTTCGATCATCGAGCGAGTCACGCTGCGACACGAGAATGCCGAGCGCGCGCCGCAGGTATCGCAATTCCCAGAGCGCGTGATCGACGTCGCCGCGGGTCGCCGCTTCAGCAAGCCACTGGACGTCGGCGGGATCCGGGTCCTGCATGAGCACCGCGGCATACGCGGAACTGCGTCGGAGCAGCGCGCGATCGTCGCGAAAGGAGCGGAAGAGGCGCATCGTGCGCCGGTCGTCAGCTCTGAAGGACAGGTAGCGCCAGTCGCCCGGACGCGGCAACAGCCGGCGTCTCGAGGCCAACGCGCTCACGAACCTCGCGCTCCTGCAGCAGCAGGTCGCTCAGTCGCACGCTGTCGAGCACTTCGTCGATGCGACGCTGCAGCAGCACCCAGACCGGTCGAATGCTGCAGTCGTGGGCCGCCGCGCAACGCTCGGCTTCCACGGGGTGCGTGACGCAATGCACATCGAACGTCGAATGCTCGGACGCCGAGATGACATCCCGCACAGTGATCTCCGCCGCGGGTCGCGAAAGGCGATAGCCACCGTGTGCGCCTCGCGTACTCAGCACGATGTTCGCACGGCGGAGCTTGAGCATGATCTGTTCGACGTAGTCCGCCGGCAGTTTCTCCTGACTCGCGATCTCGCGTCCAGTCACCGGCCCGTCGTTGATTCGACGAGCCAGGTGGAGGGCACAGATGAGACCGTATTCTGCCTGCGAAGTGATGCGCACGAATCGAATCTAGCCGTTGTACTGGCGGCGGCGCTACGCGCCGTCGCTCGTCAGCCGCCCGCGGACATCCCGTGACGTCCGCCAGGAATGCCGATTTCCGTCATTTTGCGGAGGTCGAGCACATCGTCGATCTCGTCCGCCGGGAGCAGGTTGTCGCGCTCGATCATCGCGCGCACGAGCACGCCCTCCGCCACCGACTGCTTGCTCAACCGCGCCGCACGTGCATAGCCAATGTGCGGAATGAGTGCCGTTGCAAG
>JANOIJ010000278.1:0-8249 GCA_031407575.1 Gemmatimonadaceae bacterium | reverse complement strand
GGTGCCTATCCATGTCATCCTGAGCGCAGCGAAGGCACCTGTCCGCTACCAACCGCCACGTGCAGATCCTTCGCTGCGCTCAGGATGACAAAGCATCCCCTTGAAGGAGACAGCAATGACCATTCGACGTTTTACGGTACTCGCAGGCAGCACACTCGCGCTCGTCACCTCCGCCGCTGGTGCGCAGGGAGTGCGTTCGGGGATCCCGCCAGGCCACATGCCGCCCGCAGGCATGTGTCGGGTATGGATCGATGGTGTACCGCCCGGACGCCAGCCGGCGCCGACCAGCTGCGTGTCCGCTCGTGCGAACGCCCCGCGCAATTCGCGCATCATCTACGGATCGAACGCGGACGGACGCGTGGCGGTGGATCCGCGCTACGATCGGAATTCAACCGCGTACGACCCGCGCTACGACCGGAACTCGAGGTCGTACGATCCGCGCTACGATCGCACCTCGTCGACGTATGATCCGCGCTATGATCGCAATTCGTCCAACTACGATCCGCGCTACGACAGCAATTCATCGAGGTATGATCCGCGCCTCGACTCGCGTCGTGACCGCGACGGCGATTGGGACCGCCGCGACCGCGACGACGACGACCGCTCGAAGTGGGAGCGCAAGCGCCGCCACGAGCTGGAGAAGGCGAGGTTGAAGCGTGTCAAGGAGCTTGCCAAGGCCGAGCACAAACGGAAGCACGACCGCTAGGCAGCGCGGTGTTGCTTGAGACTGGAGACTGGAGACTGGAGACTGGCTCCGATTGACGAAACAGTCAGTCTCCAGTCTCCAGTCTCCTACTCCCGAGCCGCGGACTGAGGTATGCGCTCGCTCTGGAGACGCGCGATGAAGCGCTGTGACTCCGAGATGCGCTCCACCTCGATGGACATGGCCTCCACCGCCCGCTCGATGCGCTGTAGTTGCTCCGCCATCGCCGGCGCCGGGACGGCAGGATCACCACGCCGCTCGAGCCGCTTGCCGAACGCGCGCGCGATGGGCCAGCCGATCACCATCACGGCACACATGACGAAGAACGCAATCGAGATCTCCGCGACCTGAGGCGGGATGCCGCCAGGGCCGTTGAAGCCGCCGCCGCCACCCTGCTCGAAGCTGAACCCGTCGCGTGGAAACGGCGGCGCGATGCCCGGTTCAATCACGATCCTTCCCGGCCGCCCCTCCCTCGCCTGCCCCGCTTCCTGCAGCGCCCGCGCAGCATCCTGCTCGGCACGCGCCACGTCCTGTGCCGCGTCGCGCGCGGCGTCCTGCCCAGCGCGAATGGCATCCCTGACTTCGTCACGTAGCTGATCGGCCGGCCGCGGGGGCGGGGGAGCCGCAGGTGCGCTAGGAGCCTGCTGTGTGTACGACATGGCGGTTACCGTTGCGGAGTGCATCATGGACGGTGGCTGTCAATGTAGGCACTACGCCCGGGTGCGGCGAGGAGTTACGTGCGGCGAGGAGTTACGCCGCGGGCCACGCACCCTCGCGCGCGAGAAGCGCCGCCTTACGCGCGATGCCCCAGCGATAGCCGCCCAGCTCACCGTCACCACGTACCACGCGATGACAGGGGATGAGCACCGCAATCCGGTTGCTCGCGCACGCACGC
The DNA here is from genome assembly GCA_031407575.1 of Gemmatimonadaceae bacterium. GTDB lineage: Bacteria > Gemmatimonadota > Gemmatimonadetes > Gemmatimonadales > Gemmatimonadaceae > AG11. Next base: position 6,651 of record JANOIJ010000278.1, on the reverse strand, counting down.
GCCACAGCACGCGCCGCCGTTGGACGCCCGAGCTCGGTGGCCACGGCCTGGTAGGTTCGCGTCGCACCCTCGGGAATCCGCTGGAGCGCGCGCCACACCTGCCACTGGAACGACGTCGCGCGCACGTCGAGCGGCAGCTCGTCGCCGCTGACCCGGCCTTCGACGTGCGCGACCACGGCGTCAACCAGCCGGTCCGTCGCATCCGTCGCGCGCGAGAGCTCGGCACCGGGATACTCCTGACGCAGCAGCGCAACGAGCGAATCCTCGTCGTCGCCGAGCGACACACTGCAGACGCCGCGCTCGGTCACCGCCACGAGCAGCAGGCCGAGTGTCGTCGCGACCGCCGTGTAGTGAATGGTGACGCCGATGCCGCGCCGTCGGTACGCGCCCGGCGTCATGCCCAGCGATTCGTCTGCGGTCTCGTACACTCGGCGCCCGGATGTGAAGCCGGCGTCGTATGTCGCCGTGCTGACGGTGCGTCCCTCGCGCAGGGCGGTCTTGAACGCGCCCACCCGGAGTTGCTCGTGGTACTGGCGCGGCGAGAGCCCAACGACGCGTGTGAACGTGCGCTGCAGATGCGCGGCACTCACGCCGGCGTCGTCCGCCAGCCTCGCGAGCGGCAGCGGCTCGTCGGCGTGTGCGTCGATGTACGAGCGAACGCGCTCGACGAGCGCGAGATGAGCGTCCCTGCTACGCGGCGGCGTCATGGTCTGCATTTGGATCTCCTCACGGGTGACATGAGGAGTCTCGTCAGCTGGTGTCTCGCAAGCTATCCGATTCGTGATTGAACCACGAGCTGCGAGCTGTCAGTAAACACGAGCAGCTCACTGCTCGCGGTTCACGCCGATTTGACTTCGCTTACGAGTCCGACAATCGATTTCTTCGCGTCTCCGAACAGCATCGACGTCGCCGGTGCATGGAACAACGCGTTCTCGATTCCCGCAAAGCCGGCAGCCATGCCCCGCTTCAATACGATCACGTGCTTCGCCCTGTCTGCATCGAGAATGGGCATTCCGTAAATGGGCGACGCCGGATCCGAGCGCGCCGCGGGATTCACTACGTCGTTCGCGCCGATCACCAGCGCCACGTCCGTCTGCGGAAACTCGCCGTTGATATCATCCATGTCGTACAGCTTGTCGTACGGCACATTCGCCTCGGCCAACAGCACGTTCATGTGGCCCGGCATCCGGCCGGCCACCGGATGGATGGCGTACTTCACCTCGCCGCCGCGCTTCTCGATCAGCTCCGCCAGTTCGCGCACCGCGTGCTGCGCCTGCGCCACGGCCATGCCGTAGCCCGGAATGATGATCACCCGTTGCGCGTACGCGAGCTGGATCGCGGCGTCCTCCACCGAGATCGACCGCACGGGCAGCGCGCCGCCCCCGGCAATCGCCGCCGGCTGCCCGCCGCCGAACGCGCCGAACAACACGTTGGCGAACGAGCGGTTCATCGCCTTCGACATCAGGATGGCCAACAGGAAACCGGACGCACCGTCCAGCGCGCCGCAGATGATGAGGATGCTGTTGCCCAGCGCGAAGCCCGTCGCCGCCGCCGCCAGGCCGCAGTACGAGTTGAGCAGCGCGACCACCACCGGCATGTCCGCGCCGCCGATGGGCAGCACCATCAGCACGCCAAGGAGCGCCGCGATCGCGATCATCGTGTAGAACGCCGCGGAGTACGTCGGGTTCACGACGCACGTGACGAACAGCGCCAACGCGGCAGCGAACAAGACGAAATTCACCAGGTTCTGTCCCGGATACGTCAGCGGCCGCGACGGAATGAACTTGAGCTCCTGGAGCTTGCCGAACGCGATGATGGCGCCGGTGACGGTCAGCGATCCAAACAGCACCTCGAATCCCAGCGCGGCCATCTTCGCTCGGCCGATCACGCCCTCGCCGCCGTGGAAGATCTGGTAGTACTCGGAGACGCCGACGAGCGTCGCCGCCAGCGCGCCGAAGCTCAGCGAGGCCGCGATGCGCTGCGGCAGCGCCGTGGTCGGCACCCACATGCCCAGCGGATACCCGATGAGCGTGCCGATGACGAGGCCCGCCGCGATCCATCGGTAGTCGACGATCTGGTGGTTGATGAGCGTGCCGCACAATGCCACCAGCATGCCCACCGCGGCGTACTGCATGCCGCGTCGCGCCTTGTCGGGATGCGTGAGTCCACGCAGCCCGAGGATGAACAGGACCGACGCCGCGAGGTAGCTGAGCTGCGTGACGAGATCGCGCATCAGTCCTGCTTCGCCGGCTTGTCCTTCTTGAACATCTTCAACATCCGGTCGGTGATGAGGAAGCCACCGACGACGTTGGTCGTCGCGCACACCACGGCGACGAAGCCGAGTGCCGTGGCGACGGTGCCATGTTGCGATCCGGCGGCGACCATCGAGCCGACGAGCGAGATGCCGGAGATCGCGTTGGTGGCCGACATGAGTGGCGTGTGCAGCAGCGGCGGGACTTTCGTGATCACCATGAAGCCGACGAAGCCGGCGAGCACGAAGATGTAGAGCTCGAGAATGAACATCGCTTGCCCGATCAGGAGGGAGTGGCGCCGACGACCTGTCCGTCGCGCACGACGGTCATGGGTCCGATGATTTCGTCGTCGGCGGCTATCAGGAGAGCTCCCTCCTTCGCTGACATTTGTGTCACGAGGGCGACGACGTTCTTGCTGAACATCTGGCTGGCGTGGAAGGGAACGCTCGCCGAGACGTTGACGAGTCCGATGATGGCAACGTGGCCAGACTGCACCGTCTCCCCTGCGCGCGTGAGCTCGCAGTTGCCGCCCGACTCGGCGGCGAGGTCCACGATCACCGAGCCCGGCCGCATGCTGGCGACCATCTCGGCGGTGATGAGGCGCGGCGCGTCGCGGCCGGGGATCTGCGCCGTGGTGACGACGAGATCCATGTCCTTGAGGTGCTTCGCGAGCGCATCGCGCGTGCGATTCGCGTCGTCCTCGCTCTGCGCCTTCGCGTACCCGCCGGATGTCTCGGCGCCGCTGGCGACCAACTCCGCCGCGACGAATGTGGCGCCGAGTGAGAGCACTTGCTCCTTGGCGGCGGGGCGGACGTCGAAGGCAGACACCACACCGCCCAGTCGGCGCGCGGTGGCGATGGCCTGAAGGCCGGCGACTCCGGCGCCGATGATGAACACCTTGGCGGGCGACACCGTGCCGGCGGCCGTCGTGAGCATGGGCAGGAACTTCGGCAGCGCCGCGGCGCCGATGAGCACCGCCTTGTAGCCGGCCACGGTGCTTTGCGACGAGAGGACGTCCATCGACTGCGCGCGCGTGATGCGCGGCACCAGTTCCAGCGCGAGCGCCGTCACGTTGCGCGCGGCGAGTTGCGCGAGCAACGGCCCGTTGCGCGCCGGCGAGAGCAGCGCGAGCAGCGTGATGCCAGTGGGCAGCGCCGCGACTTCATCGCTCGACGGCGGCTGCACTCGGCAGGCGAGCGCGGCACCCTCGTAGAGTGATGCCGCGTCGGACACGGTGGCGCCGAAATCGGCGTATGCCGAATCGGGAAAGCCGGCGCGTTCCCCTGCGCCGGCTTGGATGCGAACCTCATGACCGGCTTTCACCAGTCGCCCCACGCTATCAGGGGCGAGGGCGACGCGATGTTCGCCGGGCGCAGTTTCTCGGGGGACAGCAAGTCTCATCCGCGAAAAATCGACGGCGGGGGGGTGGCGCGCTAGTGCCGAGCACGAACACCACGTCAGTTCTGAATACTAAAAAGGCTGGCTCTTCGGACTCTTTTGTGGGTCGCGTCGAGATATGAAGTGATGCGAGTTCACTCCGTGCGCCTTCGTCCGTCCCATGCGCATCAACAACGACCTCTCGTTGACGCTGCCGGTCTGATCGAGATGCGCCGTTCGTCGTTTTCGGCGTCAGTCGGCTCAGATCGGCCTTTCGTCGTCGTCCCAGAGACGCGCCCACCTTCCCTCGCGACAGAGCCGGCCCGACGGTGCGGTGTTTCGCGGGTCGCGTCGAGATTAGTAATCAGCCGCGCGGCCGGCTAGAGTTTGGCGATCACTCGCTCGATCTGCCGGGCGTGCCTCGTGAGATGCACCACCTTGATGTTGAAGACGTCTCCGAGGTTCATCGTTGGAGCCCAGGAGGGCAACACCGGCGTGCCGATGCGCAGCGCGCGCCAGTCGTACCCCGCCGCATCCTCCATCATCTGCGCCGACGCGTGCTCGCGCGAGAGAAATGCCTCCGTCACGCCGTTGCGCGGCGAGGGACCAGGCCGGAATTTCTTCGGTGCCTTCAACTTGCCCTGCTTCGAGAGCAGGTTCGCGAGGAACTTGCCGAGCATCGTCGGCTTCCATTCACGCGCGGGTGCACCGGCATCGGGCCTGGCGGCCTTCAGCAAAGCGGTGACGCGAGGCTCATAGAGCTGGTCGCTGATGATCAGATGCTCCAGCACCTCCGCGGCGCTCCAGCCATTGGGCTCGGTCCGCTGCGCCAGGCGTGCGGCGTCGATGGGACGAACCATGGCCGCGATTCGCTCCCGGATCGCGGCGTGCTCAGTGCGAAGCCGGTCGTGCAGTTCTCGCTGGGTGATGCGCATCGCACGCCCGGGACGTTGAAGGGTATGAACACGGTCGTCCTGCGCCGACACGCAGGGACGTGCCTCGCGGTACGACGTCCCAAGTATGGCGTGGCAGCAACGCCATCCACCAGATTTCGCGATTCCTCACGACGAGCAGAGCCGCTCGAGTCCACCACCGGAGAACCTGATGTCCGTTCGATCGACGAGCGCGTTCGCGCTCGCAGCACTGCTCGGCACCGCGTCCATGGCGGTCGCGCAGTCCGCACGCGAGCTGCCGGTGAAGTACACCGCCACGCCCACCACCGACAGCATCACCGTCGCCGACTTGATGTCCCGCGTGTACGTCTTCGCCGACGATTCCCTGATGGGTCGCGAGGTCGGCTCGAAGGGCAACGACATGGGCACCGCGATCATCGAAGCGGAAGTGCGCCGGCTCGGGCTCGTGCCCGCCGGCGACAACGGTGGCTACTTCCAGAGCCTTCCGTTGTTCAGCTACTACGTTGATGCCGCATCCAGCGCGCGTGTGGGCGACCAGGCCATGACGTTGGGCGCCGACTTCATGGCCATTGCCCGCGAGGACCGCCGCATCAATCTCGACGGCGTGCCCGTCGTGTTTGGCGGGTCCACGTCCGATTCCACCACGTGGCTCTCCGTCGACGACGCGGCCGGCAAGATCCTCGTGATGACCGTGCCGCTCGGCTCGAGTCCCATTCCGCAGGGCGCATCGGCCATGCGCGCGCGTGTCGCGCGCGCGTCGGCCGTGCTCCTCGTGACGCTGGACCGGCTGCCGGCCAACCTCCGGCAGCAACTGGCACGGATACAGGCCATGAAGACGGCAGACACGCCCCCCGCGGGCACGCCGACGTTCTTCATCTCGCAGCGCTTCGCGACGACGATTTTCAACTCCATGATGGACAGCGTGAAGACGGGCATCGTCGGCAGGCCGATCACCGGGGCGCTCATCCTCCGTCAGGAGCAGGCACCCGGCCGCAATGTCGTCGCCATCCTGCCGGGCTCGGACCCGAAGCTCAAGGGGCAATACGTCGCCATCGGTTCGCACAACGATCACATCGGCATGCGCACACAGGGCGGGGTCGACCACGACTCGATGCGCGTCTACAACGCCGTCGCGCGGCCGCAGGGTGCGGACAGCCCCGATCCGCAGAGTCTCTCCGATCGGCAGAAGTCGCGCATCCGCACGATGCTGGACAGCCTGCGCGCGCTGCATCCCGCACGCCGCGATTCCACCTACAACGGCGCTGACGACGACGCGAGCGGCAGCATGAGCATGCTGGAGATCGCGGAGTCGTTTGCGAAGGGGAAGGTCAAGCCGAAGCGCTCGATCCTCTTCGTTTGGCATACCGGCGAGGAAAAGGGGCTGTGGGGCTCCGAGTACTTCACCGATCATCCCACCATCCCGCGCGATTCCATCGTTGCGCAGCTGAACATGGACATGGTGGGCCGCGGCGCGTCCACCGATGCGACGGGTGAATCCGCGAAGGGCTCCCTTCTCTACGGTGGACCGGGCTATCTCCAGCTGGTTGGCTCGCGCCGTCTCTCCACCGAGCTCGGTGACCTCATGGAGTCCGTGAACAGCGCCGGCAAGTACAGGCTGAAGTTCGACTATGGCATGGACACCAACGGACATCCGCAGAACATCTACTGCCGCAGTGACCACTATGAGTACGCACGCTACGGGATTCCCATCGTCTTCCTGACAACGGGTGGCCACTCCGACTATCACCAGGTGACGGATGAGCCGCAGTACATCGACTACGCACACATGGCGGTCATCGCGCGCTATGTGAAGGACGCGGCGACGACGATCGCGAACCTCGATCATCGCATCGTCGTGGACAAGCCGAAGCCCGATCCCAAGGGCCGCTGCGTGCAATAGTGACGGCGACGGTGAGCTGCACGTCTACAGTTCAGCTCGCCGGTTGCGCCCTTTACGCTGTTCCACGCAGCGATGATATCTTCCGCCATGCGAATTGCGGCACTGATCCTGGTGATGGGCCTCACAGCGTGCGGCACGTTCGGTAAGGGCGCGCCGTCCACCACCTCGCCTGTTGAGCCCGTGCGTGTGCCCACCACCGCGCTCGTGC
>JANOIJ010000265.1:0-2826 GCA_031407575.1 Gemmatimonadaceae bacterium | reverse complement strand
GTCGGGCCGAAGCACACGTACCCGAGCACGCCGAGGCTATCCTCCTCGAGAACGTAGGTGAGATAGCCGCTTTCCTCTCCCTGCTCGAGCCACTCGTCGATCAGTTCACGGGCGGTCGTGACCTCGTCGACGGTAAAGTTGCCCGCGTTGTCGAGGATTCGTATCACACTCTCGCGGTCAGCTGCGAGGATCGGCCTGATGGTCCGGTTCATTTCATGTTCCTGGGATCGAAATCTGTGATGGCTCAGGCTCGGAAAGATGGGCAGTCAGCCTCACCCTCCGCTACCGAGTCCCATACCAGCGAATTTTGGCCATCACCGAGCCTGCAACTTCGCCTTCACTTCGGTCAGCCAGTTCGATATGACGATGATTCGCCGGTCGTCGGGCTCGCGCGCCACGAGCGTGCGGTCCGTGTGCGTGTCGATGTCGATCCGTGCTCCGCCTCCGCCGATCGCGATCGTGTCCTGACGCGCGACGCCGATCAATGATTCAGACACCGAAACCGTCGCCGCGACTGTGCGACCGCTCTCCGTATCGTAGAGGAGACGCGTCCCCTTTGACGCCCACTGCGCCAGCCGCGCGCCGCCATTCGACACCTTGACGCGAGCTCCTGTTCCACGGAGCGGCTGCACGTAGATCTCGTCCCGCCCTGTCTCGTCGGAGGTGTAGGCCACCCACCGACCGTCTGGAGAGATGCGCGGCTGATACTCGCGGAACCTCGTACGGGCGAATACCACCGGTGTCGAGCCGGGGTTCGCCAGGTTCACCAGATACAGGTCGTCCGATGTCACCAGGTCGTTGGCGACGATCACCGCGACGCTACCAGATGGCGCGAGTCGTACACCCATGACGCGAGTCGAGGCCGGAAAGGTCATGCGCTGCTCCGGCCCGTTTCCGTCCGCTGGAGCCAGCCATGCTTCCGACCGCGCCCAGGCGGACTCGGACGTTCGACCCCAATACCGCACGAAGGCGATCGTCCTCCCATCTGCGGACCAATCGGGCGAGGTGCCTCCACCGGTCGTGACGCGGACCAACCCATTGGACTCCAGGTCCCAGATCCAGATATCGGTGAATGCCGGGTTGCGTCCGCCGACGATGGAGCGTGATACGGCGACGGCGACGCGCCGCCCGTCAGGTGCGATCGCCGCGTCCTGATAATCGCGCAGCTCTGGTGTCTCGGCGACCGTGACGCCGCGTGCATCGACCACCGCCAGCCGGCGGCCCGAGCTGCCGCGCAGATACACGAGCGAGCCGTCGCGCGCGAGGTTGGCTTGCTGTCCACCGGGGGCGATCCATACGACGCTGTCGACGAGCGGCGTGGGCGGCCCGGTCACGCGGCGTCGCCGCAGGTCCACCGGGTAGGCGAGCAGCGACCCGTTCTGGTTGGAAACGAAGAGGTGCCCGTGCGCGTATCCGAGGGGCATGTCCCCCGGGATATCGAGCACGGTGTAGTCGCCGCCGCCGGCGCTCGTGATTCCGATGCCGCGGATCGTGCCGTCGGCGCTGGGCTTCTGCGCCCAGAAGGCAACCGTCTCGTCGTTCAGGAACCAGGGACCCGCGTGCCCGATCTCGCCCCGCGCTGCATCGGGAGAGGTGAACCGCGTCCACGTTCCTTTAGCGTCCACACGCCAGAGCGATCCACGCCGCGCGACGATGATGTCTCCGTTCGGACCCCAGGCAAAGTTCTGCCAATCAGTCACTGGCGCGAGGACCTCTGCGCCGCCTCCGCCGAGCGGCACCTTGCGAATGTCGGAAGGCGTCTTGAAGGCGATCCAGCGCCCGTCGGCCGAGAAGCGCGGTGTGTTCCCGAGCTCTGCGCCCGCAAGCGGGCGCCCCCGGAGCGAATCGAGCGGGCGAACGTAGATGCCTCGCGATGCCGCGCCTGGCGTCTCCGCAACGTAGGCGACCGTGCGACCATCCGGTGACAGCGTGACGGCCGATCCCTCGGGCAGCGGAATGCGCTGGCCGGGGGGCAGGTCGAGCGAGAACCGTATGGCCGGTGGCGAAGGACGCGACGAGGAGCGCGCGAGCAGCGCCGCGAGAACAAGCGCGAGCGCCGAGACAACAGCGAGCGCCCCGACGAGCATCTTGCTTGACCTGCGAGTGCGCGCCGAGGACGCGCGCGCGCGAAGCGTTGTGGTTGGCGAGCCGCCGCGGAGCGCCGTCGCGAAGTCGCCCGCGAGCGCGAACCGATCCGCGGGCAGCTTCTCGAGCGCACACTCCACTGCGTCGTCCACATGGGCGGGCACGCTGCGACGCAGCATCGTCAGCGGCCGCGGCTCCTCCGTCATCAGCTTCGCAATGATCGCTTGCGCGCTGGTGCCGAGATGCGGTGGCTCACCCGCCAGCATCTCGTAGGTAATGGCGCCGAGTGAGTAGATGTCGGTGCGGCCATCGATCGAGCGATCGCCGGCCGCCTGCTCGGGAGACATGTACTGGGGCGTCCCGAGCGACAATCCCGTCTGCGTCACGCGCTCGCCACCGGCATTGCTGACCGCCAGCGCGATCCCGAAATCCGCGACGAGCGGCTGGCCCTCGTGCAGGAGGATATTCTCCGGCTTGAGGTCCCGGTGGATCACGCCGCGCCGGTGCGCGTAGTCGAGCGCGCTCGCGATCGCCATGGCAATGTGCACAGCTTCGTCCACCGGGAGCTGCTTCTCTCTCGCGAGCTTGGCGCGCAGCGTCTCGCCTTCCACGTACGGCATCACATAGTAGAGCAGGCCATCCACCTCTCCCGAGTCGAACAGCGGCAGGAGATTGGGATGCTGGAGGTTGGCGGTGACCCTGATCTCGCTCAGGAATCGCTCGGCGCCGAGGACCGCACCG
>JANOIJ010000205.1:0-7512 GCA_031407575.1 Gemmatimonadaceae bacterium | reverse complement strand
CCTTCGCGATCGAATCCGCGCGCGCCTTGGCGGCAATGACATTCTTGTCGAAGATCGCCTGCTGGTCGGCCGTGAGAATGGCGCGCTGCTCGGGCTGCATCTTGGCGTTCAGGTCGGCGCGCTTCTTCATGGCGCCCGGACGGTCAGTCGCCTGAAGGTCGCGAATCAATTGGAGCTCGGGCGCGTACTTGGCCTGAATCTCGGCCATTTTGGCCTGCTGGTCAGCGGTGAGCTCGATGCCGACCATCGCGGCGTTGCCGCGACCACCACCACGTCCCTGTCCGCCGCCGCCACCCTGCGCGCTCGCGACAGTGCTGCCGACCACAAGCGCGATGCCGAGTATCGCAATGCGAATTGCCTTCATGGATAGAGCCTCAGAGAAGAATGATGGACGTGCGGTGTTTTTTAAGTCGTTCTAGAACAGCAACTTACAAATTGCCTACTAGCGTTGGCGAGTGATTCTGATAAGCTTACCCGCCTTGACCAAGGGCGTTCCCGCCCGGTGACTCTGGTCTGAACGCTTGCTCCCATGAGCCACACGTGACCCTGCCGTCGCCTCTCAGTTCTCCGTCGTCGGCCGCGCCATCCGCGGCCCCACTCGCGCCCGCAGCGCCTGCTGCTCCTGCTCCGCCACCCGGTCCTGTCCGCTTTCCGCTGGATTGGCTCATGGCGCATGCTGCGGCGCCCATCCGCTACCGTGCGCTGACCGAGGTTGCGCGACTCAACCCGGTAGATGCCGAGAAGGTGTCCGCACTACCCTTTACGCATGCACCGGCCTTGCTGTTGGCTGTCCAGCAGTCGCCGGATGGCACGTGGAGCGGCGGAATGCTCGGCACTCCGTCGCAGCGTGCCGAGCATTTCGAAGGGGTGGGGACGATTCCCGCCGTGCGCCGGCTCATGGAGTACGGATGGAACAAGGATTCGCCGCCACTCGTCCATGCGCGCCGAATTCTCTTCCGTCTGCTGGCGGAGGATGACGACCCGGCGTTCCTGTTCGAGCTTGGTGGCAAGCACGCACCTGATGAGGAGTCTGCGAAGCGCGCACGTACGCGGCTCCGGGAGGCAGCGGCTGCGGCGCTGGCGCAGGCCGGCTACGAGGGTGATCCTCGCCTGCGCGGGGCGGCGCGCCGGATCCTCACGCGCATGGCAGACTACCTGCGTTCTCCACTCGCGCAGAAGCCGTTCATCCGGCAGGGCAACCAGCACATGCTCGCCGCGGAGGCGTGCCCGCCGTCGATCCACGCAGTGACGATGCTTGCCTACATGCCGCTGTTCCGCGCCGAGCACCATCGCGAGATGGATGCGCTGTATCAGCATCTCACGCAGCCGCAACCGCGTCAGGAGGCGGTGCAGCTGTGCGGCAAGCACGTGATCCCGGTGCCGCACCTCGTGTTGGGCGACTACCTGCCGCACCGCAACGCCGTCGACGCCGACGTGCCGTTTGCGCTGTACTGGATGGAGCTCATGGCGCGACTCGGCTTCCTCAAGCGCAACGAGGGATGGTCCAAGCTGTTCGAGCGCTTTATCGAGGACCGCGACCGCGAGGGCGTGTGGCATCCGCATAAAGGCATGGCGGTGGCCAAGAGCACCAATCCGTTCGTGTGGCCGACGTATCCGCTCGAGGAGCAGCATGCCGGCGAAGAGCGATGGACGGACATCACGTTCCGCATCGGGCTGATCGCGCGGCTGTCGGGCCGCACGATCGAGATCCTCTGAGCGGCCCGCTGGGCGGCGACGAGCCGCGGCTTTCCGGACGGCTCGACCCGTCGGCGATGTTTCCTGACGGTCGCACCGACGTACGCACGCGCGTCGTGATGCTCCCCAATGGCATCGCGCTCCGCGTGGCGGAGTCGGGACCCTCCGACGCACCGACGGTGCTTTTGCTCCACGGATGGGGTGCGTCGGTCTACATGTGGCGGGATTGGTTCGCGCCGATTGTCACTGCCGGTTTTCGCGCGTTCGCGGTGGACCTTCCGGGACACGGGCTGTCGGACAAGCCGCGTGACGCGCAGGCCTATCGCTTGCCAGCAATGGCGGGTGCGATCCGTTCGTTGCTCGCCGTCGAGGGCCTTTCGGCGGTGGACGTGGTGGCGCAGTCGATGGCGGGGACCATCGCTCTCGCGATGGCCCGCGAGGATGGCGCCGCATTCCGGCGGATGACGCTCGTGAATCCTGCGTGTTTCGGCGTGGTGCGAAGAGGACAAGTCGCGCGCGCCGTGAGTCCGCTGGTGAGCGATGCGCTCCTGCCGCGGTTCGTGGCGCGCTGGCTCGTGGACCGGACGCACCGCATGGTCTACGCGGACCCCTCGCGCATCACGCCGCGTGATATCGACGAGTACTGGGCGCCGTCGCAGTTCCCGTCGTACGCGCGGGCGATGCGCCGGCTCCTACATGAGTTCGATTGGCGCCGACCCCCCGCGGCGGAAATGGCGACGCGTATCGGCGCACTGCCTGCCGCACCGCTGGTGGTGCTGGGTCGCCGGGACACCCTCGTGCGCGGCGCGCGCGCTTACGTGGACGCAATGCAGCGTGCGGGCGCACCGCTTCGCCTCGCTGAGGTAGCTGACGGCGGCCATGCCGTGAACGAGGAGCGTCCGCAGGAAGTGCTAGCGGAGGTCCTGGCGTATCTCCGCGAGGCGTGACCCACGGGAAGCACGCGTTTTGAGGGAACTGCCCAACCCGTTACATTACATCCTGACGACAATTTCGGGGTGAAGGTCGCGTGCATCACGGCGCGCGAGGCTGCGGTCCCCTTCACAACCGCTCGGCACTCGGCCGAACGACACATTCTGTGAGCGCCCGCTTTGGGAGGCGCATCCTTCATCACCGCATCGGTCACGTCGTGGCAGGCTTGCCGCGCAGAGTCCGATGCATGCGCCGGTCCCGGAAGTCCCGGGATCGCGGCCCCGGCGCGACGCATCAGGATCATGACCGACAATCAACAGAGTATTGCGACCGCCACACTGGCCGACGAGGCGAGTGCGCTGTTGCCGCTGACATTCGCGGATCTCGATCTCCATCCGGAGATCCTGTCGGCGATCACGGACGCGGGCTACACCACGCCCACGCCGATCCAGCGTGATGCGATCCCGATCGCGCTCGCGGGCCGCGATATCATGGGGCTCGCGCAAACGGGCACGGGCAAGACCGCGGCGTTTACGCTGCCCATCATCGACCGGCTGATCGGCGGTCCCCGCCGCACGCGCGCGCTCATACTCACGCCGACGCGCGAGCTGTGCGTCCAGGTTGAGGAGAGCTTTCGGAAATACGCGCTGCACGCAGAGATCGCGGTGGTTGCGGTCTACGGCGGCGTGCCGCTCGAGCCGCAGGAGCGGAAGCTGCGCGAGGGCGTGGACGTCGTGGTGGCGACGCCGGGGCGGCTCATCGACCACCTGGACCGACAGAATGTGGTGTTCGACGATCTGGAGGTGTTGGTGCTCGACGAGGCGGACCGCATGCTGGACATGGGGTTTGCGCCGCAGATCAACCGCATCGTGGACCAGATCCCGGCATATCGCCAGACGCTGCTGTTCAGCGCCACCATGCCGCCCGAGGTCGAGGCGCTGGCTCGCAAGTACCTGCGCAAGCCGATCGTAGTGCAGGTCGGCGTTCGCTCGGCAGCGGCGAGCACGGTGACGCATGCCGTGTATCCCGTGCCGCGGGAAAAGAAGAACGCGCTGCTGGTGGAGTTGCTCACGGGCAAGGTGCACGACTCGGTGTTGATCTTCTCGCGAACCAAGCACGGTGCCGACCGCATCGTGCGCGACCTGGAGAAGGCAGGCGTGAGCGCGACCGCAATGCATGCGGACAAGAGTCAGGCGCAGCGGACGCGCGCCCTGCAGGACTTCAAGGACGGCACCACGAGCGTGCTCGTGGCCACCGACATCGCGCAGCGTGGACTCGACATTTCGGGCATCACGCACGTGATCAACTACGACGTGCCGCAGCAGGCCGAGGACTACGTGCATCGCATCGGGCGAACGGGGCGTGCCGCGAAGGAGGGCGATGCGTACACGTTCATGTCGCCCGACGAAATCGGCATGGTCCGCACGATCGAGCGCATGATCGGCAAACCGATTCCGCGCGTCTCGGTGCCGGGCTACGATTTTGGCACAACGGCGGTAGCGGCGGACTGACGACACGCGTCAGTACCTCACTCGGCCGAGCCGAGACACGGTGACCGTGTCTGCGGACTGGCCGCGACGGGCGACCAGCGTGAGATTCGCCGCCCCGTAGCCGAGGCCGCGCACGTCGAACGTGATGGAGTCTCGCGTGGTAGTGAGCGTGACGCCGTGGATGTCACCGAGTGCCGCGCGGCTGAAGGCCGTACCTCGCGCCCGCAGCTCGAGCAGATCGCCCGCGGTGTCAACGCGGACGCTGACCGGCGTGTGCAGCGCGATGGCCTCATCGCGCGCGCGGGCGATGAAGCCGCCGGCACTCCGCGACGCATCGCGGGTGGCGATGCGATCGAGATAGTGCTGGAGCTGGCGGATGCCGACGAGCGACGTCAGTCCCATGATCACGAGGACGAGCACGAGCTCGATGAGCGTGAATCCGCCGCGATGGTTGGCGAAGGGCGTTTCCATGGCCGCATGCTATCGCCGCATGGCCGCGTGTGCGTCACCATTCGAGCGCACATCGTGGCGAATGCGTGCTGGCCCGCGAGGCGTCGCGATCCCATCTTCCGACACAGCGCTACGCGAACCCACTTCACCATCTCGACCAATGCCGTTCATCCACCCACGCCGCATTGCGCTGCTCGCGGCATTCCTCACCGTGGCCGGGTGTCGCAACCCGCAGGCGGACGCGCTCGTCGCCGAGCAGATGCGCGACATCGGCGACGAGGTCAATGCCACTCGGCAGGAGACCGCCGACATGCGCGACACCATCGACTCATTGCGGACCGTCGTGGCCCGCCAGGACACCCTGTTGCGCCAGCTGGCAGGCATGGCTGGCGTGCCAGTGCCACAGCGCTGAGCCAGAAGCCGCTCGCACCGCGCCCGAGTTGGGTTATACTTCGGCCATGAAGCTCTCCATCGAGTACTGCACCGTTTGAAGTTACGAGCCACGGGCGACCAGTCTGGCCGCCGAGCTTTCGCAACATTTCCCGGACGCCGAGATCACGTTGATCCCGAGCTCCGGCGGCCGGTTCGAGGTCATGCGGGATGGACATCCCGTCTTCGAGAAATCGAAGGTTCAGCGACACGCGGCGAAGGGTGAGATTGTCGCGCTGCTTCGCTCGTCGTCCTGAAGACCGTACCCCGATGACGCGGTCTGGGCGGGCTCGTCGTCTCGGCGTGCCGGTCCAGCGCGTGTCGCGCACTTTTCCCCTCGATCCAGGCACCTGATCTCGATGCGCATCGCCATCTCGACGGGCGGCGGCGACGCCCCTGGCCTCAACGCCGTCATCCGCGCCGCCGTTCTCTCCGCGATCAACCGGGGCTGGGATGTCGTCGGCATCAAGCGCGGCTACGCCGGCCTCCTTGGCGAGGACGACGTGGTACCGCTGACCAAGCAGTCCGTGCGCGGCATCGCGCACCTGGGCGGTACGATCCTGCGCGCGACCAATCGCGGCAATCCGTTCTCCTATCCGCGCAAGCAGCCCGACGGCACGTACCTCCCCGAGGATCGCTCGGACGAGCTGTTGGAAAATGCTCGCAAGATGGGCATTGACGCCGTGATCTCGATCGGCGGCGATGGATCGCTCCAGATCGCGCTCCAGCTGTGCAACAAGGGCATGAAGATCCATCGGGGTGCCGAAGACGATCGACAACGACGTCAGCGGCACGGTGACGACATTCGGGTTCGACACAGCCGTGAACACGGCGATCGAGGCGATCGACAAGCTGCATACGACCGCGGAGAGCCACGATCGCGTCATCGTCATGGAGTGTTCTCAGAATGAGACTCGTACGATGCGCAGGGTGTCGACTGGAGCGGCACACCGTGCTAGTGGGTCAGCCAACCCGCGTCGAGAGCCAGAAGGCTCGTGGACATTATCCTGCGCCGCGTGAAAGAACGCGGGAAACGCCGAAAGCGCGACGTGCCCGCGTACTCGAGGCCGCAAGAGTTCGGTGGGCGAAGCATCGAACGGCAAATCCCGAGACGCCGGCGCAACGTCGGGAGCGCATCCAAGCCGACCGCCGTGCTCGTCAGAACATCTGGAACGCTAGGCGTCGTGGCGAGGAACCGAGCACGTGAGGCATCCGTGCGCTCGGGCGGCGCCAGCTTACAATCACCGCCACCAACGTCCCGGAAGTGGCACTCGGGTGATGGTGGTTCCATGGCCAAAAATGCCGGGCTTATCTTCGGCCTGAGATGCTTCTGCCGAAGTGACATTCTCCTCCGATCCGTGCTCGTCCACTGCTAGCGCAGTGTAGCCTCTTCTCCTGTAGGCTCCTTGGCTGATCCATCGCTCGACTGCTGCGAACCATATTTGAGGCATTTCAAGTTCTTGCTCGTTCGCCCACTGCAATAGCTTCTCCGGCGAGGCGTCCTTGGAGGTAAGTCCCACCGCTTGAGCCGCTTCTGCTCGGGCACGATGCTCAGATGTGGGCTCTCTTGCGGAAGAGTTTTGAATTGCTAATCGCAGCCTCGATTGAAGTTCCGGTCGTAGTGCGTGACTTGCCCCTACCGAATGTATCCACCCTGTATCCTCGCGGGTTTGGTCTACGCGAGCGGCGTCGTCATCTCCAACGAGGTATGAGTAGTATTCAAGACCGAGACCGCCGATGGCCTTGAGAACTGAGAAGGTGGTCGGACTTATTTTTCTTGCGAGGATTAGTGGCTGACGGTTCCGAGCTATGCTCTCACAGAGGAATTCCCATAGCTCCTGCTGGTCGGGATAGATCCATTCCACGTCGTGAGAGAACCACAGTCTTGCGCTAGCCGCTGAGTATTCTACCTCGGCGGTGATCGCCTTCATTTTGGCGCTCTCGCTGAGTCTTCGATGTGCAGTATTGAACCGGATCGTGGTCTGAGTTCCGAAGTCAGACGTGGAGTACATCGGTACCGATTGAATCGCGAGCTTGCCGATCTCGACTAGTTGTGACTCTAGCACTGTCGCGAGGTCGTTCGCGCTGTCCTTCGATTCAGTCGAGGCAACGTAGATTCCTTTGATGGGCTCCCACGGTCCCGCTTTGAGCGTTCCCTTGCGAGGGCGCTTGTTGTTGGCAATTTCGGATAGAATTCGCCGCAGGA
This sequence comes from Gemmatimonadaceae bacterium, assembly GCA_031407575.1. Taxonomy (GTDB): domain Bacteria; phylum Gemmatimonadota; class Gemmatimonadetes; order Gemmatimonadales; family Gemmatimonadaceae; genus AG11. The sequence goes on along the minus strand of JANOIJ010000205.1, from coordinate 312 downwards.
ATCGTGGGTCCGTCCGTTTCTGCCCTACTTCGCAGAGACGGTACTGAAGGCTGTGGAGCGGCAGACTCGGGTATCGCTTTAGTTGTCGAGTGATCCTCTCAGCTACTTCGCCGATCTTTGGCTCCGCCATGTTATAGCCGTGTTGTATGTTGCCGTCTTGTGACGTAACAGGTTGTGTGGCAATGCTTTGCGATGTACTCTGCTGGCTTTAAAAGAGGGTAGAAGGGCAGGATCATCCACGCCGAACTGGAGCCGGTATAATATTATACCGGCTCCAGTTCGGCGTGGATGATCCTGCCCTTCTACCCTCTT
>JANOIJ010000198.1:0-9488 GCA_031407575.1 Gemmatimonadaceae bacterium | reverse complement strand
CGATGCGCGTGATCCTCTTTGGTGCGACGGGAATGGTGGGCGCGGCGACACTCATCGAGTGCCTCGAGGATCCGCGCGTGACATCGGTGATCGCGGTGGTGCGGCGACCCACCGGCGTGACGCACACCAAGCTGCGCGACTTGTTGCACGACGACTTCTACGACTACTCCAAGGTGCAGTCCCGGTTCGCGAACGCGGATGCCTGCTTCTTTTGCCTCGGCGTGTCGGCGTTGGGAAAGTCAGAGAAAGAGTACTACCACCTCACCTACGACCTCACGCTCGCCGCCGCCAAGGCGATAGTCGCCGTGCAGCCGCGGATGACCTTCGTCTACATATCGGGGCAGGACACGGACAGCACCGAACGCGGACGCGCGATGTGGGCGCGCGTAAAGGGCAAGACGGAGAACGCGCTGCTCGCCTTGCCGTTTCGCGCGGCGTACATGCTGCGGCCCGGCTACATCCAGCCGATGAAGGGCGTGCGGTCCGGGACGCGGCTCTACCAGTGGATCTACAACGTGGTGACGCCGCTCTATCCGGTGTTCGAGAAGCTGGTGCCGCACAGGATGACGACGAGTGTGCGCGTTGCGCGCGCGTTCATCGAAGTGGCGGCGACTGGCTATCCGCGACGGATTCTCGAGGTCCCCGACATCAACGAGATCGCGAAACAGTAAGAATGTTCCCACCGGCCGAGCTCGCTGGTACGTCACGGTCCTTGCTCTAGTAACCATTCACGCGGTGGCGACTTCAAGCGCCGCGTCCAACTCAGCAAGGAGAAGCCATCATGCATTACTTCGTCAGGGCGCTTCCGGCACTCGCGGTCCTCGTCTCGGCCACGGCCTGCGCGTCCCTCAACAAGAAGGAAACGGGCGCCATCATCGGCGCGACGGCGGGCGGGGCCATTGGCGCCGCGGTGGGCAACGCGAACGGCTCCACGGCCAAGGGCGCCATCATCGGCGCGGCGGTGGGCGGTGCCGCGGGCGCGGTGATCGGCCACCAGATGGACCAGCAGGCCAAGGAGATCAAGCAGAACATTCCGGGTGCCATCGTGGAGCGCGTGGGTGAAGGGCTCCAGGTGACGTTCGAGTCCGGACTGCTATTCGACTTCGACTCCGACGTGCTGCGCGCTCAGGCAAGGCAGAACCTCGCGACGTTCGCCAGCAGCCTCGACAAGTATCCGAATACGAACGTCCTGATCGTCGGACACACGGATGCGCAGGGCACGGACACGTACAACCAGTCCCTCTCGGCGCGTCGTGCCGGGGCGGCGCAGACCTACCTCTCGTCGCAGGGAGTGACGCAGACGCGTCTTCGTTCCACCGGTCGTGGTGAGGCGGAGCCGGTTTCCTCGAACGACACGGATGCCGGGCGCCAGACCAATCGTCGCGTGGAGATTGCGATCTATGCGAACGAGACGCTGAAGGCGAATGCGCTGAAGTCGGGGATGTAGTTCCTTGTCATCCTGAGCGCAGCGAAGGATCTGCACTTACAGAGGTGCAGATCCTTCGCTGCGCTCAGGATGACAAGAGTCAGCTCCACAGCACAGAGCGGTCAATGGCGCTCAACGACGTGCGGCCCGTGAGTGCCATCGCGATCTCCAGCTCGGTGCGGAGGATCTCCACCACCCGGCTCACGCCTGCCGAGCCATTCACTGCCAACCCATGCAGGTAGGGACGTCCGATCCCCACCGCGGTGGCGCCGAGGGCCAGCGCCTTCAGCACGTCGGTACCGCGGCGTATGCCGCCGTCCACGAGAATTGGAATGCGGCCAGCCACGACATCGGCCACGCGTGGCAGGGCGGTGATGGTGGCCGGCACGGTGTCCAGGTTGCGCGCGCCGTGGTTCGACACGATCAGCCCCGACACACCTGCTTCCACGGCACGCTCCGCGTCAGCGGGGTCGAGCACGCCCTTGAGCAGCACGGGCACCTTCGCAAATCCACGGAGCCACTCGACGTCCTTCCATGTCAGCGTTGGGTCGAGCACGGCACTGTAGATCTGCTGCTCTCGCGGACGGTGCGTGCCGCCCGCATCCACTCCAGGAAGCCCTTCGAGGTTCACGCGCGAGAGGCCCGGCGGCAACTTGAAGCCGACACGCGCCTCGCGATTGCGCGCGCCGAGCACCGGCGTGTCCACCGTGAGGCAGATCGCCTCGCATCCGGCCGATTGCGCGCGCTCCACCAGCGCGCGCGTGAAGCCGCGGTCGGCTTGCGCGTAGAGCTGAAACCAGAGCGGCGCCTTGGCCGCGCGCGCGATCTCCTCGATACCCGTGGTCGCGAAGGAGCTCACGATCATCGCTGCGCCGGCTTCGGCTGCACCGCGCGCCGTGGCCACCTCGCCTTCACGATGCACGAGCTTGTGGTACGCCGTGGGTGCGAGCAGGATGGGAAAGGGAAGCTCGCGGCCGAACAGCCGGAGCGACGTATCGATGCGCGACACGTCCACCAGCACGCGCGTGCGAAGCTGGAGCTGGGCGTACGCGTCATGATTCCAGCCGAGTGTGAGCTCGTCACCCGCGCCACCGTTCACGTATTCGTGCGCCATGGGCGTCATGCGCTGGCGCGCGAGCCGCTCGAAGTCCGCGAGGCTCACAATTGGGTCGTCCGACGGCGCGGTGCGCCGCACGGGTGATGCACTTCGTGTGGCCTGCTGTGCCAGCGCAACCGGCGCGGCAAGCGCGGCTGTGGCTATCGCACCGGCGGCGGATCGCAGAAGATCGCGGCGTGAGGGGACAGGGACGTCGTCGCGCATGTCAGCTGGCAGTTCGAGGAGAGAGGGAGGACCCACACGTAGCGCGACAAAGCATGACGGCGATTGGCGGGCGCGGCAATGGCACTGACCTCGCGCGGTGCAGGACGACCTCCACCCCACGCGCAGAACGCAGCGTGACAGCAGATGACTTCGCGTCAAGAGCAGTGCGCTGCTTTCGGAAGCGTGCGAGCAGGTGCAGATCCTTCGCTGCGCTCAGGATGACAGCAGGCGCTCAGGATGACAGCAGACGCTCAGGATGACAGCAGGCGCTCAGGATGACAAACAGGCGCGGCCCGCGCCAACCGAGCTGCGCTGACCATCGCGCAGCGTTACCACACCATTGACGATCACCGTCGAAATGCCAACCGGATACTGAAACGGCATCTCGAACGTCGCCGTGTCGGCCACACGCGCGGCATCGAAGATCACCACATCCGCAGCAAGGCCCATCGCCAGGCGGCCGCGGTCGTTCATTCGCACGCGTGCGGCGGGCGCTAACGTCATCTTGCGAATCGCGTCGCCGAGCGTGAGTGCCTTGCGCTCGCGCACATAGCGGCCGAGTACGCGTGGGAACGTGCCGGCGCCGCGGGGATGCGGGCTGCCCGTGCGCGTGGGACCATCAATCGCAAAGCCGCCGCCGTCCGAGCAGACCATCGCTTGCGGATGCGCAAGGATGCGCTCGAGGTTCTCCTCGCTCATCGCGTGGCCGAGCATGCCGACGCTACCCCGATTCCGCCGCAGCAGCGCCATTGTGTACTCGTACGGATCCATCCCGCGCGCCGCGGCATGCGCACCCAGCCGCTTTCCCTCCACATCGCGGTCCTCGGTCGAGCGCACCGACGAGATCTGTATGTTGTCCCATCCGCCGATGAGTGCAACCTTGGCCAGTGCCTCCGTCTTGATGCGCGGCGCCGTACTCGCGTCCAACAGCCGCGCGAGAAACGCATCCGTCCCGCCGTCGCGACTCCACACCGGAAAGAGATTCGTGAGCCCCGTGGAGTACGCGACGTACGGATAGCGATCGAACATCACGTCCACGCCCGCCGCGCGCGAGTCGGCGATGCGCTTGAACACGACGTCGAGCTTCGGCCAGTTGCGCGGGCCCTGCGTCTTGAGGTGCGAGATCTGGAGTGGGCATCCAGCGCCGCGCGCCACGGCAATCGACTCGTCGATGGCGTCGAGCAGCTTGTCGTCCTCGTTGCGCATGTGCGTCGCATACGGCAGGCGCCGGCGCGCCAGCGGTGTCGCGAGCGCGATGAGCTCGTCGAGCGACGCGAATGCGCCCGGCGTGTACTCGAGCCCCGACGACGCGCCGCACGCGCCATCCGCCAGCGCGCGCTCGACCATCGCGGTCATGCGCCGCAACTCGTCGGCGGTGGCGGGGCGATCCTTGTCGCCCACCACAGCGCCGCGCACCGTTCCCAGCCCGACCATCGCGGCGACGTTGGGGCCAGGCTTCAACTGGTCGAGTCCGTTGAAGTACGCCGCGAACGAACGATCCTCGGCGCCGGTTGCACGCGACCCACCGTCCGCACCCACGACGATGGTCGTCACGCCCTGCCGGATGACGGACTCGCAGCGCGGATCCTCGGTGAGGTTGCCGTCGCCATGCGAGTGGATGTCGATGAATCCGGGCGCCACGGCGAGCCCGCGCGCGTCGATCTCTTCGCGTCCGCGCGCGGCGAGCTTCGGACCGATCTCCGCGATGCGGCCAGCCGAGATGGCGAGGTCGTAGTCCAGGCCCGCGACGCCGGTGCCGTCGAACAGCGTGCCGCCGCGGATGATGAGGTCATGCGCGCCGGCACTCGGCGCAGCGCTGCGTCTCGCGCACGCGGTCGCGAGCAGCGCGCCACCGCTCGTGGCGAGAAAGCGCCGGCGGCTGTAATCGCTCACGGCGCAGGCACGCCGAGCTTCTCCAGCAACCACTTGTCCATGCGTTCCACCTGGTACGGGATGCGGTTGTGCCCCGTCTCCGGCACCAGGAACATCTCCTTGGGCGCGGTAATGACGTTGTACGCGACATACGACGACGTGGGCGGAACCGTGTTGTCGTTGAAGCCCCATGTGTAGATGCCAGGCACCGTGAGCAGCCGCGCGAAGTTCACGACGTCGTAGTAGCGGAGCGTCTCCATCTTTTCAGGCAGCGCGCGCATGCCCGTCGTGTCGACGAAGATGTGCGGCCAACCGCCCGGTTGTCCCTTGAGGTAGCCGAAGTGATCGGCCATGGCAGGATGCGTGACCGCGATGGCCCGTACGCGCGGATCGAGGACGGCCGCGACGATGCTCAAGCCGCCGCCCTGGCTGCCGCCCTGCACCACGTAGTTCGTGCCGTCGAACTGCGGCAGGCTGGCAATGAAGTCGCCCGCGCGCACGACGCCGACGTAGACGCGCTTGTAAAAGTAGAGATCGCGGTCCTCCACGCCGTACGTCCAGTACGTCTGCAATGCCGTGGCGCGCAGCTCGTTGTACACCAGCGAGTCGCGATCAACCGGAATACCGTGGATGCCGATGGTCAGGTGGATGACGCCCTTCCGCGCCGTGGCAACGCCCGGGAAATACGGGCGCACACCCGCACCGGGGACGACGAGCATCGCGGGATACTTGCCCGGCTTGGTGGGCACAGAGAGCATGCCGTAGATGCGACTGTTGGCGCGATGGTTCTGGAAGGAGACGTGATAGGCGTCGACGTCAGCGGTCGAGTATTGCGGAAGGCGCGTCATGATGGGCGCGAGCGGCGTACGTCTCGCGTCGGCGATGGCCTTGCGCCAGAACGCCTCGAGATCGGCGGGCGCGGTGGCGGCCGGCACGAGACGCTCGGGACTGAAGCCCGCCGTGCCGAGTCCCGTGTACGTCACACCGTCGACGATGGCGGTGGCCGTAGCGCGCAGGAAACCAGGAAACGGCAGCGCGCCCAGGAGCACGCGTTCTCCGTGCGCGAGGTCGATCGTGTCTGTGCGCACCGGCTTCAGCCGTTCCTGCGCAAGCACCACGCGCACGCGTGCATTCGGAATCGGCTTCCCCGCTCGCAGCAGCGACACGCGATAGCGCGCGGTGTCGCCGACGCGATAGAGCCAGTCGGCGTGATCGAGCGCGACTGTGAGCTTGATGGACGTATCCGCGACCTGCGCGCGGGCAGCGACAGGCAGTGCAGCGAGCAGACACGCGACGAGCGGACGATGAATACGCATACGCCTATTGTATGGCGCACGCTGCAGGGCTCGCAATCATTCCCGCACGGGACTTGCCTCTCGTCGTGGCAACTTCAACGAGGAGTACCGCCATGGCACGTTGCGATACCTGCGGAAACGACTACGAGCGTAGCTTCCAGGTCGTCAAGGACGGCGTGACGTTCACGTTCGATTCATTCGAGTGTGCGATTCACAAGCTCGCGCCGCGCTGCGAGCACTGTGGCTGCAGCGTCATCGGACACGGTGTGGAAGCCAAGGGCACGATCTACTGCTGCGTGCATTGCGCGCACCATGAAGGCGTGACGCAACTCGTCGACAACGCCGATCACGCCGCGGCACCAGCGTAATTGCATCACCGCCGTCGAGCGACGCGACGCGATGCGATGCCGCGCATTACGTGCCGCTGATGGCTCCGCAGGCGATCTTCTCGCCGGTGTTGCCGGCCGGATCGGACTTCATGTCATCCGCGCCGGCATGTACCACCGCGGAGGCCCCGTCCGCGTCGAGCAGCGCATCCGCGCCGCGCAGCGTACCGCCGGCGGTGCTCACGTTGAGCGCCGCGCTGCTGTCGGCGCCAACGGTGAAGTTCGGCATGTCACCAAGATGCGGACCGAGCGGGTTCAGCGTGCCGTGCTGCTTGCTCAGGGGATTCCAGTGCGGGCCCGCGGACTCGAACGGCGCTGCGCACTGACCCGTCGTGTGCACGTGGATCGCATGCGTGCCGGGCGGTAGCCCGCGCAGCGTGCCCGCCAGCGTGAGGCCGCCGGCACTCTCCGTGAGCATCAGCATTCCGAGGTCGCGGCCGCCCGCGTCGCGCACAGCGATGTGGATCATCGCACCCGGCATGGACGCGGAGTCCGGGCCGAGTGCAGCAGCCGAGGCCGCTGCTGTGGAATCGGTGGCCGGCGCCTCGCTCTTTGCGCAGGCGACCACCGCGATCATGGCGAGCACGACACTGACGTTCCGACGCATGGATCCCTCACTGATGTCTGCACTAGGTGAGCGACGATGCGAATGCGAAAACCGCGCCGGACGTACCTGGCAGCCGAAACTGGGTACTGATGACTGGTGACTGTCGACTGACCGTACGGCTTTGCCTGATAAGTCCTAAATCCGCTCCACTTTTCGGGCAGCGGCCCGATTATCCGGGCAGCATTATTCCTGCGCTGGCACAGTCTGACCGCAGTGCGGGCAGATACCGGGAAACTTACCGGTCAGCACATCATCCACGGTAGCGCGTGCCCGTCGCGCTACGCGGAAGGCAAGGCTCGCCGTGACAGTGGCCCCTGCCATGACGTGAGTGAGCGTTGCTTGGGACACGTCCAGCGACTTCGCCACGTTCTCCCATTTCTCCCACCGAACCCGAAGATAGCGGAGCGCGGCCCGGACGTTCTCTTGCTCTTTCGCGGTGAGGTCACTCATGCGGCGACCCCGGAGAAGTCTGCTACGATGCCAAGCTCGAACATCGCATGCACCAACATGCTGAGGTTGAAGCAGAGGGCCTTGCACAGCACTTCGTCGACCTGAGCCGTGGGATTCTTCGACCGCACAGACGGGCCGAACTTCCGCTTGACCGCTGAGAAAGTTGACTCTGCGTTGCTGCGGGCGTGGTAGTGCGCCAGAAACTCAGTCTGCTTGTACATGAACAGGCCGTACATCCTGCGCCATGCCGCTGAGCCGTCGTTCCGGCTGTTCGACTTGAACGGGATGTAGGGAACGGCGCTGACTGATTCGATGTAGGCGAGGTTCTTGTGGCTCAGGTATGCCTTGTCCGCTGAGACTTCCGCGATGTCGAACCGCTTGGCCGTTGAGGCAACCAGCGCGGGCAGTTCGGGGCCGTCGTGCGTGTGCGAATCGGTGACGCGAATTGAGGTAATGACGTTCGTCGTCGTACCGACCATCGCATGCGCCTTGATCCATCCGTGCTCCTTCAGCTCGCGCCCGTACTTGTGATCGTACCACCGGCGATACGTCACCGTCCCGAAGCCCGTTGCGTCAGCGGCGAATTGCGATTCCACGCACGCCAGCGGCGCGGCGCTTTCCTCAACAAGCGTTGTGAGCAGCGGGGTCAACTCTGGACGGTCCATGTAGTCAAACAACGTGTTGTAGCGCGGGGCCTTCGCCATGTGGCCCGCGTCTGCGCACGCTTCGAGGTCCGTTGTTGCGCGGCGACCGCTGACCGTCGAATAGACCTTCATCGTCATGCCGTACACGGCATCGGACAGCGGCGTGCGGGGGCGACCCCTACCTGTCTGCGGCGGCGTGACGATGCCATCGCACAGCGAGCGGAGCAGCACTTGGGCAATCTCTTTCTCGGCGCACTGCGCGGCGTTGTACTTAGGCCAGTTCTGCGGGTAGCTGACGCGAACAGCGGCGGCGGTCTCGGTCACTGTTTCCGTGACCGTCGTCGTCTGGAACATCTCGCCCTGATGCGTGACGGTCTCAGTCACGGTCTGACGCTGGACGACGATGGCCGCCGCAAAAATATGCTTGCAGGGTAGCGAACGCAGGTCGAAGTCAGGGCAGGTGCACCGGAGCGCATCGTCGTCCAGCGTGACGAGGTAGTTGCCCTTGTCGGACTGCGAGGGAACCAGCCATGCACCGTCGCGCTGCACGATGTTGGCGCCGAACCGCTCGACGATCTCCAAGCCCCGCTGTTCCCGTGCGTCCATAACCAGTCCCGTCTTAGTATGTACTTAATAGTAATATACTGTTGCGTGTATGTCAACAGGTATATTACTTGACGGTACATACTCCCGGTGGTACGTTGCGGCATGGCCAGAGTGATGATTCCAGGATTCCGCTGTGAGCGGTGCGAGCACGAGTGGGCGCCACGAGACAAGGACGAGACGCCTCGTGTATGTCCGAAGTGCAAGAGACCGTACTGGGACACCCCGCGCAAGCGAGTGGAGCCGAAGCGGAAAAAGTAGTGCATTTTTCCGGCGGTTGATGGAATTTCCGGATAGTACCGAAAAAATGCTTGCCGATTTCCGAGGATGATATTAACGTCCTCTTCCATGGAACCCAATACTTTGCCGCCATGGGAACGGTACGGTCCCGACGTTAACGGCGAGCGGCTTGCGAATGTTGCTGCAATCATCGTTGAAGCCCGGCGCGCGACGGCCGAGCATCGAACGCCACGGGACTGGGGTTGGAACTTTCATTGCGGCGGGTATGTCTGGGTACTCGACGACCTGATAACCGCTGGCGAAGGCGAGTACGCGAGCTGGCTGCGGATGACGGCACGCGGTGTGTTGGACGCCGAACTGCGATTCGGCGAGAGTCCCAAGTTCGTGCTCTATCGAGCGGATGCGAGCGGTCAGCCGGGGCGCACCCTTCGTCAGGATCGTGAGGCCGCCGAACAGGGCAGTCTTGATTTAGATGATCCGGTTGTCTTGGCCGCCGACCCCCGCATAGCGTACTGGCTGGATGAAAACGACCTCGTGACGGCGGTGTTTGTCCAGCACCTCGACCTCAGTGGCGACGTCGCGTATGACTGGCCCGTCTATGTTCGCGACGCGTGGGTAGTGGTAATGTCGTCGCCGACGGCGAC
>JANOIJ010000176.1:0-16620 GCA_031407575.1 Gemmatimonadaceae bacterium | reverse complement strand
ATCAGCGGGACGGCGCGCTTGATGAGGTCTCCCTCGATCTGCGCCCGCAGCTCGAAGAGTTCCATGATCTCCTGGAGCGACAGCGTGGACACGACGGCCCCGCGATGCGGGCTGAAGGTCACCAGGCCTTCCGCTTCCAGCTGGCGGAGCGCCTCGCGCACCGGGATGCGGCTCACTCCCAGCTCCTCGGCGATGGCGTCCTGTCGGAGCGGCTCGCCCTCGGGGTAGTGACCGTGGAGGATGCCATCGCGCACGGCGTCGAGCGTCATTCCCGAGAGGGTTTGCCGGCGTATGGGGACGACGCTGGCGTCCGACGGCTTGGGCGCAGCGCCCTTTTTTCCGGTGTGTGACGGTGACGGCGGGGCCGCAGGCCGACGTGGCATTTTCGCCTCTTGGGTTGTGAGCGAGACATCGCGGCGGCGTGAGGCAGGGGCCCAACGCCGCCGCTCCGGACGGTCGAGCGAGCACTCGTGCACGAACGCAACCCGGCGGCGTGGATGTGTTGGATACAATATCCAGCGATTGCGATCCGCGCAACAGAGCGCATGCCAGCCGTGACGCGCGCTTGGAAGATAGCCTTGCGGTCGGCAGCTGGAGCGGTGAGCGCCGCGAGCTCGAGCCTGAGCGCGAGCGCCAGACGCTGGAGCACGAGTGCCAGGCCAACGTGGCATTCGTGCATTCGACGATCACACGGCACGATCGTGACGCACGCGAGGAAGCGAGGGTGTGCACGATGACGGTTCGCGCGTTGCTGCCGGCGCGGCGCGCGATCGTCTGGCGGAATCGGATACTTTATGCAATCTTGTTTCTGTCCGGCCCGTTGAGGCTGCTCGGGCCCACGATCACCCACCCGCGAGACAGAGGAGAACACGCGATGCGTACATGGATTGGTGTGCGTCGGTTGCTTGCGACGTGCACACTCGGTTTCGCACCAGCTGTCGCCGCACAGACCAGCACTGGCGTCATCGAGGGCAGGGTCCTCGAGACCGGCAGCAACCGTCCGCTCGTCGGAGCGCGCGTACTCGTCACGGGGCTCTCGGTCGGCGCGGTCACCAGCGCCGCCGGAGTGTACCGCATCATCGGCGTGCCGGCCCGTCAGGTGGAGATACGCGTCCGCCTGCTCGGCTACACGCCGGGCGCCAGGACACTCCTCGTCGCGAGCGGTCAGACGACGACGGCGGATTTCGCCCTCCAGGTCTCGGCGCTCCAACTGGAAGCGGTCGTCGTCACGGGCTCGGGGCAAGCCACGGAAGTGAAGCGACTGGGCAACACCGTCTCCGTCATCCAGGCGCCGAAGGACGTGCCGATCAGTGACATCTCGAGCCTGCTGACGGCGCGTGAACCCGGACTGTCGGCCATCACCAGCGCCGGACTCACGGGATCGGGCTCGCGCATCCGCATTCGTGGCAACGCGAGCATCACGCAGTCCAACGAGCCGGTGTTCTTCGTGGATGGCGTGCGCGTCAACGCCGGCGGTGGCATGACCTCACGTATCGACGACATCGACCCGGCATCCATCGAACGCGTCGAGGTGCTCAAGGGCGCCGCCGCGGCGACACTCTACGGGACGGAAGCGTCCAACGGCGTGATCCAGATCTTCACCAAGAAGGGCTCCTCGGGCGCGCCCGCGTGGAGCTTTTCGGCGCAGCAGGAGGCCATCCAGTTTCCAGATCGCACCGCGCCGAACGCCGGCTATGCGCGGTCGCAGGCACAGGCCGATTCGCTCGCCACCTTCTGGCAGGTTCCGGGGCTCAAGGCGTTCCAGGTCTTCGAGGTTCCGCTCTGGACCAACCAGTTCACCGAAACCGGAAACGCGACGACCGCGACCGCACAGGTGGCCGGCGGTGGAAACGCCATCACCTACTTCGCCTCGGGCCGATACCAGTTCGAGGACGGGCCGATCGGCGCGGAGACACTGGGACCGGCACGCGATCATCTCCGCCGCATCCAGACGCTCGCCAACCTGTCGCTGGTGCCGTTCAACAACTTCCGGATGCACCTGCGGTCGGGCTACTACAACACCTTCAATGCCATTCCGGGCGGCGGCATCATCGGGAACAGCATTTACGGGACGTATGCGCTGACGCAGTACGCGCGCCCCGAGGTGGCCAATTGCAACAAGCCGGGCTCCACGGTCCTCTCGCCTGGCGTCTGCTCCGGCGCGGGGAATCCCATCGGGAACGCCGCGTTCATGACCGCGCGCGAATCCATGCAGCAGGTCACCGAGGAGCAGATCAACCGTTCCAACGGCGCACTGAGCGCGACCTACACGCCCACCAGCGAAATTTCGATCGACGCGGCGGTCGGCTTGGACGTCACGAACCGCAACAACTTCAATTTCTCGCGTTTTCGGTACGACGTCGACCAGTACACGCAGAACAACATCGAAGGGTCGCGCGGCGTGGGTTCGCAGTACACGCGCGTGCTGACATTGGATGGCAAGACATCGTGGAATCGGCCAATCACCTCGTCCCTGTCCTCGGCGCTCGTGGCCGGCATGCAGGTGTTCAGCGACCGCACGGTGACGTCGTCCGGTTCATCCACCGGCCTGCCGGGACCGGGCATCGCGGTCGTGGGCGCGGGTGGGTTCAACATCGCGGTCGGCGAAACGTTCACGAGCAGCATCAACGGCGGGTACTTCGCGCAGGAGCAACTCGGCTACAAGAACTGGGTGTTCCTCACCGGCGGTGTGCGCTACGATTTTGCCAGCGCATTCGGCAAGGATGCCCCGGCGGTCACGTATCCCAAGGCGAGCCTGTCGGTGGTGCCCAGCGACCTTGCGGGCTGGAGCTCGCCGTTGGGCATCAACACGTTCCGCGTTCGCGGGGCATGGGGCAGGTCGGGCCGCCAACCCGGCGCCTTCGACAAGTTCACGACGTTCTCGCCGCTCGCCGGCGAGCTGGGTGCCGGCCTCGTTCCCTCGCAGCTGGGCAATCAGGCGCTCAAGCCCGAGATCGCCACCGAGGTCGAAGGTGGTTTTGAAGCCGGCGTGTGGGACGACCGTGTTGGACTCAACTTCACGGCGTGGAAGCGCACCGTGGACGACTTGCTGGTCTCGCAACAATTCGCCGTGTCCGGTGGATTCCGCGGGGCGCAGCTCGCCAACATCGGGAAGATCGACGCGAAGGGATACGAGATGAGCGTTCGCGCCTTCACCGTGAACGCGCCGAATCTCCAGGTGGAGCTCAACGCGAACGCCGCGTGGATGAAGCAGACCGTCGTCTCACTCGGCGGCACGCCGCCGATCAAGACGAACTCCGGCTATATCCGGCATCGCGTGTTTCTCAAACAGGGCGATCCACTCGGGTCGATCTACGCGCCGCGGCTTGCCACTGCCTGTCCCGGTGGCGGCACGACGCCAGCGAAACACCCCGACGGCAAGGTGATCACGTGCTTCGGACCCGGGCAATTCCCGATCAGCCTCAACGGAAACGGCCGCGCAGCCACCGACGCCGAGCTGCTCGCGTATCTCGCCACGCCGCGCGACTTGAAGACGGGCGCCGTGCAGAACGCGCTGCGGCCGCTGCTGGCCGACTATGACGGGAACGGCATCCTCGGCGAACAGCGCATCGGCGACATCTTCCCGGACTGGATGGGATCATTCGGCAGCACCATCACCCTGGCGAAGAACTGGCGTGTGCTCGCGAATTTCGAATGGCGCACCGGATACCTCGTGCACAACCTGACCAATGCGTTCCGGGGCTCGCAACACGCGACGCTCGGGTCGAATCTCAAGTCGTACTCCGAGATCGAAGCCATACTCGTGAATCCGGCGAGTACGGCACAGGATCGCGTCGTCGCCGCCAACAAGTACATCACGGAGCATCGCCGGCTGCTCGAGCAGGGATTGAGCGAGTTCGAGTCGGGAGATTTCATGCGCTTCCGCGAAGCGGCGGTCACGTACTCGGCGCCGGCGGCAATGGCAGCGAAGTTCCGCGCGCGCTCGATGTCGCTCACGTTCGCCGCGCGCAACGTGATGCTCTGGACCGGCTATTCCGGCTCCGATCCTGAGATCGCCTACAACGGACGCGAACCCGGGGGCGGCGTCACAGGAAACTTCAATGAGGCCAGCGACTCGTTCGGCATGCCTGTTCCGCGGCGCTTTTCGATTCTCGTGAATCTCGGCTACTAACCCACGCGGACAACCACATGAACTCCATGCCCATCAAGCGCTCGATGCGTGGTCTCATCGCGCTCGCGCTCACACTGGTCGGTGCCTGTTCCGTGTTCGAGACTGACGTCAAGAATCCCAATGCCGTCGAGGAGGATGCGCTGAGCGATTCGGTCAGCGCATCGATCCTCTCCGTCGGCCTCGCGAACGGCGTCACCCGCGCGTTCACGTCGGTGTACGGACCCATTTCCATTGCCAGCGACGAGCTCACGTGGTCTGGCTCGCGGGAGAACTGGGGCTTTCTGGACGAGGGCGATGTTTCGCGGCCGGACAACGAGTACACCGACGCGGCGTACCCGTTCATGAGCGAGGCTCGCTGGAACTCAACGTACGTGATCGACAAGCTGGCGGGGTGGGACAAGACCGGGAATCTCCGTAACCGCCTGGACCTGGCGCGTGCCTACATCATGGCGGGTCTCGTTTACACATCAATCGGCGAGATGTACGATGACTTCGTCATCTCGTCCGATCGGACCACGGCGGCCGACTCCGTCGGTGCAGCGAACATGGTCACCCTCTTCGACTCCGCGTCGAACTACCTCGGAAAGGGACTCGCTATCGCAACGGCGCTTGGCAATACCGAAATGCGCACGCAGGCACTGGGGCTGAGAGCGCGAGCGCAGTTCTCGAAGGCTGTCTGGAGAACCCTGAAGCCCGCGCGGACCACGCCAGCCAATCCGCTGATCAACGATGCCGGGGCCAATGCGGATGCCACGGCGGCGCTTGCCCTGATGACGGGCAACTACCGCTATCGCCTCACGCCGGGAACGGGCAACACGGGCACGAACAACTTCGGGGCGGAGATGAACAGCCGCCAGGAAATCCGCGCCGGCAGCGAGTACGTCAACACCGATCCCGCACGCAACAACCTCACCCCGCTCGCCGGAGCCGCAGGGATCAAGCTCAAGGATCCCGTCACGAACGCGACGGATCCGGTGATGCTCAAGAACATCGACGAGTGCTGTCGCGTGGCGTCGACCGTGCAGGTCGGCGTCACGGTGACTTCCGCCAAGGAGATGCACCTGATCCTGGCCGAGGCCGCACTCGCGTCGGGGAACGCCGCGGAGTTTCAGTCGCGCATCAACGCGGTGCGGACGCTGGAAGCACTGCCCGCCTGGGACGGTGTGACGCCCGTCGCGCGCGACATCCTCATTCACTCGCGCCGGGTGAACCTCTTCATGCAGGGACGGCGGCTGCACGATCTCTATCGCTTCGGACTGAAGGCGGACAAGTGGCTGCCGACGTCCGTGGCGTCACGCAAGGCGTGCTTCTTTCCGATCGCACGCATCGAGCGGCAGTCGAACATCAAAGGGACGCAGCAGCCCGCGACCGACCGGGCGCCGTACTGCATCTGAACGATTGCGGATGAAAAAGAGAGAGGGGCGGGTTCCGAGAGGAGCCCGCCCCGCTTTGCAGGTGGTCGTCGCTACGGCGGCGTCGTTCCCGGAGGATCGTCGCCAGAACTGCCGCCGCTCGCTCGGCTTTTAGACAGGACAATCGCAGTGACGACGGCGCTCACGACAACCGCTCCCGCCGACATCAGCGTCCGCTTTCGGTCGAGGACGCGGCGTTCCGTCAGGATGATCGCATTGCGCGGAATGGTCACGCGATCACCCGCCCACACCACGGCGACGCTATCGTCCTTGAACGTGCGGTCGACCGCGAGCGTGAGCTCGCTCGCGCCGTCCGAGAGGATACGTCCCGTCACGCTCCGGGTTCTCTCCCCGAGCACGGGAGCCAGGCGCACGCTGGCGTCGGGCGACAACGTGAGCTTCACATCATCGCCCGTTGCAGGCTGTATATCCGCCGAGGGGACGTATCGGTAGCAGGCCGACAGCGCGAGGCCGAGGACGGCGAGCGAGAGAGGAATCCGCATGAGTGAATAGTACGGGTCGGGGCGCCGGTGCGCGCCGTCTCGCATCACCACGAGACATCGCGACGACGCCGTGCTCCGTCAAGACACGATCTCCTTCAACAAGTTCCAGAGCGCTTCGACGTCGGCGCGCTCGGTGGTCTCGGCGCCAACCGAGATGCGGACCATCCACCGGCCGTCGAGGATCGCGGGAGTGAGGTAGGTCTTTCCCGACGCATTCGCCCGCTCGGCCCACGCGAGGGTGTGGCGGTCGAGCGCATCGCCCGTGAGTCCGGCGGGCTCATGGCGCACACACAGCGTCTGTAACTGCACCGGTGCGAGGACGCGCCATTCTGTGGTCGCGCGCACCTGATTCGCGAGCCACTGCGCGTTCTCGAGGTCGCGTCGCAGTCGACGCTGAAGTCCCTCCACGCCTTGCTCCCGGATGAGGAACCACAGCTTCAGCGCGCGGAATCGCCGGCCAAGCGGCAATCCCCAGTCGCGCAGGTTCTTCACCTGCTTGTCCACCGACGACTGCAGGTAGCTCGGATTCGTCGACATCACGCGCACGAGATGCGAAGGATCACGCACGAAGTAGAGCGACGCATCGAACATCACGCCGAGCCACTTGTGCGGGTTGATGACCAGCGAGTCGGCGCCCTCGATGCCATTCCACAATGGACGGCACTCGGGGAGGATCATCGCCGAGCCGGCCATCGCCGCGTCGACATGCAGCCACGCGGTGTGCGTGCGCGCAACATCGGCGATGGCCGCAATGGGATCGAATGCCGTGGTGGTCGTGGTGCCGGTCGTCGCCACGACGGCGCACGGCCGGCGTGCCGCCGCGAGGTCAGCGGCGATGGCGTCCGCGAGCGCATCGGCGCGCATGGCGTATGCGTCGTCGCACGGCACGAGCCGCACGTTGTCGCGACCGAAGCCCGCGAGCAACGCGGCCTTCTCCACCGAGCTGTGACTCTGTGCCGACGCGTACACGACGAGTGGACGCGCTTCGTCCTGCATGCCGCCGCGCGCGAGGCTGTACTCCGTTGTTCGCTCGCGCGCGCACAACAGCGCGACGAGCGTGCTCGTGGATGCGGTGTCCTGGATGACGCCACTCCACGCGGGTGACAGTCCGACCATCTGTCGCATCCAGTCGGTCATCACCTCTTCGAGCTCGCTCAGCGCGGGGCTCGACTGCCAGGACAACCCGAGCACGCCGAGTCCGGTGCTGAGAAAGTCGCCGAGGACGCTCGAGAGCGAACCGGCGGCGGGGAAGTACGCGAAGAAGGACGGATGCTGCCAATGCGAGAGGCCGGGGACGATGATGTCGTCCACGTCGCGCATGATGCTCTGAAAGCTCTCGGGCGACGTGGGCGGCGATGCGGGCAGGCTGGCCTTGATCTCGCCGGGCGCGCTGCGCGACATCACGGGATGCTTGCGCACGGTCGCGCGGTAGTCGGCAATCCAGTCGATCAGCTCGTGGCCGGCGCGGCGGAATTCTTCGGGGGTCATTGCACTCGGATCGGGGCGAACGTGGCTGCGAGTGGCGCGCCGTAAACTACACGGAATCAATTCGGCAGACTGGTCGCGTCGGGATCATTGCACGGCGAGATGGCGCGGTTTTGGGAACACGATAAAAGCCGATGAAACCGTTGACGCCGATCTGTTTCGTGCGCATTCGCGCATCCAGGACAAGAGCGACGACGCAGGGCACGGATCTGGAGCAAGGGCGTGAACCCCAGACGACGAACACTGAGTACGCTGACACGACGCACGCTGAAAACGCTGGCACTGCTGGAACCGGCGAGAGGCGTCCCGCCGTATCGGCGTGATCGGTGGTTCCAATCGGCCGAATCGGCGTTCCCAGAAACTCGCCGCACGTTCACCAGCACGACTCCCGACGCCAGCGCAGGCGTCAGTCGACGGGCCGCCCTACAAATCCCTGACGCGATCGCCCTTGCCAATAGGGCGAGAGCACCAGAACGTCCAGCTTCCCCAACCATTCCAACGATGATGAAGCCTCACCGCATATTCGCGATGCTCGCCTGCTCGAGCATTCTTCCGATGACGGCGCTCACTGCGCAGCAAGCGTCATTCGTCTACCGGCTCGGCAAGGATACCGTGGCGGTGGAGCAGTTCACGCGCACCGCGAGCCGGCTCACGGGCGAGGTGCTGAGCCGGAGTGGACCCACCGTCGTGCGGGTGGAGTACGACGTCGCGGTTGGCGCCGACGGCAAGACGACCGCCGTGACCTACAAGCTGTTCGGCTCGGACGGCAAGGCGGTCCGCGGCCGGCCTACCGAGATGCGCTACACGATCAAGGGCGACTCGGCGACTCGTGTCGTCGTGTGGCCCGACAGCACGCCGACGCGCACGCTCGGCGCGGTGGGCGCAGTGCCCTTTGCCTCGCCGTCCTACGGTATGCTGGAGCTCGCGTTCCAGGCGATGCGTCGCGGCAGCATGACGACCGGTTCCTTCCCGCTGCTCGGAGTGGGCGTCGGCGCCACGTTGGCGACCGCTGCACTCACCACAGCGGGCGGTGACACGATCCGTCAGCCAGGCGGCGTTGTGTATCTCGTCGATCGCGAGGGGCGGCTCCAGAAATACGATGGCTCGAGCACGACGGGTAAGCTGGTGGCGACGCGCGGTGCAGGTGGGCTCAACCTCGCGTCACTCGCGAGCCGCATGACGCCAATGGGCGTGCTCTCGACGCGCGGGATGGCGCGCGGACATTTCCAGACCCCGCAGCCTGGCGGCGTGATCATGGTGGACTATGGCCGGCCGCTGGTGCGCGACCGCACGGTGTGGGGTGGGCTGCTCATTCCGCTCGACACGATCTGGCGGCTGGGCGCCAATGAAGCGACGCACTTCGCGACGGCGCGGGACATCGCGTTCGGTGACGTGACGGTGCCCGCTGGCCTGTACACGCTCTTCCTCTACAATGCGAAGAGTGGTCCGCTGCTCGTGGTGAACAAGCAGATCGGGCAGTGGGGAACGATCTACGACCAGACGAAGGACGTCGTGCGCATTCCGCTCACGATGGCCGCGGCGCCTGAGCATGTCGAGGAATTCACGATCACCGTTCGCCAGTCGGCGCCTAGCCGCGGGGCGCTGGAGATCGCGTGGGGCGTGCAGACGGCGTCCGCGGCGTTTACGGTGAAGTAACGTGGGGGACTCTGCCCCCCCTCTACAGCTGTCCGGCGAGGGCGCCCCACTCGGCCACGCGCGCCGCATACGACGGCTCATCATACCGCGACGGCAGGAAGGCGCTCGCGTAGTCGGGCAGCGAACCGCCGCCCAGATGTTCCGCCAGCAGGTCCGCCGCGGAGTGCGCGGACATGATGCCCGCGCCGGAGAGTCCGCCGAGTGCGTACGCGCCCTCCACGGGCAGTGGGCCGATGAACGGCCGGTTGTCGCTGGCCTTGCAGTAGTAGCCGCCGTCCACGAAGCCGCGCGTCGACGCAGCGAACTCCGCGGGCAGCGAAGGCACCAGCGCCGCGAGGCCACGGACGCAGAGCTCCGCGTACTCCGTGTCGAATGATGGAGGCCACACCGGCGAGCACCGCTCCGTGTGGTACGTCCAGATGAGATAGAGCTCGTTACCGTGCGAACCATCCACCGGGCGGACGTGCAGTCCGCCCGGCATGTCGCGCATCCCGCCGCCGATCTCCACCTGCATCGGATCGATCCAGATGGTGAACGGCGCCGAGCGCGGGATGACGCCCCGCTCGTCCGCGATGGTGACCTTCGCGTGCAGCTCGTGAAACAGCGGCAGCTCGATGCCGAGCATGCGGCCCGCGTGAGGCATCGCAGGGCCTGCGGCGAGCACCACGCGATTCGTCTCGATGATCGCGCCGGATGCGAGGCGCACCGCGCTCACGCGCCCGCCAGGTGTGTCGATGCCCGTAACGCTGTCGCGCACGAACGTCACGCCAGCAGCCGTCGCCTGCTTGAACATCCAGGCGCCGAGTGCGAGGGCGTTCATGAAGCCGGCGCGTCGTACGTGGAGCGCGGCTCTCGTTGTCCGGGTGAGGAAGGGAAACGCGCGCAGGGCGACGTCGGCATGGAGGAGGTCCGCGCCGGTTGGCTGGTTGCAGAAGCCTTCGGCGAGCGCTGGCGCGTACGACGCGTCGCCCGGATACTCGCGCACGTCGCCCATGCCGAAGCGCGACACCGCGACTGCGTTCGTACGCAGGCGCTCGATGCCGTCCTCGGTCGCCGTGACGAAGAGGTATCCGCGGCGATTCAGCCGGAAGAGGTTGTTGGTCTCCTCGGCCATCTCTTCCATGAGGTCGATGCTGCGCGAGACGAACCGCAGCATCGTGTCATCCTGACCGGGCCACCAGTTGCGATAGCCCTGCGTGCCCTTGTCGCTGGTGAGCGTGAGGGGCTCGCGCTCGTCGACGAGCACGATGTTGCGCATGCCGCGTCGTACGGCGAGTCGGTACGCGGCTGCGACACCGGCGATGCCGGCGCCGACGATGACGATCTCTGCGCGAGTGGCCATGCCGGAATATGCGTTGTCATCCTGAGCGAAGCGAAGGATCTGCACCGGCAGAGCCGAACCAAGCAGGTCCCTCGGTCGCTGCTGCGCGCTCCTGTCGGGACGACAATCGTTGTCGTCCCGAGCGAAGTCGAGGGACCTGCTACTTGCACTTCGCCTCCCGCCTCAACAGCGCAAGCAGGTCCTGCGCGCTCCTGTCGGGACGACAAACTTTGTCGTCGTTCGCCTTCGGCTCAGGATGACAAGGGGCGAGCCAAATCGTACACTTGCTCCCGCCCCCTCACCGTCACCCACGATGCGTCGCTCGCTCTTGTTATTGCTCGCACTACCGGCACTCGCCGCCGCACAGCACAAGCCCGTGCCCGTGGCGAAGCCGCTCGTCGTCGACCCGTTGGCTGCCGTGCCCAAGCTTGCGTCGCTCGTGGCGCGACCGGCCAGCGATCTCGCACCCGTCGTCGAGCGATTCTCCGCCGATCTCCAGGCGGTGAGCCGACGCTACGACGCCGCGGATTCGCCCGACCAGCGCCGACGGATGCGCGACTTCAACGTCGCGTGGCGCACGCGTCTCCGCGACGTGGACTTCAATCGTTTGAATGGAGAGGGCAAGGCCGACTACCTCCTCGTCGACAACCACCTCACGTACCAGCTCGCCTTGCTGGATCGCGAAGACGACAAGCGCCGGGAGACTGCGCCCTTGTTGCCATTCGTGGACCGGTTGCTTGCCTTGCAGGACACCCGGCGCAAGCTCATCACCGTCGAGCCCACGGCGTCCGCGCGCACGCTCGCGCAGGTCACGCGGCAGGTGGACAGCATGCGCGCGCTGCTCGAGCCCGCGGCCGGTGGCGGACGCGGCGCAGGCGCGCAGCCGGACAGTGCCGCTCGGCCGCGCGCCGCCGCGCCGAAAGTCTCACGCACCGTCGCCAATCGCGCGGCAGACGACGTCGATCGTGTGCGCGGTGTCGTGACCAACTGGTATCGCTACTACGACGGCTACGATCCGATGTTCTCGTGGTGGGTCCGATCGCCGTATGCCCGGCTCGATTCCGCGCTCAACCGCTATGCGCGCACGCTGCGGGAGCGCGTCGTCGGCATTCCGCCCGCCGCACTCGCGGCGAGCACCGCTGGGCGCGGCGGCGGGCCTGGCGCCGGCGCCGGTGCGGCGACCGACGGACCGATCATCGGCGATCCCATCGGCGCTGAAGGGCTGAAGACGGATCTCGAGCACGAGATGATTCCATACACGCCACAGGAGCTCATCGCCATCGCGGAGCGCGAATACGCGTTCTCGCTGAGCGAGGTGAAGAAGGCGGCGCGGCAGCTCGGCTTCGCCGATGACTGGAAGGCGGCGATGGAGAAGGTCAAGAACACGTACGTCGAGCCGGGCAAGCAGCCGGACATGATCCGCGATCTCGCGCATCAGGCAGAGGCGTTCTTCGACGCCCACGATTGGGTCACCATTCCGCCGCTCGCGCGAGAAGATTGGCGCATGGAGATGCTCAGTCCCGAGCGGCAGAAAGTGTCGCCCTTCTTCCTCGGTGGCGAGTCGATTCTCGTGTCGTATCCCACCGCGGACATGACCGACGAAGACAAGCTGATGAGCCTGCGCGGCAACAACCCGCACTTCTCACACGCGGTGGTGTTCCACGAATTGAACCCGGGGCATCATCTCCAGGGCTTCATGCAGGCGCGGTACAACCAGCATCGCCGGCTGTTCGGCACGCCGTTCTGGAACGAGGGGCAGGCACTGTACTGGGAGATGTTCCTGTGGGATCACGGCTTTCATGCCAGCGCCGAGGATCGCATTGGCGCGTTGTTCTGGCGGATGCACCGGAGCGCGCGGATCATCTTCTCGCTCAACTTCCACCAGGGGAAGATGACGCCGGAGCAGGCGATCCAGTTCCTCGTCGACACGGTGGGCTTCGAGCGCGCAAACGCCGAAGGTGAAGTGCGTCGCTCGTTCAACGGGAGCTACTCACCCTTGTATCAGGCGGGCTACATGCTCGGCGGACTCCAGCTCCGCGCGCTGTATCGCGAGGTCGTGGGCAGCGGCAAGATGACGGAGCGTGCATTTCACGACGCAGTGCTCGAGGGCGGCGCGATGCCGATCGCGATGGTGCGCGCGCGGCTCCTCAAGTTGCCGCTTGCGCGTGAAGGGCTGCCGCCGTGGCGGTTTGCCGAGCAGTTGCCGCGGCCGATTCCGTGGGCTGGGGGGCGCTGACTACAGGTGCAGATCCTTCGCTGCGCTCAGGATGACAATCGATGTCCCGAGCGAAGTCGAGGGACCTGCTTCTTGCACTTCGTTTTCAACGCTTCGGCCACACGACTCCCTGATTAGCCGCGACGTCAGCCAGGCCCTTGTAGACGAACTTCTGCACGCGCTTTCCCTCGTACGTCTCGGTCGTGTAGAGGTTGCCCTTTGAATCCGTGGCAATGCTGTGCACGGCGAAGAACTGGCCGGGCTGGCGACCCCCGCCGCCGAACGTCGTGAGGACGTCGAGCGACACGCGGTCCATCACGTAGATCTTCTCGTTCCTGCCATCGGCGAGGTAGAGATACTTCTGCGCCGCGTCGCGCGAGAACGCGATGTCCCACACGGAGCCATCGCCGCGCGTCATCGGCGCGATGAGCTTCTCCTTCACGAACGTGCCGTTCTTGCGGAACACCTGGACGCGATCGTTCGGGCGGTCGCACACATACACGTGACCATCCGTGCTCGGCTCGGCGCAGTGGACCGGCGTGCGGAACTGCTGCGCCAATGGAGTGTTCGGCGTGTAGCGGCCGATGTTGGAGTCGTTGGGCACGTTGCCGTACGCACCCCAGATGCGCTTGATCTTGCCGGTGTTCATGTCGATCACGGCGACGCGCTTGTTGGCATACCCGTCGGCGACGTACGCCTCGTTGGCGCTCGCGTCGAACGACACTTTGGCCACGCGGCCGAAGTGCGTGAGATCCGTGCTGTTGGCGTCCTTCTTCGGCGTCCCGATCTGCATGAGGAACTTGCCGTCGTGCGTGAACTTGAGGATGTGCGAGTCGCCGGCGCCGTTCCCCCCGATCCACACATTGTCCTTGTCGTCGATTGCGATGCCGTGGTTCGACACCGGCCACTCATAGCCTGCGCCCGGGCCACCCCATGCCTTCACGAGGTTGCCATCGGGATCGAACTCGAGGATGGGCGGCGCGCTGCGGCAGCATTCGGCAATCGGCGGGTTCGCGTCCGCGCCGGCTTCCGTGCGCTGGTTGAGCGTGGAGTCGCCGCGGTGGATGATGAAAACGTGATCCTTCGAGTCGATGCCGAGTCCGATCGTCGATCCAATGATCCAGTGGTTGGGCAGGGGCTTGGGCCAGTATGGATCGACCTCGAAGCGCGGCGCGCGCACGGCCTGCGCCTCGCTGGCCGCCTGAAGCCGCGCCTGTCCCACACCTAGCGCGGCGACGAGCACCACCGCGATCCCTCCAATCACCAGCGTGCGCTGCTGCATCGACGGAAGTCCTCTCGAGGTCGGGATGCTGCGCAGCCAGCGCGCAGTATGTAAGTTCGCGGTGCAATAGTGACCGGTGATTCTACGCCCCCAGACGCGACTCCGTCCAGTGCGCCGCTTTCGTTCCCAGTTGCTCGTGTCATCCGCGCTCGCGTCGGCGCTGCTCGTGGGCCTGCCGTCGCGGCCGCACGCGCACGAGATCCCCGCGAAGGTCACGGTGCTGGCGTTCGTGAAGCCGGAGGGACGTGTGTTGCACCTCGTGCTGCGCGTGCCGTTGGCCGCCATGCGCGACGTCAACTTCCCAGTGCGTGAACACGACTACCTGGACATCGCGAAGGCGCGTCCGTTGCTGGAGACGGCTGCGGCTACGTGGCTCACCGACTTCATCGCACTGCGCGAGGGCGACACACCGCTGAAGAATGCGAGCATCACCGCGCTACGCATCGCGTTGCCGTCCGACCGCTCGTTCGAAACCTATGAGCGGGCGGTGGCGCAGCTGCGCGCGCCACCGTTGGACGAGCGCGTCGAGCTCCCCTGGATGCAAGCGATGCTCGATGTCCAGGTGGACTACGCTATCCAGTCCGACCGCTCACGCTTCTCCATCGAGCCCACCCTTGCGCACCTCGGCGTGCGCACCAACACGGTACTGCGGTACGTGCAGCCCGGCGGCAGCGAGCGCGCGTTCACGTACGAAGGGAATCCCGGGCTCGTCTCGCTGGACCCGAGTTGGCACCAGGCCGCGCTTCGTTTCATGCAGCTCGGGTTCACGCACATCCTGGACGGCATCGACCACCTGCTGTTCCTGCTCTGCCTCGTCATTCCAGTTCGCCGAGTGCGTCCGCTGGTCGCGATCGTGACGTCGTTCACGGTGGCGCACTCGATCACGCTTGCGGCGTCGGCGCTCGGTCTCGCGCCCAGCGCGCTCTGGTTTCCGCCGCTCATCGAGGTGCTCGTCGCGCTGTCGATCGTGTACATGTGCTTCGAGAACATCGTTGGCGCACGCATGGACCGCCGGTGGATGCTCGCCTTCGGCTTTGGGCTGGTGCACGGTTTCGCATTCTCGTTCGCGCTGCGCGACACCATGCAGTTCAGCGGATCGCATCTCGTCACGGCGCTGCTGGCGTTCAACGTGGGTGTGGAGCTCGCGCAGTTGGTCGTGCTTGCATTGGCGCTTCCATTGTTGGCGCTGCTGTTCAGGAAGGTCGTCGCCGAACGCTTGGGGACGATCATCCTGTCGGCGCTCGTGGCGCATACGGCGTGGCACTGGATGCTGGAACGCGGGGCCGGCCTGCGCGGGTATCATTTCGCGTGGCCCGTGCTCGACGTCGCCTTCACGGCCAGCGCAATGCGCGGGGCGATCGTATTGATAGTTGCGCTGGTCGCCTTGTGGTTGCTCGGTGTGCTCGCCGACCGCTTGTCGGCTCCTGCTGTGGAGAGCGAGGTTCGTGGAAAGTGAGTCTCGTTGGAGGCCCAGACTGCGAACGCTGGTGCCCCGCGCTTCGCTCGGGCACACGCAGAAACGGCGCACGCGGACGTCGCTGTAACTGCGTTGATCGTTGGTTGTTGCTCCTGGAGCACCGTTCAGAATCGACCGAAGACGCTTTTGCTGCGCCGCCTGCGTGCGCTCTTTCAGAGTTATCAGCGTTCGTCGTCTGGGTTTGGTAGTTTCTGTCGATCCGGCCTTTCAGTTGCATCCGTTGAATCCCATGGCGTGTAGTTCTGCCTCTGCCAAGCAATGAACTCAATTTCCAGGAAACTCCTGAACGCCGTGTCGCTTGCCGCTTCGCTGATGCTGAACGCACGCGTCGCGGCCGCGCAGTCCGAACCGATCACGACGCGCTCCGGCATCTACACGGACGCGCAGGCCGAGCGTGGCCGGCGCGCCTATCTCGGTACGTGCAAGTTGTGTCACCAGCCGTCCACCGGCGCCGTCTTTGAAAAGCACTGGAAGGGACGCTCCGTGGCGGACATGCTCTCGTACATGAACGCGCAGATGCCGAAGAACGACCCCGGCAGTCTCGAGCCACAGCAGTACGCCGACCTCGCCGCGTACCTGTTCAAGATGAACGCCATGCCCTCCGGCCCCACGGAGCTCGCCTCGGATCTCTCGGCGCTCACGTCAGTGATGATCGAGATGCCGGCAAAGGCCGCCAGCAGCACCACGGTCATCAAGCCGGTCAAGCAACAGCCACCTCGCAAGAAAGGGGACTGACCCATGGTCGAACGGACGGCGACTCGATGGACGGTCGGCACCGCATGTGCCACGCTCGCGGTTAGTGCGGTGCTCGCGGGCTTCGTGATGGCGTTCGCGACGCCGCGCGCCGAGGAAGGGCTCGTCCGCGGCAATGTGCCCGGCGAGTGGCGTTACTGGGGCGGCGACGCGTGGAGCACGCGCTATTCGTCGCTGGACCAGGTGAACGCCAGCAACTTCGATTCGCTGAAGATTCAGTGGAAGTGGAGCGCCGGCGCCTATGGTGAGGACGAGTACTTTCGCGCGACGCCGCTTTTTGCAAAGGGGCGTTTGTTCACTGTCGCGACAAATCGGCGCAAGGCGTTCGCCATCGATCCCGTCTCTGGCAAGACGCTGTGGCAATGGGGCATGGACGAGGGCATT
>JANOIJ010000167.1:0-18234 GCA_031407575.1 Gemmatimonadaceae bacterium | reverse complement strand
CTGTGAGCGCCCGAAGTCCGTGTCGGAACCCGCAAGGGACCAAGCGGCCGAAGGCGAGCGCAGTGACTGGGGCGAAGTCGTAACAAGGTAGCCGTAGGGGAACCTGCGGCTGGATCACCTCCTTAACGGATCGCGAGTAACTCGGTTCGCCGAGGGAAAGCATCTCGTAGTCGCGCCATCCACAACACACACACACTCGATTGTTATTCATACAGAAGCCCCGTGGCTCCTCGGAGTCGCGGGGCTTCATGCGTGCGGCACACACGTCGACAGCGTGTCGCCCCGCCATCTGTTGAGTCTCGTGTTATCTCGCTCGCGCCCCCTCCCGCGATCGAACACGCCGTTGTCCGAACGCGCGAGATTGGTCGCGAATCATCGACACACACGCTCGCTGAACGAGCCCGAAGCGCATATTCACTGGACGCGCTCCGTTGACCACGGACACTCGCGTGGATAAATTGCAATGCTCTGCCGGAAATGGGGCCTGTAGCTCAGTTGGTTAGAGCGCACGCCTGATAAGCGTGAGGTCAGAGGTTCAACTCCTCTCAGGCCCATCGCGTAACCCCAGGTAGCACCGAAACGACGGTGCTCCTGGGGTTTCGTGTTGCCCGTAGTTGTGTGCCGGATCGCGGGCGAACGGGGTGGACCGCACCCGCGCGCGAACCCATTCCACTCGCGAGTCGATTGTGCAGCGCCCGCGCCTGTTTTTGCCGAGGAGTCTGGCGACGCTGCGTTCTCAACGACACGCGCCCCGTACCGACAGCATCGGTACGGGGCGCGCGGGGCAAGCAGGTCATCTCCCGTTGTCGGGAACCTCAGCTCGAGGCGATGATGTAGCCCGAGTGATTGAGATGGATCATGGCGTACCTTGCGGCCTGGCGGTCTGTGGCAGCGAGGTTGGGACTACCCGCAGCAGACCCTCTCCCCCTGGCAGGCTGTCGCGACCGCCGCCACCCAGGTATCCACCGAAGTCGGTGCGCGTCGGGACGAGCCCTGCGCGAATCTGGGAGGGGGAAGTAGCGGACTGTGGCGCGGTGGAGTCCGAGCAGGCGCCCATCAGCGCAAGAGCGCAGCAGGCCGCGAGCGGCAGGATCGTGGCGCGAAAGCGTGTCTTCATCGGCATGCTCATTCGGGGTGGGCCTCTCGTACAGTGGAGTGAACCAGAGAGAGGGAGTGCCTGGCGGAACAACGGAGAGTTCTCTCGAGCCAACATCAGGATGGAACATCGTGCCCCGAACTGTGCTCTCGAATCGTGCAGCGGGGTCGTCTGTTCTGGGCGCTTCATAGGCAACCGCAGGGCCACAAATCGACCATGACTGACATCCGTCGAGATGACCTGAAGTGGCACGTCGAGGAAAAGGAATCGCACTTTTGACCGATTCGATTCGGGCGGGATGTCCACTCCCGAATTTTTGCGACACGTCGCAGACTGCGAGGGATCGGGCGATTTGCGGCACCGGTATCCCTCCGAACTTCACACGCGTCCCGGTCGCGATTCACCCGCGTCGGACACGGGTTCTCACCACGAGGTCGTCGTACGGCGATGTCCGCCCGCGTCACCGCATCGCGCGCAGCAACCATCACCTCGATCTCGAGGTGATGGACGAGCGCCGAGGCGCCCTCTCGCCGACGAGCAGCCTGCGCGCTACTTCACGAGCACGAACTCGACCGGCTGCCCTGCCAGTGTCATCTTCACGATCCGATGCGGGGCCGTGCTCGTGACGTACATCGTGATCGGCTGCTCCTGGCCGGTGATCTCGACGCGAAGTGCCTGGAAGGTGCCGGCGGGAACCGTGATGGACTCCGCGGCGCCAGCTTGAATCGCGACCTGCTTCAGGGTGCCTGACGCCGCATCGAATACGGTGACGGCGTACTTCGCATCGGGCACCCAACGAAGTCCGGGCACCAGCGCGCTGACCGAGTTGTCGTCGAGCACACCCGACGCGATAGTCGTGTCGACGTTCACCGTCCTCATCCCGGTGGGGCCAGGCGTGACGGCCGCACCCTTGGCGCGCCCGTTCGCATACGAGACGTCCACGTTCATGTCCTGGCCCTGCACCTTTCCGCTCCCCTTGACCGACTGTGGGGACAGGTCGTTGGCGAACCTGACTTCTACTGCCTGCTGAAGGATGGGGCCGATGGAGACCGCCATGCGATAGGAATACCCCGTCGGCGTTTTCGCGAGCGTGCTCGTCTGGTGACCGAGTGGCTGGCCCTGCACCAGCACGGTGAAGCTGTCGGTGCGCTCGACGAGCTTCGTCATGTCCACCGGTAGCGCGGCCGTGCGCGGGGCGAGGTCGGCGGCCGTCATGGCGTCACCCTGCGCGCTGACGATGCGCACCGGTGCGATCTTCGCAAGCTTGTCGTGAATGGCGGCGCCGTCGCCCACGACGACGATCAGCGACTGATCCGGTCGCATGTAGGACCTGGACGCTGCCCGCAGCTGCGCCGCGGTGACGGCCGACAGTCGCGGCCGTAGTGTCCGTATGAATTCCCGTGGCAAGCCGAGCATCGTGTATCGGCCGACCTGCTCGGCGATACCCTGCGCCGTCTCGAGCTGCAGGGGCAGGCTCCCCACCAGCGCTCCCTTGCCCGCCTCCAGTTCCGTGTTCGACACCGCGGTTGTGCCGAGGCTCCGTTCGATCGCGAGCAACTCCGTCAATGCGGAATCGGTGACGGCGTTACGGACCTCGGCGGTGGCTTCGAAGGTGCCGATGTCGAGATTGCGGGTCAGCGCCGAGTACGCGCCGTACGTCCAGCTCTTCGCTTCGCGAAGCGTCTTGAAGAGGCGACCATCCGCGCCGCCGCCGAGAATCTTATTCCCCACGGTGAGGGCGTAGTAGCTCGGGTTCGCGGGTGCGTACGTGAGGTTGCCGACGACGATGTTGCTCTGCACCGAGCCCGGGCGGTGCACGAGGAGTATCTCGGTCTTCGCGCGCGTCGGCGGCTGCGGGCGTCGTGCGACCGTGGGTTCGGCGCCGGCCCATGTGCCGAAGTACTTCTCGGCCAACTCTCGCGTGCGTGCGAGCGTTACGTCGCCAGCGACGACCAGGAGCGCCCCATTCGGGACGAGGCGCGTCTTCTGGAATGCGCGCAGGTCGTCCACCGTGAGCGCGCGCATGGTGGCGGGCGTGGGGCGCTTGCCGTACGGGTGCGCGCCGAAGAGTCGGGCGGCAAAGAACCGTGCGGCGAGTGCGCTCGGGTTCGACTGCTCGAGCTGAAGTGCGGACAGCGCCTGTGTGCGCGCGAGTTCCACCTCGGCGGACGCGAACGTCGGACGTCCCACGGCATCCGCAACCAACTCGAACGCCAGCGGCGCATTCTCCGCCAGCACGTTGGCGCGCACCGTCATGAAATCGGCACCGGATCCGGCGCCGATGGATCCACCGACTCCCTCGATGGCGGATGAAACGTCGTCGGCGGAGCGAGCGCCCGCGCCCTTCGTCATCACGCTCGCAACCGTCGACGCGAGTCCTTCCTTGCCGGCAGGATCGTAGGAGTCGCCAGCGGGCAGCATAAGAGCGAGCGAGAGCACAGGCTGGCGGTTGCTCTGCACGAGCATGATGCGCAGGCCATTGGGCAGGCGCGCTTCCTGGAACGCGGGGATGGCCGCGGGCTTCACGGGGCCGGGCGGCGGCGCCTTGGTGGGCGATTGTGCGTTCGCGACGCTTGAGAGCGCGAGCAGGGAGGCCGCGAGCAGCGCGGGCGACGAGAACCGGGTCATGCGGCTCATGGGCGGGGGCCCTCGGGGGGCTTGATCAGGATGACGACGGAGTTGTCGGGCCGCAGGTACTGCTGCGCGACGCGCTTGATGTCGTCCTTGCTCACCTTCATGTACCGCTCGAGATCCGTGTTGATCGCGCCCGGATCGCCGAGGTACATGTTCGCTGCCTGGATGGACTCGGCCGTGTTGAGTGCCTGTTGTCGCTCGAAGATCGCGGTCGCGCGGCGATTGTTCTTCGCCTTGGTGAGCTCGGCGTCGGTGACGCCGCTGCTCACGATCTTCGCGACCTCTGCGGAGATGAGCTTGTCGTGCGAGTCGGTGGACACGCCCTGGTTGGCGATGGCGAGCGCCGCAAACGTGCTCGGACCGCGATGCGGGCCTGTGACGTCCAGGGCGACCTGCGTCGCGAGGGCCGCCTTGGCCTCGCGCGCGATGGCGCGATTCATTCGCGAACTCTCGCCAGCGCCAAGGATCGTCGCGAGCAGCTCGAGCGCGGCATGGTCGGGATGCTTGTACTCCGGCACCACGTAGATGCGCAGCAGCGCGGGCAGCGTGGCCTTGTCGTCGGTGACCGACTCGCGTTTCTCGCCGGCGTTGAACTTCGCCTCGCACACCACCGGCGGCGCGTCCTTCGCGCGCGGAATCCCGCCGAAGTACTGCTGGATGAGCGCGCGTGCCTCGGCGGCATCGAAGTCCCCGACCACCGTGAGCGTGGCGTTGTTCGGCGCGTAGTAGAGATCGAAGAACGCCTTCACATCCTCAGTCTTCGCCGCGTTGAGGTCGGTCATGGAGCCGATCAGCTCGTGGCCGTATGCGAAGCAGGTCTTTGCATCAAACGGCGCGGTCACGCCCTTGAGAAACGCGCCGGTGTACGGCTGGTTGTCGATGCGGAGCCGCCGCTCCTCCTTCACCGTCTCGCGCTGGTTCTCGAAGTTGGCGGCGGTGATCGCGAGCGAGCGCATGCGGTCCGCCTCGAGCCACAGACCCAGGTTGTAGCGGTTGGAGGGGAGGACCTCCCAGTAGTTCGTTCGGTCGTCCTGGGTGCTGCCGTTCATCTGGCCGCCCGCCTGCTCCACCATCGACATGTGCGCTCCCTTGGGCACATTCGCCGACCCCTGGAACATCATGTGCTCGAACAGGTGTGCGAAGCCCGTGCGTCCCGGCTGTTCGTTACGCGAGCCCACATCGTACCAGACGTTGACCGCAACGACCTGCGTGGAGCGGTCGGGTGCGAGGACGACCTTGAGGCCGTTCGCAAGGCGGAAGGTGTCGAGGTGCACGCGCCCGGCGTCCTGCGCGTGGAGCGGGCCGGCGAGCGTGACGACGCCAGCGAGGACGATCGGCAAGTACCGCATTCTCAGAGGTCCGTGTTGGAGACGAAAACCCCGCCGCGTCCGAGGCGCGGCGGGAATGCCATGACGGAACGTACGCAGCGGCGATTGCGCGCGGGAGAGCAGGCGACGGTGAGCGCCGTGCGGCTCAATACACCCGGCGTCCGTCGCGCTGGCGGCTCGCGTCGAACAGCGTGCCGTACGTGAGCACCAGGAAGGGCCTGGCCGACAGCATGTCGCTGCGCGCAACGGGGTAGCCGATGTCCAGCCGCACGCTGCTCACCGTTCCGTGCGCGGAGAGCATGCGGAGCCGAGCGCCAATCACGCCGGCATGCAGCTGTTCGCCCGGCGCATCGGTGACGTTCCAGCGGTAAGAACCCGCGACAAAGCCGCCGGCGTTCAACACGGAATTGCCACCCACGCTCAGGATGCGCACGTCGCGATCGAGCGACGCGGCCACCGCACGTCCGCCGCGTGCGGCAAAGGGGCGGAGCAGCGGCGTCGTGTAGTCGGCGAGTGGCATCAGCGAGAGCGCGCGACGATCCGGATCGAGCTCGAGTTGCTGCTCCGCGGTGACGCGCGCACCCCACATACCGCGCCTCGCCTCCGAATAGAACGACACCGAGCCGCGCGTGATCTGGTTGCGATCGATGCGGTGTCCGACGTAACTCGACGCCCATGTGTCGAGCATGAGTATCTGTCCTCGGCGTGGGAGCCACACGCGTCCAAGCCACGCGTCGAGCTTCAGTGCACCAACGTCCGCGTCGCGTTCGTGTCCCACTGCGATGATGCTTTCCCCCTCCCAGCCCAGCGGGACATCGACGATGCCACGCCCCCCCGGGGCGATCCAGCTCGCGCTGTCGAACTGCGCCGTGCGACGCTGGAGGCCAATGTCGACGCCGACGAAGCTGCGCACGTGCGGCGTGCCCGGCGCGACACTACGCCGCGACGATGAGATGCTCGACGCGCTATCGAATTCTGCGCCGAGGAGCAGCGACGTCACGGCAGTACCGCCGCCGCCGATGCGCCGGCCGACGAGCGTCATCGCGCTCACCGTGTGCAGGCCCTTCTCCGCGGCGATCGTATCGCGATAGGACAACCGCGAGACATTTCCTTCCGCGCGCCATCTGTCGAACACGCTGAACTCGTGGCGGCGCAACCCCACGCGAAACGTCTCGCCGCCGCCAAGCCGTGCGACGCGAAGATTCCCCGCGAGGTTGGAGCCGAGGATGAAGGGATCGACGTAGGTGAAGGCGCCGCCACTGCCGCGCAGCGTCATTTCCCGGGTGATGGCGACCGTGCGGCCGGAACCCAGGAAGTTGCGATCCTCCACCCCGACAGAAAGCTGCGACGGTGCACGCAGCCGAGCGGTTGGGCGGAGGGTCCAGCGGTCGCGCGTGCGGAGGACGAGCGCGACGTCTCCCGACGGCGTGCATCGGCGGGCGAGCAGCACCGCGTCGGAGAAGAGCCGCTGCGCGCGCAGGCGACGCATCGTCTCGCCGACGAGCAAGGTGTCCACGCTGTCGCCGGCCGCGAACAACAGCTGGCGGCGGATCACGCCCGACTGCGACACCGGGTGCAGTGCGCGAAAGATCCGCGCTGCCCCGGGAAGCTCCGGGCCGTCGCTCTGGATGTCCACCGAGGTGATGCGCGCGCCGCTCAGCGACGAGAACGTTGCGCGCGACTCGACCAGGGCGCACTCGTCAGCGCGCGCAGGCGCAGCGACGAGGCACGCACTCATCGTCGAGTACGCGAAAGCACGGACAGCGAGGCGCAGCGGGTCGGCGGTGGGGCCGGCGGGAGCGGCGGGTTGGGAGAGAGGCGCGCTTTGGAGGGTACGGGCGCGATCGACGCGTGAAAGACTGTCCAAACGATCCCGAGGAAACAAGGGCAGTAAGTGCGCGGGGACTTGCGCACAAACCGCGTTGTCCGCACCGTGCGCGTGTGATGATCCAGCCGCCAATCTCCGCAACGCTGCGCGTACTGGGCTTCGTGTCGCTTCTGGCCGGGTGCCGGGACGCGGCAACGCCAGCGCCACCGCCCGCGTCGCCGCCCGTCTCGCCCGTAGCGGCATACGCCGACTCCGCGATTCCCGATGGCCCCATGGGCGTGTCGATTCGCCGGGGACTCGCGTTGCTCGAGCATACGCCTGACTCGTTGCCGGGCTATGTGGGGGGAAACCTCCGCTGCAGCAGCTGCCATCTCGAGAAGGGACTTCGTCCGAATTCCGCGCCGCTCGTGGGGGTGCACACGCGATATCCACGCTACCTCGATCGGTCGGGCGCTGTCGTGCCACTCGAGGACCGCGTGAACTACTGCTTCACGCGGAGCCTGGCCGGCCGCGCGCTGCCGACGAGGAGTCGCGAGATGGTGGACATCATCGCGTATCTCGCGTTCATCTCTCGCGACGTGGGCACACGCAAGGTCGAAGGCGAGGGCATGCCAAAGATGACGGCGCTCGCGACCGACACGACACATGGTCGCCAGGTGTACACGGAGAATTGCGCGCGTTGTCATGGTGTCGACGGCGCGGGGATCGCCATCGTCCCCGCACTCTGGGGCGCGAAGTCGTACAGCGTGGGCGCGTCGATGGCTCGCGTGGAGCGAGCAGCGTCGTTCGTGCGCCACAACATGCCGCTCGACAAACCGGGCACACTCACCGATCAGCAGGCGTTCGACGTTGCGGCATACGTCAACTCGCACGCTCGGCCTGATTCTCCCGGCAAGGAGCTCGACTGGCCGAGTGGCGGAGCGCCACCAGACGTGCCGTATGCGACGAAGGGCCACACGCCGTCTCGCATCACGGGCGTGCTGCCCCGCCGCTATCCCGACGGCGCGCTGGTTCCTGCTCCCGCCACCGTCGCAGGCCGCACCGAACGCTGACCACGACAGGGACGCGCCGAGCTACCGGTCGATCAGCTCGATCTCCCGCGTCGTTGACACTGCGGTGCCATCGGCCGGCCGAAGCTGCAGCGAAATGCGGTACCTCCCCACATCGAGGTTCGCGAGGTCCATCGAGATGGCGTGTGACGCCGCGCGCGCACTCGGCGGTCGCATGGCCGTCCACTGGATGCGGATTGGTGTGTCCACCGGTGTGAGCCCGAGTCGCTGCCGCGTGCTGCGAATCCACCCGTGGTCGACGCGCTCGACGCTGACCGCCACGTCCATCGTCTCACCCTCCGCGGCGACGCCATACGTCTCCCAGAACAGCCCGATCGGGCGCAGCCGCGATGCCGTGTCGCCAGGAATCGCGCGTGCCAGCGCCGAGTCGAGCGATGTCGCGGGAGCATCACCGGCGCGATAGACCAGCAGATCGGAGAGCGCGAGGCGGCTTCCGTCCGAAACCGGAGCGAAGGCGACCCGAGCACGCGCCAGCGTGCGCGTCGCGGTATCGACGACCTCGGCGCCTGCCAGCAGCACCGAGCCGATGACCGTCACGCGCGTGCGGCCAACGCGCCCGGTGTCGTGCGCGCTCGCGACGGGGACGCCGTCCGCGCCCGCAACGGCGATGACGCTCGCCGGTGAGAGCAGGGAGTCATCCGTCGCCGCAAACGCCGCGACGACGAGCGTGCTGTCGCCGCGACGGAAGCGCGCGAACTGCGCCGAGGCGCCCGCCACTCGACGCACGAGGCGCGGCGCGTAGCGCGCCTCGGAGCGCTGCGCGTCCAGGTCCCAGGCGTTGGCGGCGAATGCCTTGAGCGAGTCGCGGAGCGCGGAGGCGGCGGCGAACGAGAAGCTGGGCGTCGGATCGTGACCAACTATTCCGGGGTCGGTCATGCTCGCGCCCGACGTGTGATAGCGACTCCACGCTGTCGGCCAGCCGTAGCGAAGCACGAGCTCCGCGGCGTCGTTGCCCCAGCGCATCAGGTGCGGCGTCTCGGCGCGAGCACCAATCCAGTTCAGCACGCGGCGGGCGTGGAACTCGTTTCGCCAGTCGTTCGCGTCGCTGGCGAGCTGCGGGCGGCTGAACAACCAATAGCGCGTCTCGAGTGCGACTCGCAACTCACATTCGCGGCGCTTGTATACGTCGCGGTCGTCGTCGCTGAGCAGCTGAGCGATGTCACGCCACGCACACGCCTGCTCGGGCGGCATCATCGCGATCGCCGCCGTGAACGCCGAGTCCGCGCGTATGCCATCGCCACGCGAATGCGCTGCGTAACCAACGAGTGCGGCACACCACCACGCGGACGCGCGGCAGTCGCGCGCGGTGCTGTCCGCGCTGGCGGGAGTACGCGCGTCCACGCGGTAGTGCACGCGTATGCCCGCGAGCCAGTCGTCGCCGGGATACTTCGCGGCGAGGAGGTCGAGTTCCGCAAGCAACTCGGCGCGGCGTCGTGCGATCGGCTCGGCTTCCGGAGGAAACGTTGGGATGCTCCCGTCGTACCACCAGCAGAACCGGCCGACGCGCACGTCGCAGCGGCCGCCACTGCCCGACGAGAACGGAAGATGGGCGCGGCGGTTGCGCTCGAACGACGACTGCGCGCCACGAGCGCGGCCGAGGTCGCGCACGGAGTCCGCGGTGGCACGCTGCGGCGCGCCCGCAAGCGACGGCGCGTGGAGCTGCAACGAGAGGACGATCAGCGCAGCGTACATCCCGAAGTCTCCTCCGCTAGCGGAAGAAGTACAGCAGCAAGCCCATCTCGATCGATGCCGCGATGATGCCGAAGACGAAGACCGCGCGGATGTCGCGCGAGGTGCGGGCAGGATCCTCCTTGTGCGGCGAAGGCTCGTCGTCGGTCATGCGTTTCACAGGGTAGCGTCAAGCAGGCACGCCGTCGAGCTTCCGGACATCAGCCGCCGCCGGTGGCGCTTCCCGGAACACGTCATCACTCATGCCACGCAGCGCGCGATCGACCACCGGTGATTCGTCATGAGAGCGGCAGGTGCGCTGGCTGTCGCTCTCATCGTGGCAGTCGCCGCATGCGAACCACTCACTGCTCCGACGGGGTTCGTGTACGCAGACCGCGCAATCGCGGTACCGGTCACTGCGGCGGGCTGGCGGTCGGGGTCGGTCACGGTCGGTGGATCGCACAGCTGCGCCATTCGCACCAATGGCGTGCTGTATTGCTGGGGCGGCAACAACGGCGGGCAACTCGGCGTGGGTGTCGCGCGCGGCAAGTGTGGTCGCTTCGGCACGCCGTGCGAGGCCGGTCCGCGTGCCGTCGCCACGACCGCGCGCTTCAGCGCGGTGAGCGCGGGTTTGCGACACACCTGCGGCATTGCCGAGGACCGCGCGCTCTACTGCTGGGGTGAGAGCTTTCAGTTCCAGACCGCGGTGCAGGGCATGGCGCGCGTTCCGACGCCGACGCCGGTGTTGCCCGGGTTGCTCTTCATCGACGTGGGTGCGGGGATGACGCACAGCTGCGCCGTGCGCACGAATGGCGTCGTCTATTGTTGGGGCGAGGGCTCGTTCGGCGCGCTTGGACGTGGGGACACAGTGTCGAGCGTGATTCCCGCGCCCGTTGCCACGTCGCAGCGCTTCATCGTCGTGCGTTCCGGGCGGCACCGCAGCTGCGGCATCGCGCTCGACGGTGCCGTGTGGTGCTGGGGCGCCGCATGGGAGTCGTCCGACGGGTTCTTCGACTTTTTCGGGGCGCGGCTCCAACCGCACCGGATCGACGGGCTGCCAGCGGTGCGCGACGTCTCGGTGGGCATCACGTCGATCTGTGCCATCACCCTGGACGACGTGCCCTACTGCTGGGAGTCGAACGCATTCGCACAACTTGGCACCGGCACGCTCGTGAGTACCGCAACGCCGTCGCGCGTCGCGACGACCGAACGCCTCGCGAACGTGACGACCGGCATCATCCAGACGTGCGGCACCACCGTCGAGGGCCGGGCGCTCTGTTGGGGGAACAACAGCTTTGGGCAGCTGGGCGTGCCGCGCCCGGGCGAGGTGTGCGGTCCCGCCGCCCTGGAGTGCAGCCGCCAGCCGATCGGCGTGTTCGGTGGGCTCCGCTTCTCAACTCTGGCTACCGGCGGAGGCAACCATACGTGCGGCGTGACACGGCAGACTGCCGTACTCTGCTGGGGCCTGGGGTCTGAGGGGCAGCTTGGAGATGGGTACACGCGAGACCGCCAAAGCTTGCCCGTCGCTGTCCTCGCTCCGGTGCCGTAAGCGGGATTCACCGGCGCCATGCGACGCGATTACCTTCCGGAATATCGTGATCTGAAAGACTCGAGGTAACGGGCCCATGACGTGGTTGCTGGTCAATGCGATTCGCGCTGCAGCTCCACGTGCGGTGCTTGCCGCGCCGCGACGACTCGATGAGCAGCGTATCGGTTCAGGCCGTGCGCGCGATGCTCTCGTCGCGTTCGTCACTCGCTGTGCGTAAAGCGCCCGGGCTGTGCGTCCCGGTCTTTTTGCCAGTTCCCCGTTGCGTTCGGTGGCGGGCGGCGGGCGAGGAAAGGCGCCGGAGTTGGGGGTGCAGCTTATGCACCGGAGAGCCGATGCTTATATCCGGAGGCCGATGGACACGCTGAGTTACCTCTCTCGCTCCACGGCCTCCCGGCGCCGCACCGAATTGTCATGACTGATTCCATCCCATCACCCGCTGGGGACGATCTACCCGCGACCGACTCAGCCTCACTGGACCGCCTGCGCCGGTTTGGTGGTGGGAAGTTGCTCCGCGAGATGATCGAGCTCTACGTGGCCACCGCGCCAGAGCGCATCGCCGCCGCGCGGGCTGGTGTCGAGGGCGGCAGCGCGAATGCGGTGGAGATGGCGTTGCACTCGCTCAAGTCGAGCTCGGCGCAGCTGGGAGCGCTGCGCATGCAGCGACTGTGCGAGAAGGGAGAACTTATCGCCCGCGAGGGCTCGCTCGAGACGATTGACGGGCTCGTCGCGCTGATCGGGGAGGAATTCACACGGGTGCAGGTCTGGCTGGAAGGCGCCCGCAACTCGGAGAACGCATGAATACTGTCGCGGTGGTGGAAGACAACGCTGACAATCGCTTGCTGCTTCAGGCGATTCTCGACGGCCTGTATGAAGTGGTGGAGTACGAGAACGGTGTGGACGCGCTGGCCGGACTCACCGCGGAGCTTCCGGATCTCGTGCTCCTGGATATCTCGCTGCCCGGAATGGATGGGAACGAGATTCTGGCGCGCATACGCGCCGACGAACGCCTGCGCCGGCTCCCAGTGATCGCGCTGACGGCGCACGCCATGGCCGGCGACAGGGAGAAATATCTCTCAGCCGGATTCAA
The DNA here is from genome assembly GCA_031407575.1 of Gemmatimonadaceae bacterium. Classification (GTDB taxonomy): domain Bacteria; phylum Gemmatimonadota; class Gemmatimonadetes; order Gemmatimonadales; family Gemmatimonadaceae; genus AG11. Next base: position 5,974 of record JANOIJ010000167.1, on the reverse strand, counting down.
CGACTACATCACCAAGCCCATCGTTGATGAAACGTTGCTGTTGAACGCGATGGAGAAGTGGATCGCTGCCGGACGCGACGGGCAAGTCTGACGCGGAACCCGTCGCGGCACCGAGGGTATGGCGTGTCGTGACGCGCGACGCGATTGCGTCGTCTTTCTCGTGTCACGCGCCTCCCTCCCGCAGCACACCTCACTCATGCCGAAACTCACTCCCGTCGTGCAGCGGATCATCCTTGCGTTCACGACCGGGCTCTTTCTCGCCTGCGCCGCGCAAGTCAGCCAGGACGGCAGCGGCTTCGCCGCAGCCTTCAGCGTGACGGACGAGTAGCCCAGCAGTCGGTCGGGAAAACAGCAGCGCCGTGATCACCATGATCACGGCGCTTTTTGCGCGGTGGCGGTCGGGGACGTCAGGCTTCGCGCAACGCCGCCATCGGCGTCTCGCGGAAGACTTCCCTGCCGGTGAGCATTCCGATGGACACCGCGATCGCGATCATCAGCAGCGCGACGAGTAGCGCCGGAACGAATGCTGGCGTGAACGGCTGCTTGAAGACGAAGCGCATCAGTCCCCACGCGCCGCCCACGCTGAGGATCACGCCGACGAGGCTGCCCAACGCACCGAGCAGCAGGTACTCCGCCAGCATCACTCGGCCCACCTGCCGTTTCGTTGCGCCGAGCACCTTGAGCAGCACACCCTCGCGCAGCCGCTCGCGGCGCGTGGCGCTGACGGCGCTGAACAGCACCGGAATGCCGAGTGCGAGACTCAGGCCGGCCATGAACCGAATGGCAGCCGTTACCTTGTCGAGCACGCGCGCGATGGTTTGCTGCACGAGCGTCAAGTCCAGGCTTGCCACGTTCGGGAAGCCGGTGACGACGTCGCGCTGCAGGAGCGCGACGGCGCCGGGCTTCCCGCGCACGTCAGCGAGAATGGCGAACTGCTTCGGCGCCTTCAGCAGCGCGCGGCTCTCGAACACTGCGAAGAAGTTGGGCTCGAAGCGCGACCAGTTCACTTCGCGCAGGCTGGTGATGCGGGTCTGCACGCGAACACCCTGTACGTCCCACGTGATGGTGTCCTGCAGGCCGACCTTGAGGCTCTTGGCAATCCCGTCGTCGAGCGACACCTCTGGCAATTGCGGCGGCGAGCTGGGATGCGTGGGGAAGCGGCCCTTCACCACTTTTTCGGACGGCATCAGCGAATCGCGGTAGGTCGACCGGAATTCGCGCCGCATCACCCAGCGCTCGCGTCGCACTTCGCCCTTGCTGGTGTCGGGCTTGAGCAGCCGCTCACCGACCTGCGAGTTGATCGCGACGATCTTCATCGGCACGATCGGCGTGCGTTGCACGATGCCGTAGCCCTTCGCGCGAATCAGCGAGTCAAGCGGCGCACCCTGGTCGTCCTGCACGTCGAAGAACAGCACGTTGGCGCGCGACGCATCGAGCTTGACCGTCACCGTACGGAGCAGGTTCGTTTGCACTTGATACACAGTGCTCATGAGGAACACACCAAACCCCAGCGCGAGGACCACGGATCGCGTCTGGTTTCCGGGACGGTAGAGACTCGCGACTCCCTGCCGCAACACGAACGGCCACGACGGGCGCACCAGGCGACGCGCCGCGGCGCTCAGGAGCGCGGCCGCACCGTAGAGCAGTGCCACCGCACCAGCGATCGCCGCAGCGAATCCCAGACCTTGCTGCGGATTCTCCGCGCGCGCCACGCCCAGCGCGCCAACGCTGAGCACGATCACGAGCGCGACGAGCACGCGAATCGGATCGAACTTTGCGCCGCGCAGCGCCTCAGCGTCCGACTCGCGCCTGAGCGTCTGGAGCGGACTCACGTTGCGGAGCGCGATCAGTGGATTGAGCGCGAAGATGAGCGCAACCCACACGCCGACGAACAGCCCGGTGAGCAACGCATTCGGCTCGATGGTGACGCTGACGTCCACCGGCAGGAAATCCTTGAGGACGAGCGGCAGGCCGAGCTGCAGGCCGATGCCGATGAGTGCTCCAAAGGCCGCACCGAGGAACCCCATCGCCACGGCCTGCAGGAGGTAGATGGCGAGCACCTGCCGGCTCGTGGCGCCGAGGCAGCGCAGCACGGCGACGGTATCGATCTTCCGCATGACGAACGCGTTCACGCCGCTCGCCACGCCAATGCCACCGAGCAGCAACGCAACCAGGCCGATGACGCTGAGGAAATCACGCAACTGGTCGACGGCCTGCGTGAGGTTGAACTCGGTCTCGGCGGCAGTGCGCCAGCGTACCTGCGCCTTCTCGAATCGCTCCTTGAAACGCCAGATGAATCGCGACGGCGGAAGGGCCTCGGTGAGCTTGACCAGCGTCTTGTGCTCGGAGCGGCTGCCGAACATGAGCAGCGACGTCTCGTCGAGGTACTGGGCCGGGATGTAGACGCGCGGTCCAATCGTCGTGCTGACGCCGACGTCGCCCGGCACGCTCACGAGCGTACCCGCGATGGCGAAGCGCGCCAGGCCAAGCGAGAGCGTGTCGCCCACATGTGCGTCGAGCGCGACGAGCAGCGCCGGGTCCACGAGCGCCGTGCGGCCTTTGTGCAAGTGCGCCCACTGACCCGCGGGGCTCGTGATGATCTCGCCGTAAAAGGGGTAGCCCGGCGTCACCGCTTCGATCTGCGCCAGGCGAGTGAGCCCGGTGCGCGGCACGATCGCCATGGAGGCGAAGCTCGTGACGTCGGCGACACCCACGCCCTCCGCTCGCAGTGAGTCGAGCGCCTGGAGCACGGGCTTGGTGTACATGGACCGCGTCGAGAGCGCGATGTCGCCGCCGAGGAGTGCGCGGGCCTGCTCTCGCACCGAGCGGTGCGTGTTGCTGGCGAACGAATCGATCGCCACCAGCGCCGCCACACCAAGCGAGATGGACGACATATAGAGCAGGAGTCGCCGCCGCGCGGTCCGGCTCTCGCGCCAGGCGAGGGCGAGGAGTTGGGAGGTCCTCATCCGAAGGCGACCGCGGGCTCGGCCGGTTGGACGAGCGCGTCACTGACGACAGCGCCGTCGGCGAGCCGAATGATGCGCTGTGTGCGGTGCGCGAGCGTGAGGTCGTGCGTGACGAGGACGATGGTCGTGCCCGACTCGCGGTTCAGTGTCTCCAGCAGCTCGACGATGTGCTTCCCGGTGTCGCTGTCGAGGTTGCCCGTGGGCTCGTCGGCAAAGAGCAGGGACGGCCTGTTGCTGAATGCCCGCGCGATCGCGACGCGCTGCTGCTCGCCGCCGGAGAGCTGGTTCGGAAAGTGATGCGTGCGATCGCCGAGCCCGACGCGCGCGAGGAGTTCGCGTGCTCGCGCGGGCGCGCCGTCCTCACCGCGCAGTTCGAGCGGCACCTGCACGTTCTCGATGGCGGTCAACGTGGGGATGAGTTGAAAGCTCTGGAACACGAACCCAACTTTCGCGCCGCGGAGCTGCGCGCGCTGGTCCTCGTTCATGCGCGACAGGTCGTCGCCGTCGAGCAGGACGGTGCCTCGCGTGGCGATGTCCAATCCGGCGAGCAGGCCGAGCAGCGTCGTCTTGCCGCTGCCGGACGGTCCGACGATGGCGACGAACGCGCCGCCGGGAACGACGAAGCTGACGTCGCGTAACACAGACAGGCGGTGATCGCCGCTCTGGTATTCCTTGGTCAACTGGCGAGCTTCAAGCATGAGACCAATTCGATGGGCAGTGATGGTGCTGGCGGCCGGTGCGGTCGCGACAGCGTGCGGCGGAGACAAGGGGAATGCGAGCCCCGCGCGCGATGCCGCGAGCAGAGCCGACACCGGGATGAACCCCGCGGCGGTGAGGGAAGGTCCGGGGTCGGCCGCGGGCCTCTCGGGCAAGCGGACCGTGCTCTTCCTGGGCACGTCGCTCACGGCCGGCCTCGGCCTCGATCCGGACAGCGCCTATCCGCAGCAGATCCAGCGGAAGATCGACGCAGCGGGCCTGCCGTACCAGTCCGTGAACGCGGGAGTCAGCGGCGAGACATCGGCGGGGCTGTTGCGACGGCTCGACTGGGTGCTTCAGCATCCCGCGGCGGTGATCGTGGTGGAGACCGGTGCCAATGACGGGCTTCGTGGGCAGCCGGTGGAAGCCACCAAGGGAACGATCGGCATGATCCTCACGCGCATCAGGAAGGAGCGACCGGAGGCGCAGGTAGTGCTCGCGCAAATGGAGGCGCCGACGAATCTCGGTGGGGAGTATACGCGCGCGTTCCACGCGATGTTTCCGGCCCTGGCGGCAGAGCACGGCGTGACCCTGATGCCGTTTCTCCTCGACGGGGTGGCGGGCCGGCCGCCGATGAACCAGGGCGACGGGGTGCACCCCAACGACGCCGGCGAGCGGGTCGTGACGGAAAACGTGTGGAAGACCATCGCGCCGCTGATCACGTCAGGGAGCACTTCGCGCTGAGTGGGCGTACCTGCGGGGTTGCAGCGGGGTGCGATCATGGGTTAAGTTAGCAGGCTGTCCCACTTTACGTTCATTTCTGTTTTGGGGTTCCCATGGCAGTTCCCGCCACGCAAATCCGCCGCGGCATGGTCATCGTCTTCGAGGGCGAGCCTGTGCGCGTCGTCGAGTTCCGTCATCATACGCCCGGCAACCTGCGAGCGATGGTGCAGGCCAAGTTGAAGAGCCTGCGCACCGGCTCGAGCTTCGATCACCGCTTTCGCGCGGCGGACTCCATCGAGCCGGCGTTCATGGAGACGCACGATCTCGAGTACATGTATGACTCGGGCGGCACGTACCACTTCATGAAGTCCTCGAACTACGACCAGATCGAGATGGACGAGGAGGCACTCGGCGACAATGCGCCGTGGATGCAGCCCGGCATGGTGATCCAGGCGGAGTTCTACGATGGGAAGCCGATCGGCGTGCGCCTGCCGAACTCGATGACGCTGACCATCGTCGAGACGAATCCGGTAATGAAGACGGCGACGAAGACCGCGTCGAGCAAGCCGGCGAAGCTCGAGAACGGAGTGACGGTGAACGTGCCTGAGTTCGTGGCGACGGGCGACAAGATCCGCGTGAATCCGGGGACGGGCGAGTACATCGAGCGCGCCAAGTAGTCAGCCGAGCAGTTGATATGCGGGGTTCGGCTGATTACAATCAACGCTCTCTCCGGCTTTCGTAGGGAAGGAACCCGCATGCGGGTGGCGGGTCCATGGTGGCTGTAGCTCAATTGGTTAGAGCACCGGTCTGTGGCACCGGGGGTTGCGGGTTCAATCCCCGTCAGCCACCCCTCGTACGGCGGCGGGCAGCGCGTTCGGTGAAACGCCGGATGCGCTGCTCGACGGTTTAGGTCCGTAGCTCAATTGGTAGAGCACCGGTCTCCAAAACCGGCGGTTGTGGGTTCGAGTCCCCCCGGGCCTGTGCAGTGGTGTGATTGGACTTTGACAAGCGAACGTGCTGGACCGCCATGGTGTCCCTGCCATCGGTGGGAACGACTTTGGCGGTATCGTCTAGGGGACTAGGACACGGCCCTCTCAAGGCTGGAACACGGGTTCGAATCCCGTTACCGCTATCTGGAATGGCCCGTTCGTCTATCGGTTAGGACGGCATCCTTTCACGGTGCAGAGACGGGTTCGACTCCCGTACGGGCTATGTGGTATCACGGCGGAGTCGAAGCAGGAGATCGGATTCGGTGACGGCACCTGCGTCACGCGAGCCCCGATTGTGAGAGGGGCCGTAGCTCAATTGGTTAGAGCACTCGACTGTCACTCGAGAGGTTGCGGGTTCGAGCCCCGTCGGCCCCGTTCGCGCTTGGCCGGACGGTCTCACAGTTTCGGCTGTCGGACAGACCGGTGCAGTGGTTCGGGAAGCGCGAGGTGCGTTGCAAGGTTCTGCCCTGGTGGTGAAACTGGTAGACACGCAGTCTTGAGGAGGCTGTGCCGAAAGGCGTCGCGGTTCGAGTCCGCGTCAGGGCATTTCGTTCGTCGCCACAGTAGCTCAGGGGTAGAGCACTCGATTCGTAATCGAGC
>JANOIJ010000155.1:0-10873 GCA_031407575.1 Gemmatimonadaceae bacterium | reverse complement strand
GGCAAGTCGTCTCCCGTTTCGAAAGCGCGTCGACCGTCGGTGTACGCGCTATCGCCCTCCAGCTTGCGCGCAACGGCCTCAACGTCGCCAAGCGACGGATACTCGACCAGCGTAAGGAGCGACCCGGATGGGAATCCGGTGTCGGCGGAGAAGACACCCACCGTGCCCGCGCCCGCGCGCGCATACGCGGGCAGCATGACGTCCTTGAACCATGTCCGCAGTCGAGCGGGATTGAGGTCGCTGCGTAGCTCGTAGGTGCGCAATTCGAAGTGGCGTCTCGGCTCGTCCGCGCGGGTGGGCATCGCACCGGTCATCCCCGTGGTCCCCGTAATCCCGGCGGCGCTGGCAAAGAGACCAGATTTCACGAACTCCCGGCGATCCAACTCGCGGCTGTCCATAGATGTCCAAGGTGTGGAGATGATGACTCGGCGATGCACGTTTGTGCAGCATCGGGCTCGATTGACAGCATCAGAGGGCAAAGGTAATGTCTCACATGCGCTCCGTCACACTGCACGATCTCGCGAAGCAATGCGGCGTCTCCACGGCGACCGTCTCGGCGGTGGTGAATGGCGCGGAGTGGGTGTCGGAAGCGACGCGCGCGCGTGTGCAGCTGGCCGTCGACGAGATGGGCTACCACCCCAACCAGCTCGCGCGCGGCCTCAAGCGCCGACAGGGCCATGCGGTCGGTGTCATCGTCTCCGACCTCACCAATCCCTTCTTCACTGAAGTGGTGCGAGGGCTGAGCCACGCGTTGCTCGCGTCGGGCCGCACGCTCTCCCTCTGCGATTCGAATCATCGGCTCGACCTTGGCAGCGCAAACCTGCGCATGCTCATCGAGGCGCAGATTGCCGGCCTGGTGCTCATCGGGGACAGCGTCCCCGAGAAATCGCTGCGCGCATTTGCCCTGGCGCGTAGTCGCATCCCGGTCATTGCGATCGAGCGTGACTACCACGTGCCCGAGGTGAGCCGCCTGCTCGTTGATTCCGAGCTCGGCGCGTACACCGCGACGCAGCATCTCCTCGGCTCCGGATGCGAGCGCATCGCGATGATCACTGGTCCCACGTCGGGCGCGGGCAGCGCCACATACGGCCGAGCGCAGCGTCACAGCGGGTACTGCCGAGCGTTGGAGGAGAGTGGTCGCGCAGTGGATCCGGAGCTGGTGGTGGAAGGCACGTTCCGCTACGAGAGTGGCCGCGATGCGATGAGTTGGCTGTTGTCGCGCCCGCAGCCGCCCGATGCGGTGTTCGCCGCCAACGACATGATGGCGCTTGGTGCGATGAGCGTCGTGCGAGACGCGGGACTTCGCATCCCGGACGACATCGCGCTCGTGGGCTTTGACAACGTGCCGATGACGGCGCTGACGTCGCCAGGGCTGACGACGATGGCCATGCCGATGGCCGCCCTCGGCGACGCAGCGGCGGCGCTGCTGGACGAGCAACTCCGCATGGACGGCGCGCATGTTCCCGTCCGGCGGATGTTCTCGGCCGAGCTCATCGTTCGAGCGTCGTCGATGCGGGCGGGACTAGTGCCGGCGGACTGAAAGCAAACTTCGTGCTGTCGAAGCGATCAGCCAACGCAGCAATCGTGAGCGACGGTTGGCACCCACGGGGCCCGGCAGCTCGGAGCCGTCGGCGACCGCGTTTTGTCATCCTGAGCGAAGTCGAAGGATCTGCACCTGCTGTTCCGACCGCCAACGTGCAGATCCTTCGCGGCGCTCAGGATGACAACATTTTCTCCGCAATTCTCTCTACTTCGCTCGCAAGTGATCTGCGAGTCCGAGCTTCAACGATTGAATTCCATCCACCACTTCACGCGCCAGGAGCTCGGCTCCGAGAGGCCGGAAGTGTGTGTTGTCGCGCACGCCGTCTGGATAGTTGGGGTGCTCGCCCTTCTCGAGGTGAAGAAAGAGCTTGGCTGAGGAATCGGCGCCGTAGCTCCTGAGGATACTGGCGCTGGCGTTCTGCATGTCGATCAGCGGGACCCGCTGCGCCCTCGCGACGGCGCGCGTGTAGCCGGGATAGAGGCCGTGTGTGTCCTGCAGGCGGCCCGACAGATCGAAGCGGCGGCGCTCCACGGGCGTGAACAGCACGGGAATGGCACCCTTGGCGCGCGCGTCGCCGATCATCCGCGTGAGGTTCGCCGTGAACTCCTCTGGAGTCGAGTAGCGGTCGCCCTTGTCCTTCGACTCGTCGTTGTGGCCGAACTGGATGAAGACGTAGTCGCCCGCGGAAAGGGAGTCCGCGATGGCGGTCCAGCGTCCCTCTGCGATGAACGACTTGGAGCTTCGCCCATTCATGGCCCGGTTGGCGATGCGCACGTCGTCCGGCTGGAAGTACTGGCCGAGCATCTCGCCCCATCCGGTTTCCGGGCGCTTGTCCGGGGCCTTCGGCGCCATGGTCGAGTCGCCGGCCAGAAAGATGGTGATGGGCCGAACGGGTGCGACAGCCGCGAGCAGCAGCGGGAGCGCGAGTAGCAGGAGACGGGAGGCGATCACGGCATTGCCACCAGAGAGGGTGAAGGCTGGAACCTGATGTCATCCGGGGTTTTGCGCTACTCTTTCGCGCTACTCTGTCGCGAGTCGGGGTCACAAGGCATCCGTTAACCGCAGAGAACGCGGAGGAGCAGAGGTACGCAGGACAACAACTGCAGAATTTCTTTCTCCCCTAGTTTCAGCGGCGCTTCACCACGGAGGCCGCCCCAGATTCATCACGTTCATGACGTTGCCTTTGCAGGTCCTCTGCGAACCTCTGCTCCTCCGCGTCCTCTGCGGTTGTCGGATGCCGTACCATCCTCCCGCTGATGCGTCCTCTGCGGTTAACGGATGCCGTACCATCCTTCTCTGATGCGTCCTCTGCGGTAAACGGTGTTGTGTACCCACTACAAAAACGATGAACCAAAAGCCATTCGTCCAATCCGCCGAGATCGCGTGGGAGAAAGCTGGCGAAGGTGTGCGCCGGCAAATGCTCGGTCACGGCACGGACCTGATGATCGTGCGTGTGGAGTTCGAGGCGAACGCCGTCGGCGCGCTCCACCATCATCCGCACCGCCAGGCGACGTACGTGGCCGCCGGCCGCTTCGAAGTCACCGTCGGTGATCAGCAGGCGCAACTCGTCGCCGGCGACGTGTTCTATACGGTCGCCGACATCGTCCACGGCGTGAAGGCGCTGGAAGACGGCGTGCTGGTGGACGTCTTCACTCCGGTGCGCGAAGACTTTCTGACGCCGACGCGCTGATCAGCCGTGATTGCGTGAGTGCCGCGAACGCGCTACCGCCGCAGCAGGAACGGAACGCTCACGCGCAGCGCGACATTGCGTCCCGCACCAAGCGTAAACCCCTTCTGCGTATCGAGAAAATCGCTGAACGCCGTGTCGAACAGATTCTCGACGCTGAGGTTCAGCTCCAGCTCCGACGAGCCGACCACGACGTGCGCTCCCACGCCGACGTCGAACACGGTATACGCCGGCGTGGATGCCACGCCAAAACCCTGCGATCCGCCATCGGCGAATGGTTCCGTGGGGCCCGCGACGCCCTTGAACCACACGTGCTTGGCGCCGATCTGCGCATACGGCGACGTCAGCCCTGCGAGCGCTCGCGGTGCATAGCGCAGTGACGCGCGAAGTTGATCCGCGGGCATCAGCGGCAGCGCCTCGCCAGTCGAGAGGTTCCGGCTCACGATCTTTGCGTAGCTCGCGTCCAGTACCACCGCCGGAAACAACTCGCCGGCGCCATTCACTTCGATGCCGGCAAGCCTCCCCGCAGTTTGCTGCGTGCCGAACACGGGGACCGTTGCGCCATTGACCACCCGCGTCCTGGAGGATCGGTTCAGGTACGTGAAGTTGTTGAATGCATTCCGATAGCCGACGATCCCTCCGCCCAACCGCGGCGTGGCATAGTGGATGCCTGCTTCCATGCTCGTCGAACGCTCGGGCTGCGCCGTGGGATTGCCCTCCAGCCAACCGCCAAGAGCCGGACGGTTCTCGTTCGTGTACAGGTCGATGAAATTCGGCGCGCGGAAGCCGGAGCTGACGTTCACGGAGATGCTCACCACGTCACTCGCCTGATACGCTCCGCCAACCGATCCCGTGAAGACGTTCATCCGTCGGTCCAGCGCGGCAGCGCGTTCCTCTGCGGGTTTCGCGTTCACGAGTGAGCCGGCGGCCGCTATCTGGTGGCGCGCGTCGAACCGCCCACCGGCGGACAGCGTCAAGCGATCGAAACGGTATTCCTCCAGTGCGAACACGGCAACGTTGTCGACGTCGCCCGATGGCTGAATCTGCGAGAGCTTCGTCACCGAGTGCTGCCCGCCGTACTCGGCGCCCAGCGTCCCGCGAAAGCCCGCGATGACGGGATGCTCGACTTCCAGTCGCACCGTGACCACTTGATTGGTGAGATTCTGGTCCCACAGGTTGCTGTCCGCCGCCGCGGCGAACGTCTTCGCCGCCGTCGCCGCGCGCTTGATCCCCACGGTCTGCACCGCGACGGTTGGCTTCAACACCGACCACCCGGTCACGAAGATGCCCTGTAGACGAACGTCATCGCTCCGTGAGCGCACGCCCGCCGGCTTGCCACTCGCGTTCGCGAAGTTGTTCGAGCCTTCCCAACCGTCATACATCGCGCGGAGCGTTCCCCACGACTTGGCGACGCCCGCCTGGCCGTAACGCGACGTCTGCTCGAAGTTTGTGAACTCCACAGGGCCGGCGAATTTCGGCGCACCCTGCACCTTGCTCACGCTGAACGGCGCCACATCAGGCGTGCGAAAATTGCCGGCCACGCGCCGCGCCGCACCTGCGCGCATCCCCACGCTTCCCACGGCCGCCGCGAGCTCGCCGTGGCGATAGTACTCGTTGTTGTTCGTGAAGTACTGTCCCTCCGCAAGCCCATACAGCCGAAACCCATCGGGGCCGCTGGACGGAAGTGAACGCGGAACGATATTGATCGCACCACCCAGCGCGTTGGAACCGTACAGAATGCTCGCAGGGCCACGGATCACTTCGATGCGGTCTGTCGATGAGAGGTTGCCCGGCGGAAACCACCGCGGCGACGCCTCGAAGTTCTCCTGTGGTACGCCATCGCGAACGATGCGCACGCGCCCCTGGCTCAGCCCGCGCAGTACCGGGTTTCCGCCTCCAGGTCCACCGCCCATGTTCGACACGCCAGGCAACTTCTCGAGCGTCTTGCCGATGGACCCGGTGGACGTCGCGCGGAGACTCGCCTCCCCGAGGGCGGCAACATCCTGCGCTCCTCGGCGCTCACTCGCTCCCGCGCGTCCGGTGACGACCACTTCCGCGACGGTGACCGGCGAGCGCGACATGAGCAGCGTGAGCGAGACCTGTCCACCGGCGCCGAGGTCCACGCGGCGCACCGCCGACTGGTAGCCGAGACGACGCGCCTCGAGTACGTGCTCCGAGGACGGAAGGTCGCGAATCAGGAATTTGCCCGAGTCGTTCGTGGTCGTTCCCCGACGTAACGACGGTAGCGACACCGTCGCATTCGCGATCGGCTGATTGCGTTCGTCAACGACCAGGCCGACAATCGCCGCGCGCGCACGACCGTCTCCGGTGGCCTCCTGTGCCTGCGCTTCTGGCGCAAGGGCGAGCCCGAGTGCCATCGCGGACGTCGTGAGCCGCCGACGCGTGCCGATCCACTGCTTTCGATCCTTGCTCATGGCAATTCGAGTCTTCAGGTAGGGGAGGCAAACGCAAAACGGCCCGCGGGAGGGTCCCCGCGGGCCGTGCTGCCACTCGCGCATGTACGCGCGAGGATCAAGCCGCCGTCAGGGACTCCCGTTGCACTCCGGCCGACATGCCAGACAGCGCTGTCGTGCCGCACGTCCGCCAAAAGCAGCACATCGCACGACGCACATCCGGGTGGATGACGTCGGCGTGGCGGCGGATGCGGGAGCGAACCGGGAGGGAAGCATTCTGCCCACACGATAGCAACGCCCGGGAAATCCGTCAATACGAATCGAGTTTCGTGACGAACGCTCCGACTCTGACCCCTACTCTGACCCCCTACTCTGACCCAAGGGCCGCACAGCGAAGGGAAGCTCCGCCACTTAACTTTGCGTGATCATGCAAACGACCTGCAGCGGCCCGGAACAGTGACCTCCCTCGACGCCAGGGCCGTCGCTCCAGCCGGTCTGCTGGACCCCGACAGCATCCGCGAAGCGCTCGAACAGGGTCTCGCGGGGAAGTTCGCCGGCCAGCGCGTCCTGCTCCTCGTCCCGGACCACACGCGCTCCCTGCCGCTGCCGATGCTCTTCCGCGCCATCGTGGAAGTCCTGCACGACGCCGCGCAACTGGACGTCATGGTCGCACTCGGCACACACCCGGCGTTGTCGCGTGAGAGTTTCAACCGCCTCGTCGGCATCACCGACGCCGAGCGCACGAGCACCTTCGGGCACGTCGGCCTGCACAACCATGCGTGGGACGACCCGTCCGCTCTCGCATCGCTCGGGCGAATGGAGCAGGACGAGATCAAGGACATCGCCGGCACGCACTGGCACGCCTCGCTGCCGAATCAGGTCACCATCCGCCTCAACAAGGCTGCCCTGGAGCACGACCACATCGTGATCCTCGGCCCCACTTTCCCGCACGAAGTCGTCGGCTTCTCAGGCGGCGCCAAGTACCTGTTCCCCGGCATCTCCGGCGCCGAGATGATCGACGCCACCCACTGGCTCGGCGCACTGGCTGGCGTGGTGGGCACCATCGGCATCAAGGACACGCCGGTGCGCTCGATGATCCACGCTGCCGCGTCCCGGCTACAGACGCCAGTGACGCTCATTGCGCTCACTGTGGAGGGTGCGGGCCTCGCCGGCATCTTCATCGGCGACCACCGTTCGGCGTGGAGCGCCGCGGCGGACCTCTCGGCCGAGCGGCACGTGCACTGGAGCGACGCGCCGTACCAGCGCGTGCTGTCCTGCGCACCGCCGATGTACGACGAGCTCTGGACCGGCGCCAAGGCCATGTACAAGCTCGAGCCCGCGGTGGCTATCGGCGGCGAGGTGGTGATTTACGCGCCGCACCTGGACACGGTGAGTATCGTGCACGGGCAGCACATCTATGACGTCGGCTACCATATCCTTCCATACTTCCTCGACAACTGGGACCGGTTCAAGCACGTGCCACTCGGCGTGCTGGCGCACAGCACGCACCTGCGCGGCTCTGGCGTGATGGAGCAGGGCGTCGAGAAGGCGAACGTGAAGGTGACGCTGGCGAGCCGCATCTCGCCCGACGACTGCGCTCGGCTCAACGTCGGGTACATGAATCCGGCCACGGTGGATCTCGAGTCGTGGAAGAATCGCGAGGACGAGGGCGTTCTCTTCGTCGAGAAGGCCGGGGAGATGTTGTATCGGGTAAAATCAGGTGCAGATCCTTCGCTGCGCCCAGGATGACACCCTTGGTCGTAACGACAGGGCGACCAATTTGTCGTCCCGACAGGAGCGTAGCGACCGAGGGACCTGCTTCTAGACCCAGGACACCGACATGACATTGCACGACAAGGCGAACTTCGGCTTCATGGGACTCGGCGTCATGGGTCACATGCTTGCGCTCAACATGGAGCGCAATGGATTTCGCGTCGCCGGCTTCGACGTCAATGCCGAGAAGGCGAAGGCATTCGGCGAGAAGTACGCCGACAAGAACATCGTGGCGTGTACGACGCTGCAATCCTTCATCGACGTGCTCGAGCGTCCTCGGCGCATCATGATGATGGTGCCCGCCGGCGCGCCGGTGGATGCCGCGATCGCTGGCATCAAGGATTCACTCGAGCCGGGCGACATGCTGATCGACGGCGGCAACACCTACTTCCTCGACACCGACCGTCGCTCGAAGGAACTCGAGGCGCAGGGCATCGTCTACATCGGTACTGGCGTGTCCGGCGGCGAGCAGGGCGCGCTCTGGGGCCCGAGCATCATGCCGGGCGGACAGCCCGAGGCGTGGGAGCTGGCCGCGCCGATGTTTCGCGCCATTGCAGCCAAGGCAGAGGACGGCGAGCCGTGCGTCGCGTACATGGGCCCGCGCGGTGCGGGCCACTACGTGAAGATGGTGCACAACGGCATCGAGTACGGCGACATGCAGCTCATCGCCGAGACGTACGACGTGCTGCGTCGAGGGCTCGGGATGAGTGCCGTGGAGCTTGCGGACCTGTTCGACGAGTGGAACAAGGGCGACCTCAAGTCCTACCTCATCGAGATCACGGCGGAGATCCTGCGGCGAGTCGATCCGGAGACCGGCGCACCGATCGTGGACATCATCGTCGACGAAGCAGCGAGCAAGGGCACCGGCAAGTGGACGAGCCAGAATGCGCTCGACATCGGCGCACCGATCCCGACGATCAACGCCGCGGTGGAGAGCCGGATTCTCTCGAGCCTCAAGTCGCAGCGCGTCAACGCGAGCAAGGTCATTCGCGGTCCCGACCCGCGCTTCACGGGCGACCGGCAGCAGCTCATCGACGCGGCGCGGCAGGCCCTGTACGCAAGCAAGATCACGTCGTATGCGCAGGGGCTCGGCTTGCTGGCTGCGGCGTCCGCGGAATACAAGTTCGACCTCAAGCTTGGCGAGATCGCCAAGATCTGGCGGGCGGGCTGCATCATTCGCGCGAGCCTGTTGAGCGACATCATGGTCGCGTACCAGCGCAATCCGGAGCTCGCGAACCTTCTGCTCGACGAGAAGTTCAGCGAGGCCGTGGAGACCAGGCAGCAAGGATGGCGCTTCCTGATCCAGTCCGCGGTGGGCATGGGCATCCCGGTCCTGGCGCTGAGCGCGAGCCTTGCCTACTTCGACGGCTATCGCAGCGAGCGCCTGCCGGCGAATCTCACGCAGGCTCAGCGTGACTACTTCGGCGCGCACACCTATCGTCGTACGGACCGTGAGGGCACGTTCCACACGGAATGGTCAACTCCATCAAGCGAGGACAAGGCGTGAAGAACGGTCTCGACATCCGCGAAGATGCGGCGCTGGATTTCGTATCGCTCGGCGCGCTCATCCATCGCCTCGATCCGGGGCTCATTCCCTTTCGCAAGGCGACGGAGTGCCAGATCCACGTTAGCGGCGGTGAGTTCAACTGCGCGGCAAACCTGGCCGACGCCTTCCGCCTGAACACCGGCGTCGTCAGCGCGATGGTGGACTATCCCATCGGGGACCTGATCGCCGAGCGCGTGCGTGCGATGGGCGTGAAGCCGTTCTACAAGCAGTTCAAGCACAACGGCGTCAACGGTCCGAACATGGGCACCGTGTACAGCGACCGCGGATTCGGGGTTCGTGCTCCTGTCGTGTTTTATAACCGGTCAAATGAAGCAGCCGCGCAACTCAAGGCGGGTGACTTCGACTGGAGTGCAATCTTCGCTGGCGGCGCGAAGTGGTTTCACAGCGGCGGTATCTTCGCGTCGCTGTCGGATACGACGGGCGAGCTGATCATCGAAGGGATGAAGGCGGCGCATGCGGCGGGCGCCATCACGTCGTTCGACCTGAACTACCGCGCCAAGTTGTGGAACATCTGGGGCGGCGGTGAGAAGGCGCAGAGCGTGATCAAGCGCATCGTCGAGAACGTGGATGTCCTCGTCGGCAACGAGGAGGACCTGCAGCTCGGACTCGGCATTCCCGGACCGGAGGTGGCGGCCGCATCGAAGCTCGATCCCACTGCGTTCTTCGGCATGATCAATGACGTGGTGAAGCAGTATCCGAACATAAAGGTCGTCGCGACCACGTTGCGCGAGGTGCACTCGACGAGCCATCATAGCTGGGGCGCGGTCGCGTGGATCGACGGCAAGACCTACGTGTCGCCGACGTGCGAGTTGAACATCATCGATCGTGTTGGCGGCGGCGATGGCTTCGCGTCCGGCTTCTTTTATGGATTGATCACGGGCGAGGATGCGCAGCAGGCGGTGAACCTGGGCTGGGCGCACGGCGCGCTCCTCACCACATTCCCGGGTGACACCAGCATGGCGACGGTGGCTGATGTGCGAGCGTTCGCGAAGGGTGGTTCCGCTCGAATCCAGAGGTAGCGATATGCGTCGTTCATTCGTGTTATTGCTTGTGCTCGCCGCGTGTACGGTGAGCGAGACACCGCCAACGGCCGAGTCCGACGTGGCGGCGACGCGCGCCGCGCTCGAGGCGCTGGATGTGAATGCGATGCGCTGGATGGCCAACGGCGCGGCAGATTCGCTCGTGACCGGGTACTACGCGAGCGATGCGGTGGTGATGAGCCCGAACACGCCGGTGGCAAACGGAACGGAGGCGATTCGTACTGCGTGGACCGAGCTGTCCAAGGCAGCGCTGGTGCGGCTGCAGTCCAAGATCGAGCGCATGTACGTGGCCGACTCCATCGCGACGACACAGGGCAGCTACACCTTCCAGCTCCGGCCGAAGCCGCCGGCTGATACGTCCAACTTCATCGTGTCAGATCGCGGGAGCTATGTGACCACGTTCGTGAAGCGAGGCGGTGCATGGCGCGCGGTGTTCGACATCGCGACGTCTGAGGTGCCGCTGCCGGGGTCGGCGCCGGCTGCTACTGCAGCGTCCAAGCCCTGAGCCCGCTGAGGAGAGAATTCGCTTGACGACTTGGCCGTGTGGGCCTATAATGCGGGAACGATGAACACACTCAACGGGCTTAATTCGAATCCGAACAATAATCCGCTCTCCGCCCGGAGATCTGGTTAGCGCACGCGTGAGTTCATCACGAGGCCAGCGCCCACCGGATCCGATCCGGTGGGCGTTTTGATTTTTCTGATGGGGTGTAGGTCAACTGGCAGACCGCCTGACTGTTAATCAGGAAGTTGCAGGTTCGAGTCCTGCCGCCCCAGCTATGTAGCAACCGACTTACGGCCGCTCAGAAATGGGCGGCTTTCTTTTGTCCCTACCTAAAGTTGACAATT
>JANOIJ010000152.1:0-2100 GCA_031407575.1 Gemmatimonadaceae bacterium | reverse complement strand
TCATCGCACCGCCGCGCGCGCGCGACGCCCACCGCTCGCTGGCGGTGCTCTTGCGACAGCTGCGCGGCGTGACCAACCGCGATGGCGACGAGGGTGGAGCGAAGGTGGCGAGCGACATCGCCGCGGTGCGCGTGCTCTACGACTCGGTGCTGCGCGAGAAATACGACCGTCCCGAGGCGCGCCTGGCGGATCTCGATCAGCTGCGCACGATTTCCGCCGCGTACCCGACCCGCACGAGCTTCCTCGCCGCGCTGGCGCTGGATCCACCGTCGAGCACCCAGGACCTTGCTGGAGGAAGCGAGTCGGAATCCGATTCGCTCGTCCTGAGCACCGTGCACAGCGCGAAAGGCAAGGAATGGAAGGCCGTGTTCGTGATCTGGGCGGTGGACGGTTCGTTTCCATCGTCACGCGCGGTGGAGGATCCCGACGAGCTCGAGGAAGAGCGGCGCCTGATGTACGTCGCGCTCACGCGCGCCAAGGATGAGTTGGCCGTGATCTATCCCATGCAGCAGTACGGGTCGCGCCGCAGCGCTGAGTACTCGGTGCCACAGCTCTCGCGCTTTCTCGACCGAGGCGTGCGCGCGACCATGCAGCGGATCGTCGTGGAGGAGGCCGGCGACGTTCCGCCCGCCGAGGCAGTGACGGCGCCCGCGATCGACCTCCGGGCGTTGATGCGGGGACGGTTCGAGTCCAAGTGAAGGACCTCGCGCGTAGCTGGCCGCTGCGTGTGGCGGCCGTGACTTTCGCGCTCCTCGGCTTGGTGCCGATGGCCAACCTCCTGTCCGAGGAAGGCCACCTTGGCTGGTGGAGTGACGCCGTGCACCACTGGGTGCTCTGGGCGCCGCCCACGCTCCTGCTCGCGCTGTTGCTCGCGCGTGCCCTCCCGCGCGGTGTGGACGCGATACTCGCGCTCGCACGTCGGGCGCTACTCGCGCTCGGCCCGTGGGCGTTCGCGATCGCCTGCGGGGTGGTCACCACCCTGCTGTCCGTCTATTTCGGCTGGGCGCTCTTTGAATGGCGCGCCGTCACCGGAGACGAGTTCGCACAAGGCTGGCAGGCCAGCATGCTCGCGCAGGGGCACCTGTTTGCCCGCGCCGAACAACACAGCGAGTTCTTCTCGACGACGCAGTCGCTCGCCATGAATGGAAAGTGGTTCTCGCAGTTTCCCGTAGGCGGCCCTGCCCTTTCCGCGATCGGCTCGATGGCCGGCGTCCCCTGGCTGGTGAATCCGTTGCTCGCCGGCATCGCGGTGGCGGCGGCCTCGAGGTTCTTCGCCGCCATAGCGGACGAGATGACAGCGCGGGTTGCGACGGTGCTCCTTGTCCTTTCACCGTTCGTGTTGTTCATGGCCGGCAGCCGGATGAACCACGTGGGCACGCTGGCCTTTGTCTGCGTCGCACTGACCGCCCTGGCGGCGTGGACGCGCTCCGCCTCCCCACCGCGAACGCATGCGCTTGCGGCGCTGATCGGATTCGCGATTGGCGTGGCCGCATCGATTCGGCCGTTCGACGCGCTCGTGTTTGCAGTGTGCATCGGAGCGTTTCAACTGCACGACGCATGGACGCATCCGCAGCGTCGCGCGTCGCTCGTCACGCAGGTGGTCGTGGGTGCGGTTCCAGTTGTCATGTTGCTCGCCGCCAACGCGGCCACCGTTGGAGCGCCATTCGCTTTTGCGTACGACGTGCTCAACGGCCCCGAACACCGGCCCGGGTTTCACATGACACCACTCGGCCACGAGCACACGCCGCGCCTGGGGCTGTACGTGCTCTCTGCGTACCTGATGAAGCTGGACATCGGGTTGATGTCGTGGCCGGTGCCCGCATTCCTGCTCGTCGTGCTCACGCTCGCGCTACAGCAGCGCGCGACGCGATGGGACTACCTGCTGCTGGCGATCTTCGCCGGACTCTGCGCGGGATACGGCGCCTATTGGTCGGAGAGCTACCTCATTGGACCGCGGTTTCTGTACGTCGGCGTTCCCGTGCTGCTGCTCTACACCGCACGAATGCCGTTCGTGCTCCGCGAACGGTGGAGCGGACCAACGGTTCGACGCGCGGTGGCGTTGTTCATCCCACTCTGCCTGCTGCTCACGTGGGCGGTACC
>JANOIJ010000125.1:0-6909 GCA_031407575.1 Gemmatimonadaceae bacterium | reverse complement strand
GCGCGGCGAGCATCACCATCCGAACACGCCTCATGTTCCTCGGAGTCTGGAGGGTACGATCGCGACCGCGTTCGCGCCGCGATTGCAAGAGACAACGGCGGCGCCCCATTCCTGTTTTGGAATGAGGCGCCGGTTTGAGGGAATGCTGAGGTTTCGTTGTACGTGCACTCGCGTCGTCAGCTAGTTGCGACGCCGCGCCACTCGCGGCTCGGACGACGACGACGCCCGCTGAGTGGGCTGACTGCTCGCGCGCTCCACCTCGCGGGAAGGCGGGCGCTCCACCACCCGCTGCACCACCCGCGGCTGCTCGACCTCCCGCTGCACCCGCGGCCGCGCCGTGCGCCCCGTGTTCGGCGCCTCACGAGTGCCGCGGCCGTGGGAGCCCGGATTTCCCCACCGGTTGCGATCGCCATCATCGTCGCGTCGCTGCACGTCGCGCGGCCGCGAGTTGTTCCGATCCCAATCACGGTCCCGATCGCGATCGCGATCCCGATCGCGGTCCCGATCGCGGTCCCACACCTGCGGAGGACGCGAACTGTACCGCGGATCGTACCGGTTGCCCACGTACACCACACGCGGACGCGAGCGATTCCACCCAGGATAACCACCGACGATGTGCCGCGACGACCAGTAAAAACCGCTCGTCCTCCAGCCCCACGGCTCGTACCAGTACCCGAGCCGCACGCCAAAGCCCAGGTAGATCGCCGACGATACCAGGAAGCGCGGACGCGGCGGCGCAAACACCACGATGGGGTCGTAGTACGGCACCACCACATACGCCGGGTTCACCGGCAGGATCTCGATCGCCGGCGACTGCACCACCTGGTACTGCGGCGTCGAGCGCAGGTAGCCGTACTCGTGCGCCCGCGCGCGCAGCCGTTGTACCGCGTCCATCACGTCCGCACGCTGGACGCGAAACGCATCGCCGACCTCCACCGTCCACGGCATCGACGTCGCCATCATATGAAGAACCGTGGGAAACGCGACCAGCGCCTGCACGCTCGGATCCCACGACACCCGCTCCGCCGCCAGCATGTCCACCAGCTGCTCGGCCGTCCGCCCGCGCCGGACGTCCACCCACTGCATGGCCGAGGGTATCTCGTTGGCGAACGTCGCCGCAGACAGCACCTGCGCCAGCAGTGGATCCGGGTACAACGCAATGGGCGAGAGAATCCGGTCGAGCTCCGCCGAGTCGTACGACCGCGGTCCTTCGCCGACTGGCGGCACGTTGACGACCGGCAACGGCGCGCCGGTCACGACCTGTGCGGTCGCGTCACTCGGCGCCAACAACATCGCCGCGACCATCGCGGCGCCGAGCAGGGTGGGAATGGTGGGCTTGCTCATGTCTCGTTTCCCCACGAGTGGACGAAATCTCAAATTGCGGACGGAGCCCTCACCAAAAGAGGACACCGCAGCCCTGCGCCAACAGCGTAAGTCGTTGCGCCACATAGTGGACGCGACAATGCGCCAGCGGAAGGACCCACCGTCATAGCACGGGCAATGCCCGCTCAAAATGCCTCACTCGGCGCGGTAGCGGGGCGGCTGCAGGCGACGCACGGCCAACACGCCCAAGCCGATCAACACTCCAACCGGAACGATGACGCCAAGCGACGCGATGCACCACGCGATGACGCCGAGGGTGCGCTGCCAGGCGAGACCGAGCGCCTCGACGATGGGGCCCGGGCGCGGACGGTCGATGAGCGCGAGAGGCTCGTGGAGAGACACGGTGAGTGTGCTGGTGCTGGCACGACGCTCGAGCCAGCGAAGACGCGCGTCATAGCGCTCGATCTCCTCGCGGACGCGCTTGAGCTCCTGCTCCACAGTGAGTGCGTCGGAGAGCTTGCCCGTGCGCGTCGCCATCATCTCCACGAGGCGGGCTTCCATGCGCCGCGCGTTGCTGGCGCGTGCGCCCAGGTCCACGTACTCCTCGCCCACGTCCTGCACGTTCGCGGTCACGGACTCCACCTTGCCGAGCGCGTCGAGGGAGCCAATGAGGGCGTCGAACTGGGCGGTCGGGACGCGAAGCTCGATGGTGGCGGCGTGCGTTTCGTCGCGGCCGTTGCGGAGCGATGTGTTGGCGACGAATCCGCCGAACTGCGTGGCGGTCTGGCGCGCCCGGGCGAGCGCGTCCTCCACGCGTTTCACCTCGAGCGACGCTTCGCCCGTGCGCACGAGCATGGCGCCCGCGAAGTCGCCGGCCGACGGCAGCGGCTGACTCGCGAGGCCTTGGGGCACTGGTGACGCGACCGCATCATTCGCGCTCTTCTCGCGCGTCACGGACATCTCGACTCCCGCAGCGGCGTTGTCGGACATGGGCGCGGTGGCCATCGCCGGAGGCATCACGGCAGCAACGGACGCCCCGCTGTCGGTTGACGCGCTTCCGGCGGCATCGTGCGAGCTGTTGCACGCGGCGAGGAACAGCGTGACGGCGGCAGCGGCAAAAACGGCGCGGCGGTGTGTGGTGCGATAACTGTGCTTTCGCATGGCGGCTCCGGTCGTACATCTTGGGGTAGGGAGATCGCTGAGTGCGATTCCTGACAGGAGACGCCAGTCGTCGCGGAATTCACACATCCTCGGTTCAGATGATGCACACACGCCTTTTGATTGCCGGTCTCGTGGCCGCCGCCGCCGCGCCCGCTGGTGCGCAGCGCGCGCCCGAGTCACCCGTGTCGGCCCCCATATCCGCCGTGGAATACATCGTGACCGCGGACCAGACGGCGCTCTCCGCGCGCCGGCTCTGGGCCACGATGTCCTTCGACGTCGCGACGGCGGGCGTCGTGCTGCTCTCGCTTCCCGCGTGGACGCCCGGCGCGTACGAGATCTCCAACTTCGCGAAGGGCGTGAACCACTTCTCGGCGAAACAGGACTTCGTGGACATTCGCTGGGACAAGTTCGACTTCGACACGTGGCGCGTTCGGCCGGCAAAGGCCGGACGTGTGACGGTCCGCTTCGAGCTCCTCGCTGATTCGCTCGACAATGCGATGTCCTGGGCGCGGAGGGATTTCGCGCTCTTCAACGGAACGAACCTGTTCCTCTATCCCGAGGGACGGTCGCTGGAGTTTCCGTCCACGGTCCGCATCGACACCGACGCGGGCCGCGTCGTGACAGGCTTGACGCCCTCTGGCGCGCCGCGGACGTACAAGGCGGCGAACTATCACGAGCTGGTGGACATGCCGGTGTTCGTCGGGAAGTTCGACCTCGACAGCGCCATCGTCGCCGGCAAGATCTTTCGCTACGCCACGTATCCCATGGGCGCCGTGACGAGTGAAGCGCGCGCGACCGCATGGCAACAGCTCCAGCGCATCGTTCCCGCGGAGCTAAATGTCTTCGGCGAGATTCCGTGGGAGACGTACACGCTGATGCAGATCGTGGACTCCACGTACAACGGATACTCGGGGCTGGAGCACGCCAACTCGCATGTCAATATCGTGGCGCCGGACTTCGTGGGCAGCGAGTTCCAGCCGTCGCTGTACGCGCACGAGATTTTCCACGCCTGGAACGTCAAGCGCCTGCGTCCCGCCGATCTCGTTCCGTACCGCTATGACCGGCCGCAGCCCACGTCATGGCTCTGGATGAGCGAAGGCATCACCGACTACTACGCGGACCTGGCCCTGGTCCGCGGCGGCGTGGTCGACGCAGCCGAGTTCTACGCGCTCACCGCGGGCAAGATCGCGGAGATCGCGAGCACCGTACCGTTCGCGCTCGAGGATGCGTCGCTGAACACGTGGATTCACCCGACGGATGGCACCGGATACAGCTACTACCCGAAGGGCTCGCTGGCTGGCCTGATGCTCGACATCACGATCCGCAACGAGACGGACAACGCGCGGTCGCTCGATACCGTGATGCGCGAGCTGTACGCGACGACGTACAAGAAGGGTCGTGGCTTTACACACGAGGACTTCTGGGGCGCCGTGCGCCGCGCCACCGGCGGGCTGGCGCTCGACGACTTCGAGCGGCGCTACGTGGACGGGCGTGAGCCGTACCCGTGGGATTCGACGCTCACGATCATCGGACTCCGCCTCGTGCCCGACAGCACGCCATACATCGGCGTCACCACCGGAACCGATGCGGCGGGCGCCGTGCGCGTCGTGCAGGTCCAATCGGAAAGCCCGGCGGCGCACGCGGGCGTCCGTATCGGCGACGAGCTCTCGAGCGTCGGCGAGCTGCCAATCGCGGACAATGAGTTCGGGGCAAAGTTCCGCCTGCGGTATGCGGGTCGCGTGACGGGAACGCCACTCGCCATCGTCGTGAAGCGGGGCACCGAGTCCGTGTCGCTGCCCGGCCTGCTTGGCTACACTCGCAACGCGCCTCGGCTCGCTGACGACCCGGCCGCCCCGCGCAGGGCGGTGCGGCTGCGCAATGGCATCCTGCGCGGGATGGCGGATCGCTGACTATTGTCATCCTGAGCGCACCAATTTGTCATCCTGAGCGCAGCGAAGGATCTGCACTTATGGTACGCAACAGCACGTGCAGATCCTTCGCCGTTGGCTCAGGATGACACCTACACCCTGACATCATGCGCATCTCCAAGCTCGGCGTCGTCGGCGCGGGCACCATGGGCAGCGGCATCGCCGCCCTGGCCGCCTCGGCCGGAATCCCCGTCGTCCTCCTGGACATCGCAGGCAAGGATGCCGACAAGAATGCGCCCGCCAAGGCCGGCCTGGAGCGCGCGAAAAAGGCGCGTCCCGCCGCGTTCATGGACGTCGCCCGCGCGTCGCTGATCACACTCGGCAATCTGGACGATTCGCTCGACATGCTCGGCGATTGCGACCTGATCCTCGAGGCGATCATCGAGCAGCCGGCGCCCAAGCAGGCGCTGTATGCGCGGCTCGAGCCGCTGCTCAAGCCAAACGCGATCGTCGCGTCGAACACGTCGGGCATCCCGATGAAGGTGCTCGTCGAAGGCCGCAGCGATCGCTTCAGGCAGCACTTCCTCGGCATGCACTTCTTCAATCCGCCACGATACCTGCACCTCTTGGAGCTGATCCCCACGCCGGATACGGCGCCCGAGGTGCTCGACGCCACGCGTCGCTTCTGCGAAGTGGTGCTCGGCAAGGGCATCATCATCGCGAAGGACGTCCCCGGCTTCGTGGCCAACCGGCTTGGCGTGTACGGCATGGTGGCGGCGATGAAGGGACTGATGGAGTCCGACCTCACCATCGACGAGGTGGATGCGCTTACTGGCCCACTGCTCGGCCGCGCGAAAAGCGCCACGTTCCGCACCGCGGACATCACGGGACTCGACGTCCTGCTGCATGTATCGAAGGGGTTGAGCCAGAGCACCGGCGAGGACTTCAACATGCCGGACTGGGTCGTGAAGCTGGCCGAGAGTGGCCGGCTGGGCGACAAGACGGGCGCGGGGTTCTACAAGAAGGTGGGCAAGGACATCACGACGCTCGACTGGAAGACGCTGGAGTATGGACCGCAGCAGAAGGTGGACGACCCCGCGCTCGCGACGTTGATGAAGCAGTCGCTGGACCACCGGCTGGCCATGGCCGAGAAGCTCCCGGGCAAGTACGGGGAGTTCGTGCGCAACTATCTCACGCGCATGTCGCACTACGTGCTCGCGACGACGCCGAGCATCGCATACGACCTCCTTTCGGTGGATCGTGCGATCGAATGGGGCTACGCGTGGGAGGCAGGTCCGTTCCAGCAGATGGAGACGTTGGGGCTGGACGTGCTGCGCGAGGGATTCGAGCGCCTGAAGCTCGACGTCCCTCCTCTCATGGAGCGCGCGGTGGACGGGAAGTTCTTCGGCGTGATGGACGGCGGTTGGACGCAGGTGGGCTTTGACGGCGGCGTGACGCCACTGCCGGCGACGCCTGGGCAGATCAGCGTCGAGTCGGTGCGTGCGCGGAAGGACGGAGCGCTAGAGACCTCGAAGGACGCGAACCTCCTCGACCTCGGCGACGGCGTGCTGCTGCTCCAGTCGATGAGCAAGATGAACACGATGGGCGCTGGCGTGCTCGCCATGTTGCGCACGGCGTTGGAGCGTGTGGAAAAGGGCAGGTATGCGGGCCTCGTCATCGGCAACGATGATCCGCGCGCCTATAGCGCGGGCGCGGATCTCGGCGCGGTGGTCGCGCAGGTGCAAGGCGGCGACTGGAAGGGACTCGAGCACATGGTGCACTATTTCCAGGAGGGTGCGATGCTCGTGCGACGCGCACCGTTCCCGGTGGTCGCCGCGCCATTCGGACTCACCCTCGGCGGCGGCTGCGAGTACGCGTTGCACTGCGACCGCATCCAGGCGCACGCGGAGCTGTATATGGGTCTCGTGGAGGCGGGTGTCGGCCTGATCCCCGCTGGCGGCGGCACGAAGGAGTTGCTCTTCCGCTTTACGGAGGCGCTTTCGCCGTACGAGGAGGCGGATCCGTTCGAGGGCGTGAAGCGCGCGTTCAAGGTCATCGCGATGGCGACGACGAGCACCAGTGCGCTCGAGGCGCGGTCGCTCGGATTCCTGCGGCCGGTTGCTGACCGCATCACGATGAACCGCGACCGCCTGATCGCCGACGCGAAGGCTCGCGTGCTAGATCTGGCGCCCGATTACGTGGCCCCGATTCCGCGCACGATCACGGCGCTGGGCAAGGAAGGGATGGGCAACCTGCTGTACGCCGGCTGGGCAATGCGCGAGGGCGGCGCGATCACGGATCACGAAGTGCGCATCGCGCGCGAGCTGGCGTATGTCCTCTGCGGCGGCGACGGTCCGCCCCGCTCGGTGACGGAGCAGGACGTGCTGGATCTCGAGCGCGAAGCGTTCCTGAAGCTCCTCGGCACGAAGGAAACGCAGGAACGCATCGTACACACACTCAAGACTGGCAAACCATTGAGGAATTAACTACTGAGGGCGTGCTCTAAGGGCGTGCTCTAAGGGCGTGCTCTAAGGGCGTGCTCTAGGGGCGTGCTCGA
>JANOIJ010000124.1:0-12428 GCA_031407575.1 Gemmatimonadaceae bacterium | reverse complement strand
CGCCCCTCCACTCGCGCCGAGCGCACCAACTATCTCGAGACGTCCCGCTACACGGACGTCGTCGCGTTCCTCGATTCCCTCAAGGCCCTCGGCGCAGATCTCGCCTTCGGTTCCATCGGCCGCACGAACGAGAACCGCGAGATTCCCTACGTCATCGCCTCGCGTCCCCTCGTGCGCACTCCTGCCGAGGCGCGCGCGACTGGCAAGCTGATCGTGTACGTGCAGGGCAACATCCACGCAGGTGAAGTCGAAGGGAAAGAGGCGCTCCAGGCGTTGCTCCGCGACCTCGCGTTCGCGAAGAATGCCAACGTCCTCGATTCGATCATCCTCATCGCCGTGCCCATCTACAATGCCGACGGGAACGAGCGATTCCTCCCCCAGGAACGCCAGCGCGGATCGCAGAATGGACCGGAGCTGGTCGGTCAGCGGCCCAACGCGCAGGACCTCGACCTCAATCGCGACTACCTCAAGGCCGAGGCACCGGAGACACGCGCGTCCCTCGCGATGTTCGCGGCATGGGACCCGGACGTCTTCGTCGACCTGCACACCACGAATGGCAGCTTTCACGGCTACGCGCTGACGTACTCTCCGTCGCTGCATCCCTCGGCACCGCTTGGCGATTTCACCCGCGTGCTGCTCACCGAGCTGCGCCAGCGCATGCGCACGCGCGAGGGCTACGAGACGTTCGACTACGGCAACTTCAACGACGGTGGCGGCCGAGAGGTGAGCACCGACAGCACGCATGGCGGCTGGTACACCTACGATCACCGTCCACGCTTCGGCACCAACTACTACGGGCTGCGCGGCAAGATCGCGGTCCTCAGTGAGGCGTACTCGCACGATCCGTTCGAGAAGCGCGTGAAGTCCACCTACGCGTTCACGAAGCAATTGCTCTCCCTGGTCGCCGAGCGCAGTGCGGAGATCCGCGCGCAGGAAATCGCGGCGGCGAGCGAGCTGGCGAGGTCACCGCGTCCCGAGATGGCAGTGAAGTCCGAGTTGCCGAAGACCGCGCCTGCTGCGCCCGTCATCTTCGAAATCCTCGTGCGCACGGGCGACTCCTCGCGCACCGAGCCCGGCGTTCCCCGTGGATTGCGCCGCACCGGAGAATACCGTACGCGTCCCATGCCCGTCGTCGATCGCTTCGTGCCGGCGCTCATGCGCCGTATCCCGGCGACGTACGTCCTGTACGACACGGCGCTGGTGCGCCGGCTGCGCATGCACGGCATCCGCGTGGATCAGCCCGGCCCCACTGACCGGCTTGGCAGGCACGAACGGTTCGTCATCGACTCCATCGTGCGCTCGCCGCGCCCCTTCCAGGGACACAACGAGGTCCGCGTCACCGGTCAGTGGTTCAACACCGGCACGGAACCCGACCTCGCCAGGACCTGGCTCGTGCGCACCAGCCAGCCACTCGGCCGTCTGGCGATGAACCTGCTCGATCCCGAATCGGATGACAGCTTTGCGACCTGGAACATCTTCGACGCATCGCTCGCGCAGCGGCAATATCCCATCG
This sequence comes from Gemmatimonadaceae bacterium, assembly GCA_031407575.1. Classification (GTDB taxonomy): domain Bacteria; phylum Gemmatimonadota; class Gemmatimonadetes; order Gemmatimonadales; family Gemmatimonadaceae; genus AG11. The sequence continues at coordinate 10,915 of JANOIJ010000124.1, read as the reverse complement.
TGCGCATCGTCGCGCCCTGACCACACGAAGCGTCCCGGTTACATTCGATCATGCTGCGCAATACGCTGCTGTACCTCTCCAGCCAGCCTCGTGTCTTCAAGTTCGTCCGCAACAACCGGCTCGCGAAGCACTTCGCGCGCCGGTTCGTGGCTGGCGAGACGGTGGATGACGCATTGGCCGCAGCACGCGTGCTGAATGACAAGGGCATTACGGCGTCGCTCGACCTGCTGGGTGAAAGCGTGTACACCGAGACGGAAGCCCGCGCCGCGCGTGACGCGTACCTGCACCTGCTGGATCGCATTCACCAGGCGAAGCTGCAGGCGAACGTCTCGGTGAAGCTCACGGCGATGGGACTCGACATCGACCGGGAGCTCTGTGTCGGCATCATGCAGGACATCCTCGTGCGCGCGCAGTCGTACGAGACCTTCGTGCGGCTGGACATGGAATCCAGTCAGTACACGGATGTCACGCTCGACATGTTCGAGAACCGACTCTACCCGACGTACAAGGCAAACGTGGGCGTCGTGCTTCAGAGCTGCCTCTATCGCACGTTCTCCGATGTGGAGCACATGAACGGGCTCAAGGCGCGCGTGCGCATCTGCAAGGGCGCGTACAAGGAGCCGCCGGCGGTCGCGTATCCTGACAAGAAGGACGTGGACGCGAACTATCTGAAGTGCATGAAGGACCTCATGCGCAATGGCAACTATCCGGGCATCGCGACACACGATCCCGCGATCATCACCGAGGCGAAGCGCTGGGCAAACGAGCAAGGGATCGCGAACGACCGCTACGAGTTTCAGATGCTCTATGGCGTGCGACGCGATCTGCAGGAGTCGCTGGTGAAGGAAGGCTATCGCGTACGGTGCTACGTGCCGTTCGGCACGCAGTGGTATCCGTACCTCATGCGCCGGCTCGCGGAGCGGCCCGCCAACGTCGCGTTCATCACCGGTAGCGTGATTCGCGAGGCGCTGCACGGTACCAGGTAGCGATCGGCCCATGACTGGGCAGCATCTTCCCGCAGACCACTCGCGCGGCGACGCCAACACCGTCGGCGGTTACGCCGCCGTGCATGGCAGGCCCGCCGCGTTCGAGGGGAGCGACGGGCTCTCCTACAGCGTGGAGATCGTCACGGCACCCACCGGTCACGACGAACGGCCGTGGGGCGCATACCTGTTGTTCGTGCAGTGGAGCCGCGTCGGCGGGACAGCGCCCAGCGGACACCTCGAGACGGATTTCCTCGCGGAATCCGATACCGAGGACGACGCACGCGCGGTGATCGGCGCCCTCTCCTTGAGCCAGGTGCGCGGCGCGCTGCTCAGCCTCATTGCCGCGCGTCCCGAGGGACCGGGCCGCCGCTGGTACGATGCGATGCGTGACGATGACTAGCCGCATGGTTGTCATCCTCAGCGCAGCGAGACCGGTTGTCATCCTGAGCGAAGCGAAGGATCTGCACCTCTGGTCTTGCTCGTGACCGACGTCCCCGCAATGGAAGGCGTGGTGTTGAACGGCACAGGCGGCATCTGGCGCGTGCTGCGCGACGACGACGCCGTCACTGTCGAGGCGTCGTTGCGCGGCCGCGTGAAGAAGAGCAGTTCCGGCAAGCGCGCCGATGGATCTCTTCGGCGCGACACCATCTCGTCGGCAGCAAATACCCTCAAGCTCGCCGTGGGCGATCGCGTCATACTCGAGCAGGACGACGTGGGCGACGCGTGGGCCATTGCCGAGATCCTGCCGCGTCGCTCGCGCCTCGCACGACGCGCGCCCGGCGGCGGCCATGGCGAGCGCGTCGTCGCTGCGAATGTCGATCAGGTCGTCGTGGTGTTCGCCGCCGCCAATCCAGAGCCGCACCCGCGCATGCTCGATCGCTTCCTCGTCATCGCCGAGGCAAACGACCTGGCCGCCCGAATCGTGATCAACAAGGTGGAGCTCGTTGGAGGCGTAGAGACCGCGCGCGCGCGATGGACGGACTACGAGCGCGCCGGCTACCCGATGCACTACACGAGCGTCAAGCAGCGCGAGGGCCTCGATGAGCTGCACGACGCGCTGGCCGGTGTCGTGAGCGTGCTCACCGGTCCCTCGGGCGTCGGCAAGTCGTCACTGATGAACGCTATGTTCCTCGGGCTCGACCTGCGCGTCGGCGAGATCAGCGAGTCGGTGAACAAGGGTCGCCACACGACGGTGGGCGCGCTGCTGCATCCGCTGCCGGGCGGCGGCTTCGTCGCCGACACGCCCGGACTCCGCGAAGTGGGCATGTGGGCACTGTCGCCCACGGAGCTGGACCAGTGCTTCCCCGAGCTGCGCCCCTTCCTCGATGGCTGCCGCTTTGCGGACTGCCGCCACAGCGTTGAGCCGGCCTGCGCCGTGCGTGACGCGGTCACCCGAGGAGACGTGAGCTCCGCGCGCTACGAGAGCTTCATCAAACTCCGGGACGAGTTGGAAGGGAACCGAAAAGCCGAGCATTGAGCTGTCAGTAACTACGAGCTGAAGCTGGAGCTGGAGCTCAGGCTCAGGCTCAGGCTCAGGCTCGTGCTCGCGGTTACTGACAGCTCAATGCTCGCAGTGCATCGCCTCTGTCCTAACGGGAACCTCCGGGATCGGCAGTCGTACTACCCCACCTCGGCCCATTCTCATATGCGCGCAGCGCCGTTCCTGATTTTCATCTCTGCGTCCGTCGCCGCGCCAGTGCACGCACAGACCCCGCCAACCCTCGCCCACGCGAAGACACAGTTCGACGCCCGCAACTGGGACGCGGCAAAGCTGGAGTACGCCTCCATCGCCCGCGCCAATCCGATTGACGTCACGCCGCTGCTCTTCCTCGGCAAGATCGCCCTCGCGCAGAACGAGACCGAAGAGGGTATCAAGCAGTTCGAGCGCTGCGTGAAGATCGACGACGCCAATGCCGACTGCCACGCATGGCTCGGCAACGCGCTCGGCACCGCGGCGCAGCGCACCAACAAGCTGAAGCTCCCATTTCTCGCCAAGCGCGTAAAGAAGGAATTCGATCGCGCGGTGGAGCTCGACCCGACGAACCTGGAGGGGCGCTCTGGTCAGCTCCAGTACTACCTCCAGGCGCCGGGCATGCTCGGCGGCAGCGTGGCAAAAGCCAGAGAGCAAGCAGCTGAAATCGAGAAGTTCAACAAGCTGCGGGGGGCGCTCGCGTTCGCGATCATCGCCGACAAGGAGAAGAACGCGAAGGAATCGGAGACAGCGTACCTGCGCGCCGTCGCCATCGCTCCGGACAGCGTCATCGGCTACAACGGTCTCGTGAACCTCTACATCCGCGAGAAGCGCTGGTCGGATGCATTTGCAATGCTCGACCGCGTCGCCGAGCGCATCCCTGCTGAGACCAACGTTCCGCTGGCTGTCGCGCGCGTGGCGTTTCTCAGCGGCGAGCAGTTGCCGCGCGGCGAGGAAGCCGCCAAGCGATGGATCGCCAATCCGCCACGAGAGGCGAGCGCCAATTCACGAGCCGTCGCGCACTTGCGGCTCGGCAACATCTACGAGAAGACGGCGCGTCGCGAGCTGGCGCGTACAGAGTACGAGCTGGCGCTGTCGATCAATCCAAAGCTCGAGGATGCGAAGAAGGCGCTCAGCGGCGTGAAGTAAGCGCCTACTACCAGCTTCCCCGTTCGCCCGCGACCTCGATCACCTTGCCGATCCGGTCCGCCGCGTGCCGCCAATTCGTCTGCACAGCGATCTGCGCTTCGTCGGCAAGGCCCTCGTCGATCGCATCGATGATCGCGTCGTGTTCCGCCACAGACGCGCGGATGTCGCTCGTCAACATGCTGATGTACATCCGGATGTAGCGCTCCGCCTGCGGCTTCACGCTGTCGTGCATCGCGATGAGCCGAGGGCCCGCGCACGCCTCGACAATTTTCCGGTGCAGCCGCTCGTCCGCCTCGTACAGCCGCCCGTGATCGATCGGCGTCGCACGGCCCGTCTTGTGGAACTCGGCGTTGAGCGCCTTGAGCTCCTTCGTGAGCGCACGACGATCTCCAAGCGAAAGCCCAGCCGCCCAGCGCGCGCCGAGGCCCTCCAACTCGCCCACGATGTTCAACAGCTCGTGCACGTCCGCGCGCGTGAGCGGCGCCACCGTGAGGCGCGCTTGCTGCGCGCCTGGTGCACCCACCACAAAGCCTTCCTGCTGGAGGCGCTGCAGCGCTTCGCGCACCGGCGTACGACTCACCCCTAGCCGCGCGGCGACTTCCGTTTCCACGACGCGGCTGCCGGGAGCGAGAAGCCCTTGCACGATGAGATCGCGGAGACGCTGGTAGACCTGCTCGGGCCGCGAGCCGTGCGGAGCTTCGGACGCCGACGCATCGGAGGCGCGAACGACGCGCGCGCCACGGGCAATCGCGGTGCGGGGCGTGCTGGGAGGGCGGCGGGCAGGCATGGATGAAGTATACCGCCGAAGGATCGCGGATGCCCACGGACATTTCGCCACGTTCGCGTACAAATACGTCGCCGGTCGTTCGCCGGTGTGCAACCCGGTGTGCAACCCGCGACGCGGCGCACGTCTCCCCTGCGACGTCTCACTTCCAGGAGGATGCATGCGCCTCACCGACTTTCCCCCGCGTCGTCACGCCTCGACGCTCCTTGCCGCCGTCCTGCTGGCGGTCCCCGCCACGCCATGGATCGCCGCCGCTCCGGCCGCCGATACGGTGGTCATGGGACGCGTGCTGGACGCGAGTGGCCAACCGCTGGCCAACGCTGCTGTCGCCATTGTGGAGCGCCAGCTCAGCATGGTGACGAAGAGCGACGGTCGCTATGCGCTGCGCGTGACACGCACCGGCGACCGCGATCGCGTCACGCTGTCCGCGCGCCGCCTGGGCTTCGACGCGCGCACCATGGCGCTCATCCTGAGCGGCGACACGGTCCGCGCGGACCTGCGGATGACCGCCGCGTCGCAAAAGCTCGCTGAAGTCGTCGCGGCCGGCATCGGAAGCGATGCCGCGTCCAGCAATCAGGCAGCTGCATCGCGCTTGCTCGGCACTCCCGCCGTCGCCATGAAGTCGAGGGTCGGGATGGAGATGCGAGCCAACGCGTCGGATATGCGCGACCCGCGCTTTCCACGCGCGCGTCGCGACAGCGGGAATACCGAGGCCTACGACCACATCGACGAGAATCCATTCCGCTCGCCGCGCGTCGCCCCACTGTCCACGTTCTCCGTAGACGTGGACCGCGCGTCCTACAGCAACGTCCGGCGATTCCTCACGCGCGGCCAGCTTCCCCCGAAAGACGCCGTGCGCATCGAGGAGCTCGTGAACTACTTCCCGTATGACGATCCGGCACCGGCACGCAACGGCGCGCCGCTGCGCATCAGCACGGAAGTCAGCGCGGCGCCATGGAACGCCAATCACGACCTCGTGCGCATCGCGCTCCGCGCACGTGACGTCGACATGCGCAGCGCGCCGCCGAGCAACCTCGTGTTTCTCGTGGATGTCTCGGGCTCCATGCAGGGACCCACACGTCTCCCGCTGGTGAAGCAGGCCCTCCGCCTGCTCGTGAACGAGCTGCGCGAGGAGGACCGAGTCGCCATCGTGGTGTACGCCGGCAGCGCCGGACTCGTTCTGCCCTCCACATCCGGTGACGCCCGGCAGCGCATCCTCGCCGCGCTCGACGGCCTCGAGGCCGGTGGATCCACGGCGGGCGGCGCGGGCATCCGCCTCGCGTACGACGTGGCGCAGAAACACTTCATTGCCGGCGGCAACAATCGCGTCGTCCTCTGCACGGACGGTGACTTCAACGTCGGTCAGTCCAGCGACGGTGAGCTCGTCGGCCTCATCGAAGAGCGACGCAAGGAAGGATCCTACCTCACCATCCTCGGCTTCGGCATGGGCAACTACAAGGATTCGAAGATGGAGAAGCTCGCCGGTGCAGGGAACGGCAACTACGGGTACATCGACGACCTGCTCGAGGCGCGCAAGCTGCTCGTCAAGGAGATGGGCGGAACGCTGCACACCGTCGCGAAGGACGTGAAGCTCCAGGTGGAGTTCAATCCGGCTCGCGTGCAGGCCTACCGGTTGCTCGGGTACGAGGACCGGCTCCTGCGCGACGAGGACTTCTCGAATGACGTGAAGGACGCCGGCGACGTCGGGGCAGGGCACACTGTGACGGCGCTCTACGAGATCGTGCCGACGGGCGCCCGGCTAGACGTCACGCTGCCGGACGTCGCGTCGCTGCGATACCAGCGCCCAACCGGCGACGTCGCGCTCACCGATGACCTCCTTCACGTCGCGATGCGCTACAAGGCGCCCGACGGCGAGCGCAGCGTGCTCGTGACGCATCCCGTGCGCGCGGCGCGCACGACGCCATCAGAGGCAATGCGCTTCGCCAGCGCGGTCGCGGGGTTCGGAATGCTCCTGCGCGAGTCACCCAACGCGGGCAGCCTGACGTGGAACCAGGTGCTGACCATCGCACGCGGCGCGCGGGGCAGGGACGAGGATGGCTATCGCGCTGACTTCATCAAGCTCGGCGAGGCGGCCGCTGCACTCAAGCACGGCACCGATCGGTAGTACTTTGTCGTCCCGAGCCCTTCGACTGTGTCATCCTGAGCGCAGCGAAGGATCTGCACGTGAAGATCTTTCGCTGCGCTCAAGGATGACGAGTCGAAGCGCTCGGGACGACAGCATTACTCGACATCCCCACCTCGTCGGCGCATCATTCCGCATGACCGACTACCTGCATCTCATCGTCGACACCACCGCCGACGGCGTTCGAACCATCACGCTCGATCGTCCTGACCGGCTCAACGCAGTAAACGGCGCGCTCGCGTTTTCGCTCGGCGACGCGCTGGCCGACGCCGGGGCGGACGACGCGGTGCGTGTCGTCGTGATCACCGGCGCCGGTCGAGCGTTCTGCTCGGGTCTCGACATTTCCCAGCCGCCCGAGCTGCCCGTTGCGACGCGCGCGGATCGTCTCGATCCGTACGCCTGGGTCGGCACATGGGTGCAGCGCGTCGTGGCGTGCGAGAAGCCCGTCATCGCGGCCGTGAACGGACCCGCCGCGGGCGCGGGCTTCGGGCTCGCGCTCGCGTGCGACATCCGCCTCGTCGCAAAGTCCGCAAAGCTCACCGCCGGATACGTGCGTCGAGGCCTGAGCCCAGACGCCGGCGTCAGCTACTTCCTGCCGCGTCATGTCGGCCTCTCGCGCGCCACCGACATTCTGCTGAGCGGCCGCGACGTCGACTCCGCCGAGGCGTTGCTCATCGGCCTCGCCACGTTGGTCATGCCCGACGGGGAGCTCGTCGCCGCCACGGCGAAGTACGCGTCGCACCTCGCACTCGGCGCACCCGTTGCGCAGGCGCTCACCAAGCGGCTGCTCGTGCAGAGCCTCGACCGTCCGCTCGACGCGACGCTCCGCGACGAGCTGACGCAGATCAAGGTGTGCTTCGCGACGAACGATGTGAGCGAAGCGATGACGGCCTTTCGTGAGAAACGGTTGCCGGTGTTTACGGGCCGCTGACGCACGTCGCGACTCGCCGTATCAGGCTGCGGCGCGGTCCTTAGCTGGCACAGGGACGTCGTTGTCGCGCGAGATGGTGATGATCGCCACGCCGGCGAGAATCACCGCCGCCGCCACGAGCGTCCGCGCCGTCACCACCTCATCGGCCAGCGCCCAGCCGAGAAGCACCGCAACCACCGGGTTGACGTAGGCGTACGTGGCAGCCTTGGCCGCTGACGTGTGTGCCAGAAGGTAGTAGTACGCCGTGAATCCGATGAGCGAACCGAATGTCACCAGGTAGAGAAAGCCAAGCACCGAGCGTGACGACGCGTTCGCCAGGTCCATGTTCGCTGTCTCTCCTGCCACGACTCCCGCCAGCACCAGGCAGAGTCCGCCGGCAATCATCTGGGTGGCGGCGCCATTGAGCCCGCTGCTCGGCTTCGGGGCGTGCTTGGTGTAGAGCGAGCCCGCCGCCCATGCAAGCGACGCCAGCATCAGAACGATGGCGCCGGACAAACCGATCTCGCCATCGCTGCGCAGTCCGTCGGGACCCACGAGCAATCCCAGACCCGCGAGGCCGAGTGCCAGCCCGACAAACACCAAGGCTGGTGGCCGCCGGCCCGAGGGGCGCATCCAGTCGAGAAGCACCATCCACACCGGCACGACCGCGACCAGGAGCGCGGCGAGTCCAGACGGCACGCGTTGCTCAGCCCACGACACCCCTCCGTTGCCGACCAGGAGCAGAAGCGCCCCGCTGACGAGGCCGGTGCGCCAGTCCAGCCTCGTGGGTGTCACCGACGGGTCTCGCAGCCGCGCAAAGGCCAGCAGGATGGCCCCCGACAACAGGAACCGCGCGCCGGCCATGAGAAGCGGGGGCAACGTCTCGACAGCGAACCTGATCGCGAGATACGTCGACCCCCAAACGATGTACACGGCTGCGAATGCGGCGATTAAGCGGAGACGCATCGGACAAACATAGTTGGCGGCGTCATGGGGCGGTTTTCACAAAGCACCCCTTGCCTGTACGATTCAACGTTTGTACAGTACATATGTAAACAAACAAGGTAGACCATGACTACGGCCGCATTCGCCACGTTCCCGCTCCACGGGGATCCCTCCTCGGAGGCCACCGACGTGGCGTTCGATGCTTCGGACACCTCGCGCGTAGCCGATTCGGCGCGCGACACCGCATTCGAACGGGACGCACTCCCCTGGCTGGACGACGTGTACCGCTTCGCACTCTCGCTCACGCGCGACGATGCGGACGCGGACGACGTGGTGCAGGAGACCTACCTGCGCGCATACCGCTCCTGGCACACGTTCATTCCCGGCACCGACTGCCGGCGCTGGCTCTTCACGATCTGCCGGAACGTCTTCCTGCGGTCGCGCGAGCGGCAGCGCCCCACGGTCGATCTCGAGGACGGCGAACAGGACGCAGTCGCGGCAGGTTCGGTGTATGCCGCAGCACGCGAGTTGGGATACGATGATCTGTACGCGACGCTGGACCTGGCGCCGGCCTTGCGCGAGGCGCTGGATGAGCTGGTCGAGCCGTTTCGTTCGGCCGTGGTGCTCGTCGATGTCGAGGACATGTCCTACGAGACGGCAGCTCAGGTGATGGGCGTACCCATCGGCACCGTGCGTTCGCGGCTCTTCCGCGGACGCCGGCTGTTGCAGGAGAAGCTGTTGACCGTGGCGCAGGATCTCGGATTCGCCAACGCCAGTGGAGGTGCGCGATGAGCGCTCCGGCCAGAACGCTGCTCGAGGACCTCGGACTCTCCGGGTCGTGCGTGGAGGTACTTCGGCACCTGTGGGACTATCTCGACGACGAGATCACTCCCGCTGGCGCTGAGCGGTTGCGTGCGCACATCGCGAGCTGTTCCACGTGTCGACAGTACGAGGGCTATCAGGCGTGCTTCCTCGAGACAATCTCGTCACTCAAGGCGCAGATGAACGCGCCGAGCGGACTGCGTGACCGGCTTGCCGGCAAGCTGAAGGAGCACGGCTGCGGTTGCTGGGACAAGGTGCGCAACTCGCGCTGACACTGCCCACGTTACGGCTCATAGATGGGCTGCGGCAGGAACTCGCCCTCTGCACCGTTGAGCGTCACCCTCGCTTCTGCCACGATGTCCGGCGCGAGGCTCGCCGCCACCGAGCAATACTTCTCGAACGCGAGCCGCACCGCACGCTCGGCGTGAATGCGTTCGATTCCCGCGCCGTCCACCGTGAACGTGAGCGCGATGCGCACGAATCGGCGCGGCGGTTCGGTGCGGCGCATGGCCTCCACGTCCACGGTGAGCGCTTCTACCGGCGTGCGACGCTTGGCGAGGATGTCCAGGACATCGACGCCGGCGCAGGTGGCGAGTGCACTCAACAACGCTTCGGGTGGGGTCTGGGCGGTCTCTCCAGATCCGTCGATGCGGGCCGCGGGGCCGTCGGTACGGCCCGCGTCGAACAGGTAGGCGCCGGCCCACGTGGCGCGAATGCGACACGGGGGACGAGGGGTCGCGTCGCTCATGCGTCCAACCGCGCTCGTGCCGCGGCCTGGTGCTGGGGCGTTGCTGCGCGGATGGATGCAGGAAGGGCGTCGATCCAGTTCAGCATGACCGTCGCTTCGTCGCGCCAGCCCGGCTCGCCGAAGAGAAAATGCCCATGGTTCTTGGCGACGTGGAGCGACGCGCCGTAGCGAGCAGCCATGCGTCGCGCGATGCTCACGGGAATGAAGCGATCGTGCTCCGAGCCGGTGATGAGCATCGGGATGCCGATGGTGGGCGGCACTGCGAACGCGCCGAGTGAGATTTGTCGCGCGGCGCGTCCGCTGTCCGGCACCAGGCGCGCGCGAATGGCGGCACGATCGCCATCCGGCACGTGGTTCAGCACCAGCGCATCGAAGTCAGCGTCGATGGGAATGAAGGCGCGCGACGCGAGCAGCGCCGGAAGGTAGCGGCCCATGCGAAGCAGCAGCTCGGCGCTGAAAATTGGAATGCCGCGCGCGGGCGCAGGTGAGATGAGCACGGCGGCGCGCACGAGGTTGCGCGCAGCCAGCAATAGGGCGACCAGGCCCCCCATGGAGTGCCCGACGACAATCGGCCGGTCGAGCACACTGGCCGCTTTCGTGGCGTCATCCAGGTAGTCGATCAACGAGAGCCTTCCTACGTCCGCGAGCGGTGGATTGGGTGGATGCCCGCGAAATGCCAGGGCAGAAACCGGATAGCCGCGCTCGGCGATCATCGGCAGGAGGCGCTCGAATGCCCAACTGCCGGCGAACATGCCGTGCAGGCACAGCACGGGCGCACCGGTTGGATGCTCGACGGCGATCGTATCGAGATGACAGGATGCTCGTGCGTGTGATGCCATGATGCGAACTATCGGCGTTGCCGTCGTTCGCGGCAATGCCACCGGCGTACGGGGGTCAGAGTAGGGGGTCAGAGTAGGGGGTCAGAGTAAAGGGTCAGAGTTACTACTCTGACCCTTT
>JANOIJ010000116.1:0-13761 GCA_031407575.1 Gemmatimonadaceae bacterium | reverse complement strand
ATAGCGTACGCGAAGTGGGGCGTGGAGGGGTCATATCGCGTGGACGTCACGCGCGATGCGGCCGTGCGCCAGGCGATGACCGCCTTCGGCGAGGCGAGCAAGCTGGTAGGGCACTGAGTTGTCATCCTGAGCGAAGCGAGGGATCTGCTCTTTCGTATCGGTCAGTACGACACGTGCGGCGTCAACAAGCCCAGCCGGCCAAGCCCAGACGGCGAACGCTGAGAACGCTGACACGGCGCACGCAGACGTCGCAGGACCTGCGTTTTGCATCGACAAGAGCGTTTAAGCGCATTCTGCCTTGCCGCTGTTGCAGCGTTTTTCAGCGTGCGTCGTGTCAGCGTTCCCAGCGTTCGCCGTCTGGGTTCACCCTGATGCGGTAGTGCGGATGGGGTCAGAGTAAAACCTCACAAAAGGCAATTTTACTCTGACCCCGACTGGAACGATGCGTGTCACTTCGCACCGGCGGGCGCGTCGGGCGCGCTCGTCACCGGCGCGCCGCCTTCCTCCAGCGGCGCGACGAAATTGTACGCGCGCAAACGGAGCGTCGCGTCGTCGCCGCTGGCACCGTCCAGCGCATAAGACGTCACGCCGCAGTTGGCCACTTCGGCCTCACGATCGATGGCGAGGATCTGCGCTTCGTCCATGCCCTCGAGCAGGTAGCGAAAGCAGAGGACGATCACCTGGTGCGCCACGATGAGCACACGCGTCCCCGGTCCGCTGTGGTGCAGGCTGATGGTATCGAGTACGCTGCGGAGGCGAAGGATGACGTCGCACCAACTCTCGCCGCCCGGCGGACGATGATAGAACTTGCCGAGGCGCGTCCGCATCTGCGCCTGTTCGGGAAACTGTTGCTCGATGCCGAGTCGCGTCAGTCGGTCGAGCACGCCGAACTCCTTCTCGCGCAGCCGCTCGTCGGCGACGGTGAGCGTCTGTGGCGCGATGCCGCCCGCGGCCACGATCAGCGATGCAGTGTGACGCGCGCGCAGGTAGGGCGACACCAGCACGACCGATGGCCGCGCCTCGTCGCTCATGCTCGCGAACCAGCGGCCGAGTGCCGTGGCCTGCGTCTCACCGGCAGGGCTCAGCGGGACGTCCACGTCGCGTTCCGCAATGTCGATGGTCGAGAGGCCCGCGGCATACGCCGCATCGCGCGCGACGTTGCCGGCGCTCTCGCCGTGGCGAACGATCCAGAGTGTGTCGGGCCAGCGTTGGGTCACGGGCGCGGACGAGTCAAGGACTGTACCACCGCGTTGCGGCGCCCGTCACCGTGGCGCACATTCGCATTCCCTTCCTTCCGGGACACGATGCCGTTACCCGAAGCTTCGCCGAACCGGCGCCGTCCCCTCGCCGCCATCATCGGCCTCAGCATCGCCGCGCTGCTCATCGTGCTCTCGGCGATGGTCGTGATCCCAACGTACTCGATGGCGATGTTTCCCCTGACCGTGGGGGCGTCGGAGATGTCGCCGCTGCTGGTGATGCTCGACTTGTTCTGGTGCATCGCGGTGAACCGGCTGTTGCAAGGCTGGGGCGTGGCTCGCGGCGTGACGATGGGGCTGCTCGCACTTGCCGCGTTAGCGGCCGTTCGCCCACTCACGCAATACACGCGCGTTGCCGCGGCGGCCAGCGAGCAATTGGGTACGGAGGACGCGCCCCCTCGGTTCTCCCTGCTCGCCGCGGTGCGCGGCCTGCCGACGAGGGACGATGTCGTCGAGCGGACGATCGCCTACACCGCCGACGACGGCTCGCCGCTGGAGATGCGCCTCTATGCGCAGGCCAGCACCGAGGTGCGTCCGCTGGTGGTCGTCATCTACGGCGGCGCGTGGCGGAACGGCGAGCCCACGCAGTGCGAGAATGTGAGCCGAGCGCTGGCGTCGCGCGGATATGCGGTCGCGGCGATCGACTATCGGCATGCACCACGGTTTCAGTATCCAACACAGCTCGTGGATGTGCGACGTTCGATCGCGCTCTTGCGCGACAGCGCCGCGGCGTGGGGCCTCGACGCGAATCGCGTCGCGCTGCTGGGGCGTTCGGCCGGCGGACACCTCGCCGAGCTCTCGGCGTATTCGCCGGGTGATGCGCCGGTGCAGGCGGTGATCGCGATCTACGCGCCGCACGACCTGGTGGAGGGCTATCGTGACCTGCCGTTGCCCGACCCGATCGACGTGCGTGATGTGCTGCGCGGGTTCCTCGGCGGCACGCCGGAGGAACAGGCGGTCCGCTACAAGGACGGCTCGCCATCGACGCATGTGCGGCGCGGTCTTCCGCCAACGCTGCTGCTGTTCGGTGGGCGCGACAAGGTCGTGAAGCCGGAGTTCAACCGTGGCGCGGCGGCGCGGCTGCGCGCGGCGAACGTGCCGGTGGTGTCGGTGGAGCTACCGTGGGCCGAGCACGGGTTCGACATGGCGCCGGCGGGATTGGGCGCGCAGTTGGCGTTCAACGTGATCTCCGACTTTCTCGATCGCGAGCTTCGGCATCGGTACTCATCGCGATGATTGGCTCGCGTGCGCTCAGCGCTGGCGGCGATTCCTGAGCCAGCGGACGAACAGCCACACGCAGACGAATACCCCGACCGCGATCGCAATCTCGATCAGGCCTTCGCTCATGACCGAGATGTTCCTCCCGATTGCGTAGCCGAGCGCACTCCAGGTTGCCGCCCACACCGCTGCACCGATGATGTTCACCACCAGGAACGACGCCAACGGCATGCGCGCCATGCCGGCCAGCAGGCCGCCGAACACGCGAATGGGAGCGATGTAGCGGCCAAAGAAGATCGTGCGGACGCCGTGGCGCGCGTAGTAACTCTCGGTCTTTGCGAGCTTCGCGGCGTCCAGGCGGATCCAGTGTCCGTATCGTTCCACCAGCGCGCGGCCGCCGCGACGGCCGATCAGGTAGCTGATGGTGCTGCCGACGAAGGCGCCGAGCGTCGCCGCGATGATGACGCCGAAAACGTTCAGCGTGCCGCGTGCCGCAAAGGTGCCGGCGGCCACCACCGCCGCGCCGCCAGAGATGGGGATGCCAAGGCCTTCCACCGCGACGAGCAGCGCGACGGCGAGATAGCCGTACTGCTCGAGGAACGTGACGAACGGCTGGAACATCAGCGCCGGGCCCGGGGTGGCACGGATTTCTGCATGGCCGCGCCAAGCGTTCCGAGAATTCCCGAAAGCAGTGAGAGCTCCGCCACACTGAGTAGCATGAGCTCCGGCGGCGTCTCCTGGAATAACCGCAGCAAGTCCTCGCGCAGCTTCGCGCCGCGCGCGGTCAGGACGACGAGCCTGACGCGCCGGTCGTCTGCCGCCTGGCTGCGCCGTGCCAGCTTCTTGCGCTCGAGGCGATCGACGATCCAGGTAGCATATGGCGCGTCGATGCCCCACGCGTCTGCGAGCTCTCGCATGCGCTTGCCGTTCGTGGGATCCAGCGTGCGCAGCGCGCGCGCATCGTTGGGCGTCAGGCCCAATCGCGCCAGCATCGCCTCGCGTCGCCACGCCGTGCTCATGAGGACATCGAAGAGGTGTCGCCACGCCTCCGCAGCGACCACGCGCTTGTTCACTCGTTTTGCCATCGCGGAAAACTACTGGGCCGCCTGACCAATTGCGGGCCATCGCGCCAATCAGTGCCCGGTCACCCGCGGGCTGCTGGGCAGCCCGGACTCGCTGCGCCTGACGTCGAACACGCCGTTCAGGAAGTCCAGGTGCATGCGTGACGCGAGCGCGACGTCGCTGCCCAGCACGCCGTCGAACGTCACGAAGGTCCAGTGGCGCTCCGACGTGACTGGTGCGTTGCGCAGCGTGATCGCGTAGTCACCGTCGCTGAGCGAGATGTCGCGCGCAACCCAGCTCGTGAGATGTTCCTGCGCACCCAACCCGCCGAGCGCGCCGCGACGCATCGCCACGGCAGTGCGCGGCTGCTTTCGTAGCAGCGTCGTCGTCACATAGGTCGCCTCGGCGCCGGTGTCGAGGCCGAACAGCGCGGAGTGTCCGTCCTTGGTGACCAGCCGCACGACGGGATAGCCCACCCAGTAGAGATTGCGCACGGCGCGCGGATTCCGGCGCGGGCGACGCAGCGTGATCGTGCTCGCACCGGCGTCGATCACGACGTCGAGGTGCCGAATGAAGTCGGTGCCAATGACACCGTCGATAGGCACCGATTCGCGGAGGCCGTTCACCACGCGATGATCGAGTCGCAGCGCGCCTCCACTCACGAGCGCGGCGCCGAGCCCACGTGCGATGACCGGACCGATGGCGAGCGAGTCGATGATCACCGCGCGCGCAGGGATGTGTCCGCCGATCACCCCCAATGCGAGCGTGTCGTTGGAAGCGAGTCGGACGCCGGCGTCTCGCGCGACGCGGTCGGAGAGCAGTGTCATGCTGGCGCCTGTATCGAACCAGAACTCGTGCGTCTTACCGTTGATGCGCACGGTGACGACTGGCGTCCCGAACGCGCTGCGGCGCAGCGGCAGCGTCACGGCCTCGGACGGAAGCTCGATGACCGGCGGCTGCAGGCGAGCTAGCGCGCGGCCCCATCGTTCGACGCCCGCCTGAGCGGCGGCAGCGTCCACCATGTCGGCGCTATCGGGATTTGGGCCAAGCTGCGCGAGTGCGGGCCAGTCGGAGCGCCACGAGAGCGCCATGGTGAGCCCGATCCGCGCGCGCGCGCGGACGGCGGCATCACGGGCGTTGCGGCTCAGCGCCTGGAAGGCGATGGTCGCGGCTTCCGGATCGCTGGCCATGAGCGTCTTGAGCGCCGCGGCAAATGTGCGTTCGTCGAACGAGCGCGCCGACTTCTCCGCACTGGCTATGTCGAGGACGGCGATGTCGGTCCAGAAGTCGCGCGCGCGCGTCGCCTGCGGCCGCAAGGTCCACTGCGCGCGGCCAAGCTGCACCGACGCGGCGGCATCGATGGTATCGGTTGAGACGGGGACGCCGGTGCGTCCTTCCACAATTGCGTCAGCGGGAGGCAGGCCCTGGCCTGTCCGGCAAGCTGGGATCGTGAGGAAAACGAGTACGAACAGTCGCATCCCATGCAGGACCCATCGAAGGCGGGTAGGGACACTACGAGCTTTGGAGCTGTCCGTAGCAGCTCACGCTCAGAGCTCGTACCTACTGACAGCTCAAAGCTCGTGGTTCTCCCAGCTCGTTTAGCGACTTCGTTCGACCGCAACTCGAACCAGCAATACACGCCCCGGCGCCGGCTCATAAAATTTGCCAGCCGCTGCGTTGACGCTCACGCTCCCAACAGAGCGCACACCGCCGACATTCTGGACCGCCACGAGCGGCGCCAATCGTGCCCCGCCCACGCTGAGCGCGCTCCCCACCGCCACGCCGAAGATCGCGCGACCCGGCGCCTGCACTGTATTCGCATCGTCCACATCGATCGGGCTGGCAAGATCGCCCGTCGCGGAGAACGACAGCACGCCCACGCGCAGTGACGCCGACGTCGACAGCGCCTGTTCAGGTACGCCGGGAATCTTGCGTCCCGCATACGACGTCGTACCGACGACATAGCTCACGTAGCGAAAGCGCGAATACGTGTACGCCGCGCGCAGCGCCACGGGTCCCGCGTCGGCATCCACGCCAACTTCGCCGCCGCGCCGCTGCGTGCGGCCCGCGTTGCGAAAGAAGCGACGACCCGCGCCATTCGGAATGTCGAACGGCACCAGCTCGTCGCGCGCGCGCGCGTCGAACAGGGCGACGTCCCACCGAATGCCGCTGCCGGCCACCAATCCCTTGGCGCCGACCTCCATCGTCACGGTGCGCTGCGGCTGCAACGTGGGGTTGATCCCCGCCGAGCCGTCTTCCTTGTTGCCGAGCTCCGTGGTGGTCGGCGTCTCGAAGCTCGAGGAGACGTTGCCGTAAAGCGACGCGAGCGGTAACGCGCGCCATACCAGGCCCACCGACGGACTTACCGCGTGGAGCGTGCGCTCGCCGGAATCGTCGGGATTGGTGCCCGCGATGAGGCGGTCGCGCAGGCGGAAGCGTATCGCATCGCTCCGCACGCCGGCCGACGCGAGCAGGCGCGACGCAAGCGCGATCTCGCCGCGGACGTACGGCCCCACACTGCTCACCAACTCACGCTGGTTCCTGCGCAGCGCGCCTCGGCCCGTTACGCCGCCGGCACACGCCGGATTGTTGCAGTTCTCGTACTCCTGGCGGTCGTCGTTGAGCCACTGCCCGTCCGCGCCCGCGGAGACGCGCACATCCCGTGCGCCGAGCGACCCGTGTCCGCTCACGCGCAGCGACGCGCCGCCGCTGGCGCGCTTCACGTCCACGATCGCCTGCGTCAGCGGATTCTCCAGCGTGCGCGCACTGCCGAAGAGCGTCGCGTCCACGGTGGCTGCGGACGACAGCGCATGCGTCGCAACGAGTGAGAGGTCGGCCTGGCGCACCGTCTTGCTGGCGCGCTTGCGCACCGAGAGCGAGTCCGGCTGTTTGGGGTTCGCGTCGAACTGCGCGCGCGTCAACGCGCCTGGACTCTCCGCGCGATCGACGTCCGAGATCCGCGCCGCGAGCGTGAGCGGTGACACGCCATCAGGAGCCGACGACAGCCACGAGATGCGCGCCGCGGCCTTCGTCGCGCGCTGGTCGGAGTAGTCGCGAAAGCCGCGACCCACGATGCGCGTGACCGTGGACGTCACGCCAAGCCGGCCCATCGAGCCGCCAACACCCGTTGCCGTGACGGTGGGCGCAGATCCACTGGCGACGACGCGCGCATACGGCGCAAAGAGCGCCGAGGGCCGAGCGGAGCGGACGTCGATCACGCCGCCGGCTGCGTTCCCGTACAACGACGACGCGCTACCCCGCACCACCTCGACACGCTCGGCGCCCTCGAGATCGATGACGTCGACGGGTGTCTGGCCGTCGGGGAGCGTGACGGGAACGCCGTCCTGCAGCACGCGGACACCGCGGACGCCAAACGCCGAGCGCGCCCCGAAGCCGCGGATGCTGACGCGGGGATCCTGCGCGGGGTTCTGGCGGTTGGCCAGCGTCACGCCCGGTACGCCGAACAGCAGCTCGTCCACGCCGGTGCGGCGCAGCGCGGCGAGCGAGTCGGCGCGCTTCAGCGTGACGGCATACGGAAGGTCGAGCGGCGCGCGCGGACCCTCACGTGTTGCGGTGACGCGGACGGTGGGTAGCGCAACGCGCGCGGTGTCCTGCGCGCTCGCGAGGGCAGGGACGACAGCCAGGACGGCAAGAAGAAGAAGGCGCATTCAAGGGAACCTAGTTGTCATCCTGAGCGTAGCGAAGGACCTGTACCTGCTCGTGTGCTACGTGCAGATCCTTCGCTTCGCTCAGGATGACAACTAATCCGTATCCGGCCGCTGGACACCGGCGCCTGGGTCGCTCGGCGGAGCGGTTGGCGCCAGCTTCGCGATCGACTCCACTGCCTGCTTCGTCTCCTTGGCCACCGGCGGCGTGCGCAGCTTCGAGCGCGCCGCGCTGCCGCGGTAGCGGACGCCGCGGCGCGTCTGCTTCGCGGTGCTCTTGATCTCGAGGCGCTTCTTCGCGCGCTTGTCGTTGGTCAGCGCGAACGTGTCGTGCCGCTGGTCGTTGGGATCGTAGAAGCCGATGTAACCACCCGGATTGATCCCGAATGACTTGAGCGTCCGCTTCCTGTGCACGCGACCGAGGAAATCATTGCGCGCGCCCTTCTCGTCCGTCCGCCGCGTGCCCGTGAAGTAGAGCGGCAGGACGAAGTTCGAGACCTCCACGCCATCGATCGTGTAGTGCTCGTCCTGCACGGCGTCGCACATCTCGAACCAGTGAAAGACGTCGCCCTTGCCCGACGGATGCGGCCCCATCACGAGCAGGTTGGTCTCGGGGTCCGCCAGTAGCTCCAGTGCCTCGTGCGACAACGTGATCGACCAGTGCTCGCCGATCTTCTCGGCGATGGAGGTGAAGACGAACCCGAACGGGACGCCGCGGTTGTTCCGCTCGTGGTAGCCCGATGCGTCCTCGACGTCCGTCTTGTCCCAGAGGTAGATGATCGCGTCGCCACGCATGTCCGCCAGGTCCACCGAGTCCGGCTCGTTCATGCTGCGGCCTTCGAGCCGCAGGCTCCCGCTGATCGACCAGTGGGGTTCGAAGTCCTCGCGAATCTGGCGGTTGATCGCGCGGATGACGCATTGTAGCTCCTCGTCGCTGACCTTTCCGTTGGTGTGGTTGACGACCGAGATGTTCATGCGCTCCTCGACGGTTAACGGTGGGCCGGCATACCAACCCGGCGCGACGCATATTGTACGACATTCCGAACGACAACAGGAGATGAGGATGCGCCGTTTTCTTCGTGCCACCGCCGCTGGCGTCACGCTCGCAACCGTTGCCGCCTGCGCGGCAAGCACCGCGTCCTCGCCGGACGACGCGATCACGTTACGGGCGCGCGCGATTCACGACCGCGTGATGACGCTCGACACGCATGTCGACTTCGACCCGGGCAGCTTCCTGCCCGGTCAGCTCAACTATGCGAGCCGGCTCACCACGCAGGTGGACCTCACGACGATGGAAGAGGGCGGACTCGATGCGGTTTTCTTCTCCATTTACGTGGGCCAGGGCGCGCTGGACTCGGAGGGCTACGCCCGCGCGTACGCCACCGACACCGCCAAGTTCAACGCCGTGCATCGCCTGGCCGAACAGATCGCGCCCAACCGCATCGCCATCGCGTACACGGCTGACGACGCGCGCCGCATCTACGCGAGCGGCAGGAAGGTCGCGCTCATGGGCGTGGAGAACGGCTATGGCATCGGCACGGACCTCACGCGCGTGAAGGAGTTCTACGATCGCGGCGCGCGGTACATGTCGCTCTCACACAACGGGCACAGCCAGCTGTCGGACTCCAACACCGGCGAGGCGACCAACGACTGGATGTGGAACGGCCTCTCGCCGCTCGGCAAGCAGGTGATCGCCGAGATGAACCGTTGGGGCATCATGATCGACATCTCGCATCCGTCGAAGGAGTCGATGATGCAGTCGCTCGCGATCAGCAAGGCGCCGATCATCGCGTCGCACTCGTCGGTGCGTGCGCTGTGCAATCACTCGCGCAACCTGGACGACGAGCAGCTCAAGGCGCTGGCGAAGAACGGTGGCGTCGTGCAGATGGTCGCGTTCCGCAGCTACCTGAAGTGCGACCCGGCCGGCGCGGCCGCGCGCTCGGCGGCGTTGGCGGCCCTCAATCAGGAGTTCGCCATCGCGCCGGCGCAGGGCGGCAGGGGCGGTGGCGCGGGCGGTCGTGGTGGCGCAGGTGGTGCCGCGCGCGGCCCGACCGCTGGGACGCCGGGTCCGTCGTGCAGTGTCACGGGTCGTGCGGGCGGCGCGGGCTTCGGCGCGGCGGCGGTCGATTCACAGGTCGCTCGGCTCTCGCCTGAGCGGCGCAAGCAGTATGACGACCGTCAGCGAGCGCTCAACGAGCGCTATCCAGTTGCTCCCGGTGCGACGGTGAAGGATTTCGTCGATCACATCGACTATGCGGTGAAGCTGATCGGCCTCGACTACGTCGGCATCAGCTCGGACTTCGACGGCGGTGGCGGCGTCGACGGGTGGAACTGCGCAATGGAGTCGATCAACGTGACGAAAGAGCTGGTGCGTCGGGGATACACCGAACAGCAGATCGACAAGATCTGGAGTGGCAACCTGTTGCGCGTGATGGCCGAGGTGGAACGAACGGCGAAGCGGATTCAGGGTTTGTCATCCTGAGCGTTGAGCGGTTGTCATCCTGAGCGAAGCGAAGGATCTGCACGTCGACCGCGGAGGTGCAGATCCTTCGCCTGTGGCTCAGGATGACAAGGGGCTACAGAGACGGGTGCTTGTTCACCACGTCGTTGTGCACCTGAAACTGGTGCGCGACTCCGAGAATCCGGTCATCGTTGTAAAGCGCACCGGTGATGACAGCGCAGATAGGTTGGGGATTGAGCGCCGCCGCCGGTGCCGGCACCGGTGTGGCAGCGGCCGCGCCGCCCGCACCACCGCCGCGTCCTCCCCCACCGCCCTGGACCACGGGGACGTCGAACTTGTACGGCACCACCACGCACGGGTGCCCCGTCTGGGCGTTCGCGAAGGTATCCGCCGTCGGACTCGCGATGAACAGGTCGAGGTCCTTCATGAACTCGCCCCACTTCGTGATCATCACGTAGCGCCGCCGCTGCGACTGCATGAAGTCGAGTGCGCGCGTCATCCGCCCCGTCACGAAGCGCGGATTCCAATCAGCCGGCGCCATGGGACTCGGCGTGCCCGTCGGCGGTGTGCCGTCCGGTGCATTGGCCGCGGCGCCCGTGCGCGCACCCGGCTCCGGCAGCGTCGTGAGATCGAGCCCCGTCTCCTTCGCCTTCCGCAACACGTACTCATCGAACGCCGCGGCGTACTCCACGTTCAGGCCGCTCACGAGGCCCGGCACCGTAGGCCGAGCGCCGATGTCCTTCGTCTTCATGCCGAGCTCCTTCAGCTTGTCCACCAACTCCTTCGGCGCGTTCGGATCCACACCCACGCGCAACGATGCGAGCTTGATGTTCCGGTCGAACGCAAACGGCATCGTCAGCGTCGACGCGTCCTTCGTGTCCACGCCGTGAATCGCGCTGAAGACCATCGCACAGTCTTCCACGGTGCGGCAGATCGGCCCGACGCGATCCATCGACCACGCGAGCACCATGCCGCCATGCCGGCTCACGCGTCCGAACGTGGGACGCAGGGCACTCAGCCCGCAGCGAATGGCCGGTGACACGATGGACCCCTGCGTCTCCGTGCCGATGCTGAACGCGACGCACCCCGCCGCGGTGGCCGAGGCGGGGCCGGCGGACGATCCACTGGAGCCCTGCGTGAGGTTCCACGGGTTGTTCGTGCGACCGCGGAACCACTGGTCGTTCTGCGCAAACAGTCCCGTGGAGAGCTTCGCCATGAGCACAGCTCCCGCATTGCGCAGGCGAACCACCACCTCCGCGTCTTCGTCGATGATGCGCGTCTCGAAGTCCGCCGTGCCCCACGTCGTCGGGACGCCTTTCGTGTTGAACAGGTCCTTCAGTCCATAGGGCAGTCCGTGCAGCGGACCGCGATACTTGCCCGCGGCGATCTCCGCATCCGCGCGGGCCGCCTCGGCAAGCGCTTGCGTCTCCATGATGGTGACGGCGCACAGCAGGGTTGGATTGAGCCGCTTGAGCCGCTCGAGGTACATCGTCGTCAACCGGACCGACGTCATCTTGCGTGCCTTGATGAGCGCGGCGAGCCGGTGTGCGGGGAGGAAGACGATCGCCTCCTCCGACGTTGGCACCGCACCGCTCCAGGCCTGCGCGCGGAACTCCGTTCGTTCGAAGGCGCGCGCGCCGCGCTCCTTGACGAGCTTCTCCATCAGCGCGCCGGTGCCACCCGGGTACGGCATGAACTGCTCGGCCAATGGCTCGCCGTTGCCGAGTGGCAACGGGACGACCGGCGGTTGCTGCGGGAGCGTCGCGGGTGCGGTTCCTGGCGCCGTGACGCCTTGCGCGCGCACGGCCTGCGCGCCGAACGCCGTGGTCGCCGCGGCGACGAGCGACATGAACATGAACTCGCGGCGATCCACGGCGCCGCCGGAGAGTGTTTCCGCTTCCTCTGCCGGCAAGACGAGTTCCGATTGCAGCGCGTCGAGCAGGTCTTCAGGATTGTCCACGGATGGCTCCGGTGATGTCGATGACGGGGCGGCGTACGAGGCCCAAACTACGGAGCCCGCCGATGCATGCGCGAGACCGGTCTGCACATATCTGGACGAGCCAGCGCAGCCGCTCCCGCACGGGCTGCCGTTGATCGTACCTTTCGAGCCCCTGCGCTCAACGGAGCGTCCAGAACTCCTGTCCCGGATTCAGCGGCAGGCTATCGAGAATTACCTGCGACTCCGCGATGGATCTCGGCCGCCACTCCGCGCGCCGGCGATCCGGATACCACGCCCGCGCCAGCGCCCACGTCTCCGCCAGGGTCAGCACGGCGCCACGCGCGACGCCCCGACGCACCAACCAGCTCTCCACATGATCCTCCGACCGGAAGAAGAGCATGTTGCGTCACGTGAAGCCGATGTCGTCGTACCAGCGCCGGGCGGGAAGCAGGATGTGCACGAGCCCTTCAATACTCGCGGGCCCCGACTCCGCGTCCACCGCGATGGTGGCCGGCTCGTCACAGCACGCGCACGACGTCTCGACCCGCGCCGAGACGCCGAGCGACGCAGGTACACCGAGCATGTCCCAGGCGCAGTTGGCCCACCAGGAGGCGTGCGCTCCGTGCACG
This sequence comes from Gemmatimonadaceae bacterium, assembly GCA_031407575.1. Taxonomy (GTDB): domain Bacteria; phylum Gemmatimonadota; class Gemmatimonadetes; order Gemmatimonadales; family Gemmatimonadaceae; genus AG11. The sequence goes on along the minus strand of JANOIJ010000116.1, from coordinate 1,531 downwards.
CGAAAACGCGTGGCCACCGCGGAGAACGGGCCGCACATGCGCACCTCGCCGCCGTCATCGAGGATCACCTTTCGCTCGGCGCCGAGCGTCCTGAGGACGTTGAGCGCATCGTGGCGCGAGATGCCGAGGTGCGACGCGAGCGCACTACTCGTAGGCGGCGCGCCGCGTTCGGCGACACTGGTGTAGATGTAGACGCGCGCCGCGTCGTGTGAGGCGTCGAGTTCGGTTGTCATCATGCGGAAACATACGAGGAACGCGGTGTTCCGCGACGACGACGGGCGCTACTCAGCCGTGCGTGCCCCCGCTGCCGCCACCAGAGCCCTGCGATGAGCCTGTGCCGCCCGACCCTTTTGCACCCGTCGAGCCGTAGCCGCCCTGCTTCTTCTTCGCGCTGTCGGTCTTGCCCTGATCGGTGCCGGACTGGCCCTTGCCGCCCTGGCCGCCTGGCATGCCGTTCAGCTCGGTGGGTTTTGGCTTCTCTTTCGGCTTCGCCATGATGTCGCGTCCTCTCGATGCGTGACGGTCTGCCGGGCGAGGAGCGTGGCACTGGCGCACGCCCGTCCGGCGAACTCCCGTTGAGCATAAGGAGTGCCCGCCCGGAGGCGCGGAGAGCGGTCTCGGCTGTGCCCATTCCGGACATTTTCCGGACGTAGCCTAGCTGGCCGAACGGTTGCCGCCCGGCATATTAGGGAACCAGCCACCCTTCAATTAGAGAGGACACCATGCGTCGTATACTCGGCTCCGCACTTGCCGCTGCCATCGTACTCGTCCCGCAGGCCGGCTCGGCCCAGGGCATGACCGAGACCTCGAACAAGGTCGCCGGCGGAGGCATTTCAGTAGCAGGTTGGACGGGACAAGTGGATGCGAAGGAAGCCGCTGCCGGCCTGAAGCTCGACAACTCGAAGCTGTCCAAGGAGGGCGACCTCCTCAAGGTGACGACCGGCCCCGCGCTGGCGTACTGGAATCCGTCCAACAAGGCGAGCGGCAACTACACGGTGATGGCGACGTTCACCGAGCCCGCGTACATGAACCTCCTGAACCATTCGCACCCGTACGGCATCATGATCGGCGGCAACGATCTCGGAACAGAGAACGCGAGCTACCTGTACTGCGCGGCGTACGGCGACGGAAAGTTCATCGTGCGCGGCTTTGCGCCGGCGTCGTTCCAGCTGAATGGGCGAGGCGAGACCAATCCGGCGGTGAACAAGGCGGCGGCGAAGGGCGCACCCGTGACGCAGGACATCGCAGTGTCGGTAAAGGGCGACAAGGTGGAGTGCGCGATCAACGGCAAGGTGGTGGGGAGCTACGACAAGTCCGCGGTAGTTGGTGCGGGCAAGCTCAAGTCGACCGACGGCATCTATGGGATTCGGTTTGGGCACAACACCGAAGCGACCGTCAAGGGTCTTATGGTGATGAAGTAACTACGAGCATTGAGCTGTCGGTGCCGCCGTCGGCTCAGCGTACCCTTCGAGCGCAGGGTCAGAGTAAGGGTCAGAGTAAGGGTCAGACCCCGACTCTGACCCTTACTCTG
>JANOIJ010000110.1:0-5368 GCA_031407575.1 Gemmatimonadaceae bacterium | reverse complement strand
CGAGAAGACATGCACGAACTTCAGGGCTCCATCGGAGGCCCGCAAGCCACCCATTCCCCTATGACACCAACCCGTGGCAGGTCGTCAAACACGGTTGATTTTACCCACACAAATCACCGAAGAGCCTTCATGGATATGGTGCGCGGCATGTTCGACCTGTATGACGGACTCAGGTGGTCCGACGCCCGCGCGTCGATCCTCGTCGCCACTTTGGCTCTCACTGGCGTTGGTCAAGGCCTAGGCGCGCAGAGCCGCTTCCCGCGCGACACGATCTCGCCGCATTACGCGCGTGTGCGCGACGAGCTGCCCGCCATTCTAAAGGCGATGTCGTCCGTGCTCGACGCAGGGCTCGACTCGCCGACACGCGACACCATCTCCGCGTACATCCAAGCTCGGCAACCACGTGAGCGGTGGCATTATCGCTCAGAGCCTGGCGCAATCACATTCCTCGTCGACGCGCGCTTCCGGGGCACCGACCTCGTGCTCCCGCTCTTCCTTTACTGGTCGGACACGAGCGTCGTGGGACTGTCCTACCGCACCATCGACACGACGCTCATCAGCGCCTTCGACTCGGTGCTCCTGCAACGGCGCGTCGCGCCGCTGGTGAAGCCCAGCAAGGTCACCATCTCCGTGCAAGACGGCGAAGGGTACAACGGCGCCGAGTCATCCATCATTTACTCGATCAATGCGTCGACGCCGCACTGTCCCGGGTATGGGCTGGACAAGCGCGAGCGTTGGATCAACGACACGCTGTTCGTGCAGGTGTTCGGTGTCCCGCCGGTTGGACTGTGTCCGAATCTCGCCGGCCGGGGCGGGAGCTACCGGATGGGCTCGCGGAACGGACGATTCATCATTGCCGTCGAGTCGCGTGGCGACTCGAACTTCGTGGCGCTCGACGTCACGGACTCCACGATCGCACTCGTGCCCCTCCGGACGACGTACGTCGAGGCCGATGGCGCGGTGAAGCAGCGCGTGCCAAGCGCGAGTATCACACTGACCTGTCATCGCGAAGTTGGCGACCCTCGGCTCTGCGACGCGATGCACGAGTTCGTGCTTGCGCTACCGGGCGTGCGCTTCTATCGCTCGCCGCCCGGCACAGTCGCACCGCTGCCGGGCCACTTCGAAGAGCAGCGCGTGGCGATCTATCGATACTCCGAGGAACGCGCGGCAGCAAAAATCCGGCGCTGCGTGTCAACGATCCCGCCACAGACGCGGATGAACTCGTGGCTGCATGTGCTCATCAGGCCAACCACCGGGCGATGGTGGGGTGACGGTGCGACCGGCTCGTCGAACTCCGGCGCATACACACGAGCGGCAATCCTCGGTGCGACTGGAAGCATTCCGTCCACCTGCGGCGACTCGGGCGTCGTGCCGCTCGCGACAACGGCTCGCTATTCCGATAGTGTCGGGGCCGTGAGTCGCACCACGGTATCCTTGCGAGCGCCGATGTCCGTGCACGCGCGCAGCAACGGCTGGGTCGAGCTTGTACCGCTCGACGCCGGCTGGCCCGGCCGTCGTGGCCCATCGCACTTGTACGCTCGCGCTAGCGACGCCGCGCGCTGGGCCGCACGCGTGCAGGAAGTCTTCAAGACGTGGAGCATAACCCGGAGCGACGGTGAATCGGCCACGTTCATTCCAGCACTCGGGGTTGGTACAGTCACGCTCAAGGCGCGCGTCACGGATTCACGCGGGCGTGCCAAGGTGTCCGTCCAACTCAACGATTGTGCGCATGCGGGGCGGCAGTACGACATGGATGCGGAGACGCTCGCCTTCTTGGCCCATGACGTCGCGGTGGCCGCGGGAAGCGCTGGTCGCGCATCACCCGAGCCTCGCGCGCCAACGCTCGCGAAGCCCTACAACGTTGAAGATGTCTCCTGTGCTGCTTTCACATCGATCGCGGTCACCGTCCTCACGCTCCCGGACTCGTCACGCGGAGCGCTGCCGCCAGGGAGGTCCGTGCGCGTGCGCTTCGCGGTCGATACAGCCGGGCATGTGGAACCTGAATCGATCTCGCTGCCGTCGCGAATGCTGGTTGCCACGGCCGATGTCGTACGTACGCGTCTCCTCGCGCTACGATACCGGCCGGCTGAGTTGGCACGGATGGCGGTAAGACAGTATGTCGACCTGGAGTTCACGTTCCGCTGAGGCCGTAGTTTTTGACGAACGATTCCGCCGCAGACACGCCGATCGTGGGGTGATGTATGAGATGGTTGCTGATATTGAGCATGTCCGCCACAGTCGCTGTCGCGCAGAATCCGTCGAGAGGTGGGGCGATTCTAGTCACCGTGGTGGATACCACCCCCGGCAAGATGCCTCGACCATTCGTGGTGATGGCGACCATACCGCATTCGCCCGGCAGCCGATCCATGCTCAACAGCGTCCAATCGAAACGGATAGGTCCGGGACGCTACCTGTTGGACAGCCTGCCGGAGGACAGCGTGCACGTCCAGGTGGTATGCCCGACCGCGCGGCCCATGGCACGCTCAGGTGCGAAGATCTCCCTCCACTTCTTCGTTCGCGCCGCCGCGACGATCGACACGACCGTTGTCGTCGACCACAACGGGTGCGATCCCCGCCCAATACGCTCCGAGCAGCGCGTCTTCACGGGCTTTTACACACCGGGCTTCGAGTCGAGCCGCTTTGTACCGTGCGCAAACGACAATTGGATGCTTCCGGCAGATTCACTGTCGTGGCTGCCTTACGAGCCGCAGGCATGGGCAACATTCAACAGCTACCACAGAAAGGACCGGGTTCAAGTCACAGGCGAAGCCAAGCAGGATAGCTATGGGAATCCCACATACCATGTGCGTTTTCATGGCACAATGACTGGGCCAGAATCATATGGTCACATGGGAGTGAGCCAATTCGCGTTCGCCGTCGACAGCATTGTCAGTATGGCTGGCACGGCTCCACGCAGCTGTGTACCGGTGAAATGGGAAAACAACCTCCTGCGTCGTCAGAAGCGCGACTCCAGCGCACCGTGAGGCAACGCCTCATGTCGGCGCTCGGTCTGCTTCAAAAAAGGGTTATCACTCTCCCCGACGGTGCGTCCGAGGCGCACGCAGCGCTCGAAACGGCAAACTGCGCTTACGCGTGACGTGCAAGCCGCAGCGCGAGATGCCGCTTCACGTCCGGCCACTCGCTATCCAGGATGCTGTACATATGCGTGTCGCGCACCGTACCGTCGCGCCGCGCCGTATTGTGACGGATCACTCCATCCTTCTTGGCCCCGAGCCCCTCGATGGCGCGCTGCGACCGAAAGTTGAAGTTGTCCGTGCGCAGCCCCACCACCTTGCAGCCAAGCGTCTCGAATGAGTGCGTGAGGATCAGCAGCTTGCACGTCGTGTTGACGTGGCTGCGCTGCCAGCTCGACCCGTACCACGTGTAGCCGATCTCCACGCGATCGACCGGTACGATGATGTCGTGATAGCGCGTGGTGCCGACGATGGCACCCGTGCCCAACTCGCGAACCACCCAGGGCAGCATCGTGCCCGCATCGCGGCCCGCGAGCGCCTCGGCGATGTACTTCGCATGGCCGGCTGGCTCGGGAACCGTCGTGTACCACAGCTCCCACAGCGTGCCATCCGCTGCCGCCACACCAAGCGCGTCGGCATGGTCCGCGGTCATCGGCTCGAGACGAATGCCGTTCCCCTCGAGCGTCACAGGAACAGGAGTGATCACCAATCCACCTGTGGCGACCGGTAGAAGTTCACCCCCATCAGGTGCCAGCGCGGCGCATGGCCCGCGATGCGCTCACGAAAGTACTCCCACGACCGTACCGCCTGCGGTGTCCACGCCACTTCGGCGATTGCCGGCAGCCGCGGCATCATCAGATACTGCGCCGACGTGATGTTGCGCACCGTCTCCGACCACAGCGGTGCCTCCAGTCCGATGATGCTCCGCTCGGGGACGCCCTTCATGTATGTCGCAGGGTCCCAGTCGTAGGCATCGCGAAGCTCGATCAACGCCGCCCATCTGAGCCCCAGCTCCGTCGACGCCGTGTACTTCATGTCGAGGTACATCCGCTTCGCGGGCGACATGATCACCTTGCCGCCGTACCCCAGCGAACTGGCCAGCGAATCGTCGGCCCAGTGCTGGATGAGCGATGATGGCTTGAGCGTCGCCTTGTGGATCTCGTCCCAGCCCACCATCTGCTTACCGTGGCGGTTCACGATGTCCTGCGCGCGCTCGATGAACATCTTGTACTGCGCTGGCGTCAACGCCTGCACTTCATCGCCGCCAATGTGGAAGTACGGTCCGGGCGTGATCGCGGCTAGTTCGCGCACGATGTCCTCGATGAGCGCGTACGTGCCGGCACTGTCGACGCAGAACGCGCTGAAGCCAACCTCGGTGCCGGTGTACAACGCGGCGGGACGCTTGCCGCAGCTCAACTGCGGATGTGAGACGAGCGCCGCGTTGATGTGTGCGGGCATGTCGATCTCGGGCACCACCACGATGTATCGCTCCGCGGCGTAGCGCACGATCTCGCTGTAGTCAGCTTGCGTAAAGAAGCCGCCGGGCCCGCCTCCCACCTGCGTCACGCCGCCCATGTTCGCGAGCTGCGGACGCGACTTGATCTCGATGCGCCAGCCCTGGTCGTCCGCGAGGTGCAGGTGCAGCGTGTTCATCTTGTACAACGCCAGCAGGTCCACGAACTGCTTCACCTCGCTCACGGTGAAGAAGTGCCGCGCGACGTCGAGCATCGCGCCGCGCCACGCGAAGCGCGGCTGATCGGCGATCGTCACCGCGGGTATCGCCCACCGCGCTTTCGCGTCGCTGTTCATGTGCGACTCGATGTTGAACGGCAGCAGTTGTCGCAGCGTCTGTGTGCCGCGATAGAGTCCCGCCTGCTGGTGCGCTACGACGCGCACCGCGCCCGCCGCCGACGTCAGCTCGTATCCCTCGGCGCCGAGTGCGCTACGGTTGGCGTCGATGCGCAGGGTGATGCTGTTGGGGGCATCGGTGGTCGTCACGCGAAATGAAAACCCCGTGGACGGGCGCATGATCGCCGCGAGCAGCTCGGCCGTGCGTGCGGCTTCCGCGTTCCCCGCGTCGACGACGATGCTCGTCGCCGCGGTGATGACGAACGGTTCGCCTGCGTCGGCCACGAGCGACGCAGGCTGCGGGACGAGGCGGGCGGTCGGCGATGCCGGTCGCGGGGCAGGCGCTGTGGCTGGTGCCGGTGTGCTGCCCCCGCATCCGGCGAGGAGCAGCGCGAGTACCGTTGTCATCCTGAGCGCAGCGCATGCCCTGAGCGAAGTCGAAGGGAAGGATCTGCGCTCAGGATGACAACGGTACTCGCGCTGCTCCTCGCCGGATGCGGGGGCAGCACACCGGCACCAGCCACAGCGCCTGCCCCGCGACCGGC
>JANOIJ010000089.1:0-12788 GCA_031407575.1 Gemmatimonadaceae bacterium | reverse complement strand
CAGAGTCAGGGTCAGCGCCGGGTGTCAGGGTCCTTTTCGATTCCCTGCGGTTGGATCAAAATCACGCGCGACTCTGACCCCGACTCTGACCCCCAACCGTGCCCATTTCCCGCGCGTGGGATCAAAATCACGCGCGACTCTGACCCCGACGCTGCACACGGAACAAATCCGAGACATCCGCTTCATCGGCTCCTATCGTGTTCTCCAAACCGCGCGCCCACTCGCACCACTGAGATCTCGACGCGACCCACACCAATGTCCGAAGCACCGAAAGAACATCTCGCGCGAATTGCCTGGTCCGACGAGCAGGTGCGCCGCGCCCTGCCCGCGTTCACGCGCAACACCGGACCCGCCTGGTTCGACACTCCCGAGCACGTCTGGCAGCTGGTCTGCCGTTTTCACGCTTCACCGCGCGAACAGGGCTCGCCTTCCGTTGCGACGGTTGCGTTCCTCGCGGCAGACGCGCCGCATGAGCGCCTGCTCCCCGGCGCTCGCCTGCACATGGTCGAGCGCTCCACTCAGCAGCTGGCGACGATCACGATCGTCGATTGAGCACTGCTGTCAGGCCTGACGCGCGCTATTTTTCGCCAACCTCAGAACCGGACCGATAATGGCGAAGATCAAAGTCGCGAACCCGCTCGTCGAGATGGATGGCGACGAGATGACCCGCATCATCTGGAAGTTCATCAAGGACAAGCTCATCCTCCCGTACGTCGACATCCAGCTCGACTACTACGACCTGGGGATCGAGCACCGCGACGCCACCAACGATCAAGTCACGATCGACTCCGCCAACGCGACGAAGAAGCACGGCGCCGCCGTGAAGTGCGCGACCATCACGCCGGACGAGGCGCGCGTGAAGGAGTTCGGGCTCAAGAAGATGTGGAAGAGCCCCAACGGCACCATCCGCAACATCCTCGGCGGCGTGATTTTCCGTGAGCCAATCATCATGTCGAACATCCCGCGCCTCGTGCCGGGCTGGACCAAGCCGATCGTCGTCGGCCGTCACGCACACGGCGACCAGTACAAGGCCACCGACTTCAAGGTCCTAAAGGCCGGTACAGTGACCATGACCTACACGCCCGCCGACGGCAGTGAGCCGACGCAGTATGAAGTGGCGAAGTTCGGCGCCGACGGCGGCGTCGCGATGGGGATGTACAACTTCAACGATTCCATCCGCGACTTCGCGCGCGCGAGTCTCACCTTCGGCCTCCAGCGCAACTTCCCTGTCTACCTCAGCACGAAGAACACGATCCTCAAGGCGTATGACGGCACCTTCAAGGACATCTTCGAGCAGGTGTTCAACGACGAGTTCAAGGCGGAGTTCGACAAGCGGGGCCTCACCTACGAGCATCGCCTCATCGACGACATGGTGGCCAGCGCGCTCAAGTGGGAAGGCGGCTACGTCTGGGCGTGCAAGAACTACGATGGCGACGTCCAGTCCGACATCGTCGCGCAGGGCTTCGGGTCACTCGGCCTCATGACGAGCGTGCTCCTCACTCCGGACGGCAAGACGATGGAAGCCGAGGCGGCGCACGGCACCGTGACGCGCCACTATCGCGAGCACCAGAAGGGGAACAAGACGTCGACGAATCCCATCGCGTCGGTGTTCGCGTGGACGCGCGGCCTGGCGCACCGCGGCAAGCTCGATGGCAACGATGAGCTCATCGCGTTCGCGCACGCGCTCGAGGCGGTGTGCATCGAGGCGGTGGAGTCGGGCGAGATGACAAAGGATCTCGCAGTGCTGATCGACGCGAAGGCGCCGTACCTCAATACCGAGGACTTCCTCGACCGCATCGACCAGCGGCTGCAGGCAAAGATGGCCTGAGCGTTACGGCGACCAGCGCCGCCGAAATGCGCTCGGCGTGAGGGCGGTATCGATCTTGAACGCCGTCGCAAAATGGCTCTGGTCGACGTAGCCGCAGCACAACGCAATGTCGGACAGCGAACGCCTCGTCTCGCGCAGCAGGACCCGAGCGCGGTCGAGGCGTCGCCGTCTCAGGTAGTCACCAGGCGTGCATCCGAGATACCGACGAAACACGCGGGCGAGATGGACCGGATGAACACCGGCCGTCTGCGCGACGTCGGCGATGCGGACGTCATCGCAACACCGATCGTCGAGTAGCTCACGGGCGACGGCAAGCCATGCGGGCGGTGAAGACGCGTCCGACAGCCGTGCACGACTGACCACCGCGAGCAACGAGAGCGCAAGCGACTCCCGCGCGAGCGCGGCGTCGCGCGAATGCACATGACACTCGCGCACGAGGCGCTCGGCGACGGCGATCGCACCGGCGTCGCGCAACGCGCTTGCGCCTTCCAGTGTGCGCGCGCCGCTCTCGGCGGCATCCATGAGGCCCGCAGCGATGCTGAGCGTGAGAAACCGTCCCTCGACGACCCGCGCGCGCGCCTCGAATCGATCGCGATGCGTGGTGCCCGCCGGATTGTAGATCAGCGCTGGCCCGCTGCTCACCGGCGCGGCGCCGGCGGCGCTCGAGACGTAGAGTCCGTCGAGCACGAAGACAAAATGCGCGTCGTCATGCGTATGACGTTCCACCACGCGGTGCGGATCGGCGTCGAGGACCGCGACCTCGATGCCCGGCGTGCGATGTCGCACGTCGACCCGCCCGTAAAAGGCTCCGAAAGGAAGGGATTGGTGACCCGGCGATCCGACGCTCATGCGATTCCGATGTTGCATGCGTACAAGACGCCGACGAGGCACTGTGTCAGCTTCAGAGGTGCGCGACGTCTCACGTCGTGCATCACACCAACGCACGGAGTGAGCATGAGGTTTCGCCACACGCACGTCATCGCTGTCGTCTTGAGCCTTGTGGCCAGTCGCCTGCCCGCGCAGGCAAAAGCCGGCGACGACCTCCTCGGCCTCTGGGGCGCGGAGGCCATGCTCGGACCACAGGTGCGCGGTACGATCCTGCTCACACGAGACACGCAGCGCTGGACGATGCGGGTCGCCGGGTTCGAAGCGACGGCGCAACAGTCGGGCGATAGCGTCGTGCTGCGGTTGCCCGGTGGCCAAGGCACGCTCAAGGCCTGGGTGACCGCGACCGTGCCCCTCGGCTTCTGGATCCAGCCCAACGGATTCAATGGTGCGTTCTCGACACCAGTGCACTTTCGTGCGACAGGCGCCGGTGTTTGGCGCGGCGAGGTTCGTCCGCTCGAGGAGCGCTTTCCGCTCTACCTCAACGTCACTCGCGCTGCCGACGGTGTGCTACGCGGCATCTTTCGGAACCCCGAGGTCAATTGGCCGGGACGTGCTGGCTGGTACCGCGTCGAGCGCGATGGCGACAACGTCGCGTTCATTGTGCCGAGGACCGGCAAGGTACAGTATCGGCAGTCGTACGACTCGGCGCAGCGCGCCATTGCGTTCGACTTCGGCAGCCCGATCGTGCTGCATCCGCGGACGCGCGAACAGGCGGTGGGGCTCGTGCCACGGTCTCCCTCACTCGCGCCGTACGACCATCGTCGGCCCACCGATCTGACGGACGGATGGCGCGTCGCGCGTGCGACTGCCGTGGGCGTCGACGAGACTGCGTTGCAGGAGATCGTCCGTGACCTCGTGGCCGCGGATCCGTTGAACGACAGCCTGCCGCGCCTGCACTCGCTGCTCGTCGCGAAACGAGGGCGCCTCGTGCTCGACGAATATTTCATGGGCTACAGCGTCGATCAGCCGCACGACCTGAGGTCGGGATCGAAGACGATGACGTCCGTGATGGCGGGCGTCGCGATGCATCGCGGGGCGGCATTCACCATGGCGACGCGCGTCGGTGCGACTCCAATCACCGTGGGCCAGCTGCTCACGCACACGTCCGGGCTCGCGTGTAACGACGACGACGATGCGTCGCCAGGCAACGAAGACACAATGCAGTCGCAACGCGTGGAGAATGATTGGTATGCGTTCTTCCTCGCGCTGCCCGTCGCGCATCCCCCGGGAACGACCTACGCCTATTGCTCGGCGGGCATCAACATGGTGGGACGCATCATCGGTGAGGCGACGCGCAGTTGGTTGCCGAAGTTCTTCGAACAGCACATCGCACGACCACTGCAGATCGAACACTACGCCGTCAACCTGATGCCGTTGGGGGAAGCGTACTCCGGCGGGGGCATGCGGATGCTGTCGCGCGACTTCCTGAAGTTCGGGCAGCTGTATCTCGACGGCGGTCGCTGGAACGGCGTTCGCTTGCTGAGCGAGGAGTGGGCGCGGCAATCCACCGCGCATCAGGTCAATCGAGCGGACGGATCGGACGATGGATTCGCCTGGCACCGCCACGTGCTGAAAGTTGGGACGCGGTCGTTTCAGACGTACGAGGCCGGCGGAAACGGCGGGCAATTTGTCGTCGTCATCCCCGAGCTCGAGTTGGTGGTCGGCACGACGGCGGGCAACTACGGACAGTACAGCGTGTGGCGAACGATCCGCGAGCAGCTGGTGCCCCGGGTCATGCAGGCGGCGTTGCCGCGAGCACCACGCTAATACCGCCTCTCCCGGTTGGCAGACGCTCGAGCTCGCCGTTGCTGGATCGATCCTCGCATTGGAGAGGTCGGTTGCACCCTCGCAAACTCCCCTGCGCATTCCAATCCGACACGCAATGACACAGTGCCATCAATGAGGCTCGCCGACTTCATCTCGACGAACATCGAGCCCATTCTCGTCGAATGGGTGACGTTCGCGGAATCGTGCGGTCCCGTCGGCAAGACGATGGACCTGGTTGCGCTGCGCGATCACGCGTCGGCGATGCTCATGGACATCGTGGCCGACCTGCGGACGCCGCAGACTGACGCCGAACAGGTGGAAAAGTCCAAGGGGAACGCCACGCCAACCGACGGCGACACCGCCGCCGAGGTGCACGGCTCGGGGCGCGCGGAGAGCGGGTTCACGGTCGGCGAGATGGTGTCGGAGTATCGCGCGCTGCGGGCCAGCGTCATCCGGCTGTGGACCAGGGCCAACGGCAGCCTCGCCGAGGAGGACATCGAGGACCTGATGCGGTTCAACGAAGCGATCGACCAGGCGCTCGCGGAATCCATCACGCGCTACACTGGGGACGTCGACCGATCACGGGAAATGTTCGTCGCCATCCTGGGCCACGACCTGCGCACGCCGATCGGCGCAGTACTCATGGCGTCGCAATTCATGCTCGACACCGCTGAGCTCCCAGAGCCTCACCAGACGTTGACGACGCGTATCGCGCATAGCGCGCGGCGCATGAGCCGGATGGTGGGCGACCTGCTCGACTTCACCACGGGACGATTGGGCGCAGGCGTGCCGATCGCGCGCGCGGACGTCGATCTCACCACGGTGCTGCGGCATGCCGTTGACGAGATGTCCGTCGCGCGACCCACATCCGTCGTGCAGCAGACTGCAACCGGCGACCTGCGCGGCTCGTGGGACGCCGCGCGCTTGAGCCAGGTCATCACGAACCTCCTCGGCAATGCCATCCAGCATGGCACTCCGGGCGGCGTGGTGAGTGTGTCGGCCCAGGGTGAGGCGGCCGACGTCGTGCTGCGCGTGCACAATGACGGCCCGCCCATTCCGGCGGCGAACCTGCGCGAGCTCTTCAGCCCCTTCAAGCGGCTCACCAACGACGCATCCCTCGCAAGCGACTCGGGCAGCCTCGGCCTCGGGCTCTACATCGTGGAGCGCATCGTCAGCGCGCACGGCGGCAGCATCGACGTGCGATCGTCCGCCGAGGCGGGCACGCTGGTCACGGTCCGCCTGCCCCGCTGAGTCAGCGCGCGCGGAATGCGCTCACGGTGTAGAACAGCTCGTCGTCGGCCACCTGCGTCCGGTAGTCGAGCGAGATCTGGACCGGATAGCCCAACGTCGGATTGTACGTCACGTCTGCGCGTGCGGCGTTGCGGGCCTTCGCGTCGACCAGCAGGTCGAAGAGTCCGTCGATAGACGGAAAGGACGCCGCGAATTGCGCGGGATACGGAGACCCGTCGTCGGCATAGGTCCTGCTCATCACGGTCGTGCCGGTGACGGCGATCAGGACAGGCCGCCTGACCTCGTGCCCACAGAAGCAGCTCAGCGCGAGCGTGTAGTCGTACGACGCCGGACGATTGGCCGTCCACGTTGCGCGCGCCGTGGCGACATCCGCAGGGAGCGCGGGCTCGCAGACGGCGCCCGCCGGACACTTCTCGTTCAACGACGTCGGTGCGCTGCAGGAGGCGAGGACGATGAGAACGATGAGCGCGAGGATGCGTGCTGATGTCGACGTGGCCACGGGACGCTGGGGTCTTGGGTGGATATCACTCCTCGTGGCACAACCCGAGCCTCGTGAACTCGGTCACCCTGTTCGCGAGGGCATCGTCCCTCCGGTAGCTTCACCTGTCATCCTGAGCGCAGCGAAGGATCTGCACTTCGCAAACGCAGGTGCAGATCCTTCGCTGCGCTCAGGATGACAAAATCACATCAACGAGAGAATCGATGAGAGCCGTCGTTCCTGTCCTGTTGCTGCTTGCCGCGTGCGCGTCGACGCAATCTCCCGTGCCCGCTTCGTCCGCTGGTGGAGCGCCGGTCCTTCCGGGTCTCGAGGTGTTCCTCGCGGACGTGCCGCAGGCGCTTCGCGGTAAGCGCGTCGGCCTCGTCACCAACCACTCGGCCATCGACCGCGCGAGGAACACCGCCATCGATCTCATCGCACAGCACAAGGACCTGAAGCTCGTTGCCCTCCTGGCACCCGAGCACGGGATACGTGCCACCGTCATGGACGGCGAGATTATCCGCGACGAGATCGATTCGAAGACGGGCGTCCCCATCTATTCACTCTACCTCGCGGAAGATCGCGGCCCCACGCCGGAGATGCTGAAGGACGTGGACGTGCTCGTCTACGACCTGATGGAAGTCGGTGGGCGCACGTGGACCTATGTCTCGACGATGGCGCTCTCGATGCAGGCGGCGAAGCGCAAGGGAATTCCGTTCGTCGTCCTGGATCGGCCCAACCCCATTGGCGGAGAGATCGTCGAGGGCGCGTTGCTCGACCCGAAGTTCACGTCGTTCGTCGGGATGTATCCCATTCCGGCGCGTCACGGCCTGACGGTGGGCGAACTCGCCATGATGTTCAACCAGAAGTTCGGCATCGGCGCGGACCTCATCATCGCGCGCGTGGCGAACTGGCGGCGCTCGCAGTGGCAGGACAACACGGGCCTGCCGTGGGTGAATCCATCGCCCAACCTTCGCTCGCTGGCGGCGCTGTCGAGCTATCCCGGTTCGGTCTACTTCGAGGGCACCACGCTGACCGAGGGTCGCGGCACGGATCGCCCGTTCGAACAGATCGGTGCGCCGTGGCTCAACGCGGCGAACGTCGCGCGCGTGATGAACGAGATGCGCCTGCCTGGCATTCGCTTCGAGGCCATCACGATGCCGGTGTTGCCAACGGCTGCGAAGCACAAGGGACTGACGATCCCGGCCATCCGCTTCGTCATCACGGATCGGCAGGCGTACCGTCCGGTGCGCACGTCGCTGCTGCTCATCGACGAGATCCGCCGCCAGCATCCGCGCGACTTCGCGTGGACGGGCACGATCGACCGGCTCACGGGCTCGGACAAGGTGCGGCTCGGCATCGAGGGCGGTCGTCTCGCATCCGTGCTTGCGGAGTGGGACAGGGAGGCGGCGGAGTTCCGCGAGGCGAGCACGCCGTACTGGCTCTATCCGTAAAGATCAGTGTTGCCGCAGTTGATTGGCCTCAAGCGAAATTGATGTCGCGACCGACGCGGGTTGCAGATCCTTTTCTGCGTGCAGCAGGAACGCGAGTGGCTGTCGCAGCAGCTCCTGCTGTTCCTTCTTCCTTGCGCGCAGCACGGGAATGACGGCGAGCGCCACACCTGCGAGGATGCCCACGGGCGCCGCGACCACGCCAAGCAGCGCCGCGGCGCCAACGGCAATGCCCGGCACCTCCACCTTCATGGACATCACGCCCGTGATGGTGTCGATGCGGCAGTCGCGAAGCTTCTCCTTGAGCTCCGTGATCTGCGGCGTGAGGCTCTTTGCGTATTCATCCGCAAGCCTGTCTTCCAGCGTCTTGCGATCGCGAGCGGTTGCGAGCCAGCTCCGCTCGCCGACGAAGCCCTGCATGTACTGCTGAAACTTGCCGCGTTCCTCTGGGTATCGCTCGCGAAACTCGAGGATCCGGTCGACGGGAACCTGGCTAAGCCCTTTCGGCAACACCGTCTCGATGGCGACGCACGCGGCAACGGACTCTGTATCCGTCTCTCCTGGCAACGCGCCGACGCCATCCTTCGGGAGCAGTGCGTCTGCGACGCGATCGATGGTCCCGCCGCCGATGGCGAGGTGATGGATGGTCACATCGGTGAGAGGATGCATGCTGCGCTCGTCGGCGAGTTGGTCGGCCAGAGCGGTCATGTACACGTCTGCCAGCAGTGGGTGCATCCCGATCCACGTGGTCGCGTGGTCGTCGAGCATGGCGATGTTCGCGTCGAGCATCACCTGCCTGAGATCCGGCGACATCTTCTCGAAATAGACGTAGCCCAGTCGTTTGTCGTGTCCTGATGGTCCGCCGCGGACGGACGGGCGTCGCCATTCCGGCAATTCGTTCCACGCGCTGCGCAGCCCGATGTCGTACCGGGTGCGAAGTGCGGTCGCGTTGCGCTCCACGAAATCCACGAACCGGATGCCGAACTCCGGCCGCACCATACCGGGCTCCAACGTCACCACAAAGTTGCCGAGCGCCTTGACGGTGGGGCTGTCGTCGGGCGTGTAGGTGGCTGGAACGATGCGCCCCATCCGGTCCCAGTAGAGTGCGGAGAGCTTCAGCCAGTCGTCGTTCTTGAA
This sequence comes from Gemmatimonadaceae bacterium, assembly GCA_031407575.1. GTDB lineage: Bacteria > Gemmatimonadota > Gemmatimonadetes > Gemmatimonadales > Gemmatimonadaceae > AG11. The sequence goes on along the minus strand of JANOIJ010000089.1, from coordinate 3,988 downwards.
GTGGATGAAGGGGTAGTAGAGCGCGGCGTAGCTGTGCGGCGTCATTGACCCTCCTGCGCAAAGAGTGCAGAATCCGGGCTGTTGCGGCTCACGAACATACGGCAACAGGCCCGGACGGCAACAAACCCAGACGACAGCAACCCAGACGACAACAAAGCCCAGACGTCGATAAGCCCAGACGGCGAACGCTGAGAACGCTGACAGTGCGCACGCAGAGAGCCGCAGGACCTGCGTTTTGCGTTGTAAGGAATGAAAGCGCGCCGAGCTTGGCACGCGTCGACGTCTGTCATCCTGAGCTGAGCGAAGGATCTGCACCTCGTCGTTCCAACAGTTCCAGCGTTTTCAGCGTGTGTCGTGTCAGCGTTCCCAGCGTTCGCCGTCTGGGTTTACCGCCTGATCGAGATCCGGCCTACGTGCCGAGGCAACGGAACGCCGACGATCCAGCCAATATTGTTCACGGCCCCTCCCGATATTCCGCGAGCAACTGAATTCTTCCCTGCACCGCCTGAGACATCACCATGACGCGGTTCGACGATGACGCAGACGCTGGCGCCGCGGGCGAGCCACGCGTCGCCGCGCCCGCGCAACCACGAGCATCCATTCGCCGAGTCGTGCTGGAGGTTGCGCTGATTGGCGTTGGTGTGTTCCTGGCCCTGATGGGTGAGCAGTGGCGCGAGCGCGAAGAGCATCGCGACCTCGCGAACGCGACGCTGCAGCGCTTCCGATCAGAGTTCCAGGAGAATCGGAAGGCGGTGGTGGCCGTCAAGGACCGCCACGCGATCGACCTCGAGGCGATTCGGGCGTACCTCCGTGCGGACCCACGCGCTCGAACGAATCAACCCTTTCCCTTCAAGGGCACGCATCCGGCATTTCTCGAGTACTCGGCATGGGATCTCGCGTTGGCCACGCAGGCACTGTCCTACGTCGATCCGGATCTGGCCACGGCTATCGCGCACGTCTACGCCATCCAGCGGCAGCTCGACGCGTCGACGCGCGACATCACGCAGGTGATGTACGCCAAGGCGGGCGGACAGGATGTGACAGGCCTGCTGTCGTCGATGGCGGTCTACTTCGGCGACTGCACGCTGATCGAGCCCCGATTGCTGGCGGAGTATGACAAGGTCCTTCCGCGGCTCGATCGAGCGATCGATCCGAAGCGAGATGCGACTCCGTGAACACAACCTTCCGGCGCGCGACCAACGACGACTGCGACATCGTGCTGCGGGTCATCGACGGCGCGCTCCGTGAGTACGGGCTGCACGCGCTGCCCGGGTCGTCGGACATCGACCTCACGGACCTGGAGCTCCACTACGACGCACTCGGCGGATGCTTCGAGGTGATCGAAAGCGTGGACGGCGAGCCAGTCGGAGTTCTCGGATGGCGGCCGGCGAGCGGCGGCGTCATTGAGCTCAAGAAGTTGTATCTCACACAGGCCGCGCGCGGGCGCGGGATCGGCCGTCGCGCACTCGAGCGCGTCGTCGATGCAGCGCGGCGGACGGGAGCGCGCGCTGTGGTGCTCGAGACCGCCGCGGCGCTCGTGGAGGCGAACGCGTTGTACGTTCGCTTCGGCTTCGTACCGGTGCGAGGTGTCGCCGCCGAGTCGTTCGCGACGCTGTCGGAGCAGTGCGACCTGGCCTATCGTCTCGAGCTCATCGCGTCGGCTTAACCGGCCGCCCCGGGAACCTTCCTTGCCGCCCCGGGGTCGTCAGAGTGATCGACCCGAATACAAGGTGGGACGTCATGCTGTCCAAAATTCGTCTGCTGCTGCTTCTGCCCTTCCTCGCGGCGTGCGATGTCGGCAACTCCACGCGGTGCTGCGGTCCCAGTGCATACGTACCCGCGCTGCGCGTCATCAACGCGTTCACCACGCCTGTGGACGTCCTGATCGATGGCACCGTGGCCATCTCGGCCCTGGCGGCCGGCTCCATCGGCACCGCGTCGGCACGCCCTGGTGCGCATGCGCTCGTGTTGCGACCCACCGGCGCCGGTGCTTCGGCGTCGGCGTCCGTCACGACGACCACTGGCGAGCTCCGCACGATTGCCGCCGTACGTGCTGCCGGTGGCGCCGTTGCCAGCGCGGCCCTCGACGACACGAACAGCGTCGTGCCCTCCGGCGCCACGAAGCTTCGCGTCCTGCATCTCGCGCCCAATGCCGGCGAGCTGCAGGTGTATCGCACGCAACCCGATTTTCAGCAGCCCGTGTCGTGGCAGTTTCCCTTTACGTACCAGGCGCAGCCAACCAGCCTCAGCGCGCCATTCTACCAGAGCACGGTGGGCAGTTGGGACGTGCGCATCTGGCAGACGCCGGTTGGTGTGTCGGGTTGGGCGACCGCTCCTCTGAAGGTCGTCGTTCCGCTCGCGAGTGGAGAGAAGAAGACGATCGTCATCCTCGACCAGGTGGGCGGCGGCGTACGCGTTGAAGTGTTCTAGGCTGATCCGCTTGCTCAGAAGTGCGGCAACTGACAATTTGTCGCGCGACCAACGACATCTCGTCCAGCTATTCACCGGGCATCATGAACCAAACCGTAGACGATTTCCGCGCGATCCTCGCAGCGTACAAGCAGGTCATGGACGCGTCGTGGCCGGACATGCATCCCGCCATGCGCGAGAGATCTCGGCGATGGCCGACGGCAACAGCGCAGGAGCTCAAGGCGGAACTGGCTGAGTACGTCTCCGAGGCGTCCAAGCCAACGTGCAAGACTCGACTGTTCTGGAAGATAGGCCCGCAGTTCGAGTTTGGCGGCGGCAACACGCAATTTGCGCAGGACGCCGGAATGTCGAACCTCAAGGATCTCATCGGCATCACGGACTTCGACCCGCGGCTGCCGTGGAGGCCGCAGGCGGCGAAGTACCGTCTGGACGACGAGGCCGTCGTGGCGAGCAGGACCCCGCAGCTCGACATCATCGAGCGCATGAAGTCACCGAATGGCGACATCAAGTGGCTGCGGTCGGGAAAGGTGCCGATCGTGCGCACGGATGGTACCGTGATCGGCCTCCTCGGCATGTACGAAGAACTCGATCCCACGGCGGGGAGAACCATGTTCGGGCAGCAGCGACGACGACCGGGGTCTAAACCCGACGGCGCGCCTTCTTAAAAGCCCAGACAGCAACCGCAACACAGCCCAGACGACGAACGCTGAAGGCGCAGACACCGCGCACGCAGACGTCGCTGTACCAGCGTTTGTCGACGCGCGTTCGTGAACGCGCAACCGCGCCCCCTGCAGTTGCAGCGCCTTCAGCGTGCGTCGTGTCTGCGCCTTCAGCGTGCGTCGTCTGGGTTCCCTCGACTTCGCTCGGGATGACATCCAAGCTAACGAAGTAGCACTCCTTCCTTGAAGCGCATCTGGATGCGACGCACGTTCTCGAAATCCGTAAGCGGGTTGCCGGCCAGCACGAGAAACGACGCCTCGTGGCCCGCATCGAGACTGCCAACCCGCCGGCCTGGAAAGATCGCCCTCGGCGTCGCCATGCTCCACATGCGCAACAGCGCCGTGTCGCTGAACACGCCGGTCGCGCGCAGGCCGAACACCTCCGTCGCACTATTCGTATTGTACCGGTCACTGCCAACGACGACGTTGACGCCCGCGTCGCGCAACAGTCGCAGGTTATCGACGATCATGCTCCGTGCGCGCGCGTCGGCGATCTCGAGCACCTCGCTCACGGTGGTGACCACGACCACATTGCGCCGCCGAGCCTCGCGCGCGTCCGCCGCGGTGAGCCGGTGGCGGTCGAGCTTCGCGTAGCCGGCCAGCACATTGCCCTCGGGGCGGAAGCCAGGCAGGTGGTTGATCTCGTCCACGCCCGCGGCGAGCGCACTGCGAAAGTCCGCCGCAGTCTCGACGTGCGTGCTGACGCGCCGGTTGGCCGCGTGCGCGCGCTGCACGATGAGCGGCAGCACCGCTGGATCCAGGCCGCGCCAGCCAAAGGTCGTGCTATCGGTGAGTCGCCGCGCGTACTCCTCGGAGTAGAGGAGATACGTCTTGATGAA